>JBBRGB010000169.1:0-7688 GCA_038241095.1 Phycisphaerales bacterium
TCTTCGATGACGCTGATGGTGGAGAAGATGGCCGTGGAAAGGAGGATGAAAACGATGGTGCCGGGGAAGAAGTATTCGAGGTAGGTCACACCCACTGCGTCCCCCACACCCTTGGGGTTTAGCGCCCCCGGAATCTCGGACCCCGCATTAAACGACCCTGAAAACCCAAACCCCAGCAGCACCCAAAAAATAATGGGCGTTAACAAAGCGCTGGCCACGCGGTTCTTCTGCCGCCAGAAGCGCACCATCTCCCGCCTCCACAGGGAGAGCGTGGGCCGCAGCAGTCCCGGCCCCGGGTTTACGTTCTCTTGTTGAACAAGTGTTTCCATGAACCGCAATGGTAGGTCAAGACGCAACACCGCGGCGTCTGATGAGTATTGTGATCCAAGCCCACAGATGAAACCGTTGCTTTGAACGGTTTCATCTGTGGGATCGATCGCGCGCGTGGGAAGGGGGGCACAGGTCATCCCACGGAAGCCGTCGCGGCGACGGCATCCGTGGGCTTGCAATTCTTTCTCATCCGTGTGCTTGCGGATTCATTCATCAACCGTGCTACAGTAACCCCATGCCCCAACCTTGCCAGCTCATCGACAATCTCGACGACTTCCGCGCCAAGCCCATGCGCCGCGTCAAACTCGACGCCATCGACACCAACGCCGATGGCGGCCTCGACAAAGACCAGGCCCGCGATGCCTTGAACGATTGTCGCCACAAACTTTCCAATCTTCAGGAACTGCTCTACGCCCAGGGAACCCAGGCCCTGCTCGTCGTCTTTCAGGCGATGGACACGGCCGGCAAGGACAGCACCATCCGCAAGGTGTTCACCGGCATCAACCCCCAAGGCGTCAACGTCCACGGCTTCAAAGGCCCCTCGTCAAACGAACTGGCGCACGACTACCTCTGGCGCATCCACGCCGCGACCCCCCAACGCGGCAAGATCGGCGTATTCAACCGCTCGCACTACGAAGATGTCCTGATCGTCCGCGTCAAAGACCTCGCCCCCTCCACCGTCTGGCGACGGCGCTACGAACACATCAACGCCTTTGAACGCATGTTGAGCGACGAGGGCACGCGGGTCGTGAAGTTCTATCTGCACATTTCCAAGGACTATCAGAAAGATCGCCTGCAACGGCGACTGGACAACCCCAAAAAACATTGGAAGTTCGACCCCGCGGACTTGAAGGAACGCGCCCGCTGGGACGGGTACATGAAGGCGTATGAGGAGGTCTTCATGCGTTGCTCGACGGACATCGCCCCGTGGTACATCGTGCCCGCCGAGAAGCGCTGGTTCCGCGATCTGCTGGTGGCGCAGGTGCTGGTGCAAACGTTGGAGTCGATGAAGCCGAAATATCCCAAGCCGACGTTCGACCCCGCGGGGATCGTGGTGGAGTGAAGGGGGTGTCTATTCGGACGCGCGGCGGGGACGCCGCGGCTAAAAGTCAGAAAGGATTCAAGCCCACAGATGAGGCCGTGGCTTTGCACGGACTCTTCTGTGGGATCGATGGCGCGGGTGACGCTAAACCGCAAGCGTGGATGCGGACGCACAGGTCATCCCTGGGTTTGGGCCGTTGCATCCGCGGGCGCGGGGGCCACGGGTTTCGCCGCGGGCTTGGGGGTGGCCGGCTTTGCGGGGGAACTACCGGCGGCACTTCCGGGGGCGGGGGCGGCGGGTTTGTGGGCGGGCTGCTGCTGTTTGCGTTCCGGGGCTAGCACCATGGTCATGCGTTTGCCCATCATGCGTGGCTCGGCCTCGATCTTGGACATCGCCGCCAGGTCATCGCGGATGGCGCGCATGGCGTTGAAGCCGATGTCGCGGTGGATCATTTCCCGGCCACGGAACAACATGGTGAACTGCACCTTGTCGCCATCGGCCAGGAAGCCCTTGGCGTGTTGCATCTTGATGTCCAAGTCGTGGTCGTCGATCTTGGGCCGGAGTCGCACTTCCTTCAACTCGCTTTGCTTGGAGTGGGTGCGGGCCTTCTGCTCTTTTTTCTTCTGTTGGTATTTCCACTTGCCGTAGTCCATGATGCGGCAAACGGGCGGCTGGCCCTGGGGTGCGACCTCGACGAGATCGAGGCCGGCTTCCTTGGCGAGGCGTTTGGCTTCGAGCAAATCGATAACGCCCACCTGCTCATCATCGTCATCGATGAGACGGACGGGCGAGAGGCGAATCTGGTCGTTGATGCGTAACTGCTTGCCGACAGGCTTCGACGGTTGAAAGCGACCTCGACTAATGGGCACACCTCCGCAAGGGGCTGGTTCGTGTTTCGCGCCACCGTGACGCTTGACAGGCCGCGACTTTCACCATGTTGGCGATTGCAAGACACGGCCTAACGCCCCAAGCCTACCCGCCAGCGTGGTTTTGAGCAAGCGGCACGTGTGAAAATAAATATTGCGCCAAACCGGGGGCGCTACTTCTCGTCCGTCAGCGGATGTTGGGTGATGAGGAAATCCTCAACCACTCGGCCGGCGATGAGGTGTTCCTGGATGATGCGCTCCAGCACGGGCGGGTCGCAGTGGTGATACCAAGCGCCTTGGGGATAAACCACGGCAATCGGGCCACCCTGACAGATGCGCAGGCAGTTGGCCTTGGTGCGGTAGATGCCGCCGGACTCCGAAAGGTTTAATTCGCGGAGTCGCCGTTTTAAGTATTCCCAAGCGATGATGCCCTGTTGCTTGTCGCAGCAGTCGGCCTTGGTCTGATCGCAACAGAGAAAGATGTGGCGACGGGCGACATTGACGCCCAGTTGCCTTGCGGCTTGGCGTTGGAGTTCAAGGAGTTGCGCGGATCCGGGTCCGGAGTCGGGTGGCTGGGGCATGGCGAAAAATCATAGGCTTGGCACGGTTAGCCGCGTGCGCCACCGGAAACCGTCATGCCTGAAATGGTCATGTGTTTGCGGGTATCAGAAGCGGACGCGGATGGAGATGCCGGATTGTTCGGGGGCGACGGGTTGGCAGATAATGGGTGGGCGGTGGTGGCCGTAATACGGGCCGTAACGGGGGTAGGCCGGGACGGTGTAAACGGTGGTTTGGGTGAAGGTTCCGCCGCCGGTGGCCAGGGTGGTGGTGCTGGCGACGACGCGGGTTTGGGGGTAATTGCCGTAGTAAACGTAGCCGGGGTATCCGTATACGGGTTGGGAATAAACGCGGGGGCGGTGGTAATCGGGGCGGGATTGCGTCACCGGGCGGTAAATGACATTGGGGCCAAACGCGGCGGGAATGGCGTTTTGGCCAAAGGCGATGGGCAGGCCGGAGGTGACGATGCGCTCGTATTGCTGGGGTTGCTGGGCTTGTACGTTGGCGCGGCCTTGGCCGTGGTAGCCTGAAGCCCAGGCGGCGGTGGCGGGAGTTTGGTTGTTGGCCACCAAGGCGCGGGCGGTGGCGCTGCCGTCATTGTTTTGTTGGCCGGGGGCGAAACCGGATACGGGGAATGCGGGCAACGCCGGCCGGGGGTTGTCGTACTCCGGCAGAGCGCTGGCGATGTGCGTTGCGGTGTCGTTGTTGGAAGGGTGGTTATCGTCGCCCGCCAAGCGCAAGCTTGTTCGGGAACGTCGCATGTTGATCAGCGGCGCTTCGGCCTCGGTCGCGCCATCCACAACCACATCTTTGGCGCTCGCGGCCCACTGCGCGGCTTCGGGTTGATCCGCGGCGACAATCGCCTCGGTGCGGGTTTGCATGTCATTGACCAACGTGGCATGACGAACGGAGGATGTGCTTTGCGGGTTGTCGTCCGATGCGGTGGCCTCTCCCACGACTTCGATCTCGACAGGCTTGGGGTCGGCAGTCCGGGGGTCGGCAATCCGGGGGGCCGCGCGCAACGGGCTGGCGGTGATGGTTCGCACCTGGCCTTGTTGAGCGTAATGTCGTGACAGCTCCGCCAATCGTCCCGCCGCGCCGCTGTCGATGACACGCTGGGTGTCGTTAAGGTCGATGACCCGTTGGGCCTCGGCCCCCGACGCCGTCCCGGTCAACGGCCCGCAGGCCAGTGCCCCGAGCAAGACCGCGGTCAGCGACAAAGTCACGTTTCCAATTCGGCCTGATGTATGCTGAGTGTTCATAATGTCGGCTCCGTACACTGTACTACCCCTTATTGTTCCACACGGTTGCGGTTAAATCAATGGCAAGGATTGAAAATGTCTGAAGAAACCCTATATCCCCTGAAATTCACACCCATTTACAAAGAAAAGGTCTGGGGCGGCAGAACCCTGGAAAAGCTGGGCCGCACCCTGCCCGGCGGGGCTGACAACCTCATCGGCGAGTCGTGGGAGATCGCCGACCTGGGTTCCACCAGTGTCAGCGGGGGCGGGGGAGGCCAGGCCCGTTCCGTCATCACCCAAGGCCCGCTCGAAGGCAAAACGCTCCACGAAGCCATCGCCCAATTCGGCCAAGCCCTCACCGGCGATCTGCCCCTGACCGACGATGGCGAGTTTCCCTTGCTGGTGAAGTATCTCGACGCTCGGGAAAATCTTTCCGTGCAGGTTCACCCCTCGGCCGCGTATGCCGCGAGCCATCCCGAGGCGCACTTAAAGAGCGAGGCCTGGTACATCGTCCACGCCGAGCCGGAGGCGGTGATTTACAAGGGCCTGCACGAAGGCGTGACCGCCGAACAAATCCGCCAAGCCATCACCACGGGCACGCAAGCGGAAGTGGAGGCGTTGATGATTCGCGTGCCGGTGAAGGCCGGTGATTGCCACTACCTGCCCAGCGGGACGGTTCACGCCTTGGGCGGTGGCATTCTGGTGGCGGAAGTGCAGACGCCCAGCGACACCACGTTTCGCGTGTACGACTGGGGGCGTGAAGGGCGGGAGTTGCACGTCGAAGCGGCGTTGGCGTCGATGCACTTTGGCCCGGCGCGGACGAAGGAATATGAGAAGCGGACGCACATTGCCGGGATGTTCACCACGGTGAGCAAGTTGGTTTCGTGCGAGCATTTTCGCATGGAGAAGGTGCGGATGAGTGAGGGATATGAGCAGGAGATTCCTTACGATCAGCCGACGGTTTGGATGGTGCTGGAGGGTGCGGGTCGGATTTCGCCGGGCTATCCCGCGCGGCACGGCAAGCACCCGCGTGCCGGTGGGCCGGTGACGTTTGTGGCCGGTGACACGATGTTGATGCCCGCAAGTCTGCGTGAGGCCAAGGTGGTGTTTGACAAGGACACGGTGTGGCTGGAAGTGAGCTTTCCGCAGGCGGGAGCGGGGAAGATCGCGTGACAAAGAAAACTTCGCAAACCCTCAGGTGAAAACCGCCCAAGCCCACGGATGCCGTCGCTTTGGACGGCTTCCGTGGGATGGTCCAGGAATGCCCGGGACGCACATCGCCCCCAGAGGCGGCACAGGTCATCCCTTGGTCATCCCACAGAAGAGCCGCTCAAAGCCGCGACTCATCTGTGGGCTTGAAAATTTCATTCTTCATCCGTGGGCTTGCGTTACAGGTGGTTGAGCAACCAGCGCCACGGTGCGCGCGCCAGAGCCTTGACCCGTGCCCAGCGCAGACCCCGGCGGAGGCGTTTGAGTTCCACGTCGTCGGGTGCCAGTGCCTGCGCTCGGCGGAGCCAGAACGTCGCCTGCGTCAAACGTTGCCGCCGCATGTACGCCAGCGCCAGGTTGTGCATGGCCACCGCGTTGCGGGGCGCGATGCGCAGTGCGGCGCGGCAGTCGGCGATGCCGCGGGGCAGCACGCCCAACCTCAGCCACGCCACGCCGCGAAACAGCAGCATCTCGGCGCGGAACGTCTCGTGGGTGGTGGTGTAAACGCCTTTGAGTTCCCGTGTGGCGCGGCCCACGGCGTGGCGGTACATGCCCAACTCAAAGAGCAGCCGCATAATGTCGGTGGTAAGTTCGGGTTCATGCTTGCGGTATTTGCTCTTGATTTCCGTCAGCAGCGCCGCGCGGGCCGTGGCCGCATCGCCGCGACGCATGGCGACCTGCGCCAAGCGCAGATGCAGGCCCCAGAGTTCATTATCCAGCGCCCTGGCGCGATCCAAGGCGCGTTGGGCGGCGTCGAGGTGGTCGTCGCGCATCGCCAACTCACCCAGCCGCAGATGCGCCTCGGCACTCTCCGGGTCTTGCTCCAAGATGCGCCGGTGTTTGTCGGCGGCCTCTAAGCGCAGGCCCATTTCCGTCAACAGGGCCGCGACTTCGCGCAAGAGCGAAATCCGCCCGGGTTCAAGGCGCAGCGCCTGCAAATACGACTCGCGGGCTTCGGCCAGTCGCCCTTGACGCCAGTGAATGCGGGCGATGTTGGCGCTCACTTCGGGCATGCGCGGGTCGATGCGAATGACTTGTTGCCAGCACCACAAAGCCTTGGCCGTCTGATTTCGCATTTCCAACGAGTTGGCCAGGTGCAGGAAACAACGCGGGCAATCTTCTTTGATCTGTTGCGCCAAGTAGAACATGACCTCGGCCTCATCGTGCTGGCCGAGTTGGGCGTGGGCGGCGATGCGATAGCAGTAGGACTCTTCGCAATCGAGGGCGAGTTGGCTGGCGCGACGCAGCGGCCCGATGGCGCGGGCCGGCTGCTGGATGCGGATGAGGTCGGCACCCAAATGCAGCAGCGTTTCCACGTCCTGGCCGTGGAGCTTGAGCACCGTTTCGTAGCATCGCACAGCCTCGTCGTAACGCTTCAGGGCGTCCAAGGTCAGGCCCATGCCGAAGTGCCACTCGTGGTTGTCGGGGATGACTTCCAGCGCCGCCTGGATTTCGCTCAAGGCGCGCTTCCACTGCCCGGCTTGAAAAAACGCGCGGGCGCGTTGGGCGTGTTGCTCGGCGTCAAACCATTGGTTCATGGCGAGGCCCACCGGTGCGGGGAAAGGGTGAGGTCAAGTTCTTATCGGTTAATCGCGCCTGGGCAGAGCGACCGGCGGGGCTTGTGCCGATATTATAAGCCGGTCAGGCGTGCGTCTTGCGTTGCCCCTCATGAAAAACAGTTCGTGGAATCAATTTGTTGTTCGGGGGACGCGCGGCGGGGACGCCGCGGCTAGAAGTTTTGACTCCGTGCGCCATGCGCGACATCGCTTACTTTTCTGCGCAGTGCTAGGACTGCTTTTCCCCCTAGCGCAACCCGCCGCCGCGCAGCCCCCGGTTTCCCTTGATCCACCCGCCACCTTGGCCACTCAGGCTAACCAGCTCAGCAACGCCGAGGCCACGTTGGCGGATCGCCGTGACGCCGCCGCCGCCATGCTCGCCTCCGCTCAGTCGGCCGCGCTGCAAACGCTGCGGATTCAACTGGCGACCTCGCCCGACCCGGTGACGCAGCGGGCGATTCTCCAAGCCCTGGCCGCCGCACCGCAAGGCCCGCCGGCGACCTTCGCGCCGCTGCTGTTGGAACTGCTGCGCGCCAGCGACGGGGCCTTGCTCGACGACGCCATCGCCGCCGTGGGTCGCTGCGAAGACGCCCCGGCGTCAACGCCAGGCCCGCACGCTCAACTGGCGCAACTGGCCAACGACAGTCGCACCCCGTTGCCGCTGCGTCGCGCCGCCATCCGCGCCTTGGCGCAACAGCGCACGCAAGCCACTGTCGCCACGCTGCTGTCCATCGCCGGGCAAGACCCGTCGCTGGGCGCGCGGGACGCCGCCTTCACCGCCTTGGCACAGGTCACGGGCGTGGCCGACTTGGGCAACGATGCCGCGGCTTGGGAAGCGTGGTGGAAGATTCGCCGGGCCATGTCGGCAACGGCTTTTAACGATGAC
>JBBRGB010000170.1:0-7660 GCA_038241095.1 Phycisphaerales bacterium
GGTGAGCGGGAACGCCGCGGCGTTGGGGCCGGCTTCCAAGGGGCTGATAAACAGTTTGTGTTGGCGGGCTAGGGTATAGCGATGCGTGCGCAGGCCACGGGCCTGATTTTCACAGTTGATATACAGCGCGGAATCGGGCCGGTCGCCCCCGGTGCCGTCGCCGCCGGTCAACACCCCGGCGTGGTTGGTTCCCTGCCACGAATCGGGAATATCGCCGCCAAGGCCCAGCAGACTCAACAGGGTTGGGGCGATGTCAGGAGCGCCCAGCAGCAGGTCATCGGACGCTCCCGCCGTCAGCTTGCCGGGGAACCGCGCGATGAACGGCACACGCAGCGATTCCTCGTACCACACGCCTTTGTGCATTCGTGTCTGGCTACCCATCATCTCGCCGTGATCGGAGCAGAACACCACCAGCGTGTTGTCGGCCAGTCCCTGGGCCTCAATCTCGTCAAGGAGTCGCCCGAACTGTTCGTCCACGCCGGTGATCATGGCGAAATGATTTTTCACGTGGTCGCGTGCTTTGACCGTGGAGGGATGATCGCCGGTGAGATCGACGTTGCCCCGCGTCAGCAGTTCGGCGGGTGTCGCGTCACCATAGCGCTGGACATACTTGGCGGGCACTTTGTCAAACGGGGTGTGGGGCGGGTTGTGCGAGACGAACATGGCGAAGGGTTTGTTCCCGTCGCGGTAACCGCCCCCGGTGTTGCGCAGGAAATTGATGGCGGTGTCGGTTTCGTGTTCCGGCGACCATTGGTGGATGACGGTGCGTTTTTCACGCGGCGCATCCCCGATCCAGTACTCGGGATTGAAGTGGTCGTCGTAGGTGTTGTACCCGTGCCAGTAGTGGATGCCGTGACGGCGATGGGGCGGGGTGTATTCGTTCCACACCACCGGCGGGTTGCCGCGCGGGGGCATGATGTAAGGCTCATACGGCGCTTCCAAGTGCCACTTGCCGATGTACCCGATGCTGTAGCCGCTTTGGTTGAGCACATCAGTGAAGCAGGTGAGTTCTTGGCGCAGTTGCCAGTTTTCGCGTCCGGGCATGGAGTTGCAGTTGCCCGGCACGCCGTTGGTGTGTGGATAGCACCCGCTCATGAGCATGGCGCGGTACGGGCTGCACACCGGATAGTTGCTCACCGCGTGCGTCAGCGTCAGCCCTTGCGTTGCAAAGCGGTCGATGTTGGGCGTGATCACCGGGTCGGCATCCTGGCGGTAGGCACAGGAAAAGGCCCGCATCTGATCGGGAAAAACAAAGACGAGATTTGGACGGGCACTCATCGGATTCGTGTTTCCTCTTAAACAGGCAAGCGATCTGGGCGCTTCGGCCAGTGGCGTCGCATTTACAACTTGCCCTGCGTACTCAAGCGCTCGGTATCAGGATACAGTTCCACCGCCCGCCGACGAAACCGCGCCAGCACTTCCGCGCTGGCCGGGTCTTGCGCCAGGTTCACGCTTTCAGTCGGATCGGCCACGAGATCGAAAAGCTGGTCGGGGTAATCCGCGTGGTGGTAACGCACAAACTTGTGACGCCCGGCACGGATCATGAAACTGCCCCGATTGTCACACTGGTGATACCAACTCCAAAGCTCCGACACCGCCTCGTCACGCCACCCCGAAGCCTCGCCTCGCATCAACGGCAGCAGGCTCGAACCGGGCAAATCCCCCGGGACATCAACGCCCGCCAAATCGCACAGTGTCGGGAACAAATCCAGCAACGAAACCACCTCATCAACCCGCCGTCCCCCGGTTCCTTCGGAAGATTGCCGTGGATCATGGATGACCAGCGGCACCCGCGCTGAAGCGTCGTAAAACTGCTTCTTTTCCCACAGCCCGTGCTGTCCGAGCATCTCGCCGTGATCCGACCAATAGAGAATCACCAGATCGTCCAGCGCGTTGACCTGCTCAAACGCATCCAGGACACGGGCGTACATTTCATCAATGAACTGGACCTGCCCGTAGTAAGCGGCCGTGGCGCGGAGGATTTCCCGCTCCGTGGTGTCCTGGCCGACGCTCACGGCGTATTGCGTGTGGCAGGGGTGGTCGTTGGGCGGGCCTTGGAGAAACGGCGTGACCCGGCGAATGTAATAATCCAAGGCCTCCTTCTCACACTGGAAGGGATAGTGCGGGTTGCCCAACGAAAGACATAGGCACAGTGGCGTTTCCCCGTGCGGCCGGTCGTACCACGTGTCGCCGAAGTATTCGCGGATGTAGTGGCAGACCTCATCGGTCATGCGGCGTTCCTTGCCGATCTTGCCTTCCTCCGCGCCAACGGCGCGGGCGTTGCGAACTTCCTTCTTGGGCCCCCAGAAGCCCATGCCCCGTTGCTTGTAGGCCTTGGCATCACCCTTGGGAATCGCGGCTTGCTCGTAGCGTGGCGTGCCGGCGCGGGTGCCGATGTCGCCCACAGGCCGCGATGTCCAGCCGTGGAGTTGGTCGTAGTCCTCGAAGTGCATCTTGCCGAAGGCCACGGTGTTGTAGCCGTGCCGCGCCAAGTGGCCGGGGAAGGTGAGGATGGAGGAATCAAACGGATCGCCGAAGCATCGGCAGCCGATTTCGCTGGGCATCTTGCCGGAGAGAAAGCTCTGCCGCGAGGGCACGCAGACCGGCGAGGTGCAGTAGGCATTGGCAAACCACGCCCCCCGCGCCGCCAGCCGATCCAGTGTTGGCGTGCGTACCACGGCGTTGCCCTCGTAGCCGGCGACATCAGCGCGGTGCTCATCGCTCGTCAACAGCAGAATGTTGGGATGGGCGGAGCGGGAACCTGTCGGCATCGTCATGATCCTTGATTGGTGGCATTGTCGTCGAATGCGGAAGCCGCGCCTTGCGATGGGCGGTCTTTCTCGAAACCATCGGCTTGTCGCAGAAGACGCGACAGTCCCCCGCGGGGATCACGGTCTTCATTTCCATGTTCCGCGTCCTTGTTCGTGGCGATCTGCTTGAAGGGCCAGGGTGTCTGCGGATCGGCGTAGGGGCGCATGAACTCCAGCGCCAGGCGGATCGAACGGCCGTCGGTGCCGCGATAGGACCACAAATCGATATCCATCTGTCGCCCCAGTTGCGCCAGCATCAACAGCGCTTTGAGATTGAAAAGGCTGTAGTTGAACGACTTGGTTCGCGCCAGTTCGTGCGGCTGACGCCCGTCGGGCTTGATCTGCTTTTCGATCCGGCGCGATGGCACCTCCCGGAGTACCGTTCGTGCGATCCCACTTTGGCCTGTGAACAACGCGAACGCGGCCAACTGAACGTCCATCCATGTCCCGTGGTTGTTTATTTCGGCCCGTTCATCAAGGCCGTTGCGGCTGGTCAGCAGCCAGTCAAGGTAGGCGGCAAACCAGTCTCGCAAAGCCCGGCCGTCCGCGCCTGACAAGCTCCCCTGGGCCTCCAGAAGCAACGCATGCTCAAGCAGTGCGACGAAGCACGCCGTGTCGATGATGCCTATGCCGCGACCGTCACAGATGCCGGGAATGGACTGCGCATACGTCAGCGATGGATTCATCCGTGTCGTGGGCGAGAGAAAGAAAGTCCGCAGCAGCAGTGTGGCCCTCCCGGCAAAGGCCACGTCCCCCTGCGCCAGCCAGCCGTGGGTCAGCGCTGCTACTGTCGTGCAGAGCGCCTCGAGTCGATTCCTGTCAAAGCGTTCATCCCTCGCCTCGGGATTGTTTACACCGTCGCGGCGCACATAGGGCAGACCATCGGCCGTGCCGGGATTCGGCCACCAATACTTGCCCATGCTCCAATAGTCGTGCGGCGTCCCGCCCGGGGGCGGCTGCTTCTTGTCGGTGACCGTAAACGGCCCGGTGTTCATTGCGGCCCGCGCGCGTTGGCCCGCCTCTGCCCGCGCCGCTTCCGTAATCATCTCAGCCTCGGCGTGCCGCTGGGCTAGATCAACCACCAAGCCTTGTGTAATCGTGTCCATTGTTGTGAAGCCCGTCTTATTACATCGCCGGGCAGCCCGTCAGGAAGTTGACGAACGCCGCCAAGTCCACCGTGGCTAGGCCGACGTATTTGTCCGCCGCGCCGTAATAGACCATCAATTGCCCGTCCTTGACGATGTTGCCACAGGGGAACACCACCCCGCCGGCCCAGTTGTGGCACCCCTTGATCTCCCACTCCAACTCAGGCTCGAAGATCGGCTCGGGTGTGCGATGCAGCACCACCGTCGGGTCCACCAAATCCAGCAGCATGGCCCCCAGGCGGTAGGTGCGATCCTTGCCCGCCCCGTGGTAGATCATCAGCCAGCCCTTGTCGGTTTTGATCGGGGGACAGTTGGCACCGATCTTGTTGCCCTCCCAATCACAGCGCGCCCCGGCAATCACGCGGCGATCCGAGACATCCAGCAGGTTGTCGGTCTGCGCCAGCCAGATGGCCGGGGCGTCAATGCCGTATTGAGGCCCGCTGATGAGGGGACGGGTCAACACCGCGAACCGTCCGCCGATCTTCTCAGGGAAGATGATGACATCGTGATCATGCTCGGTGGGGTTGGTCATCACCCCGCAGCGAATCCAGCTCTTGAAATCCCGCGTCATCGCCAGGCAACTCACGAGCTGATTGTCGCGGAACGGCGCGGGGGCTTCCTCCGGCAGGGCGAAGCGTTCCGCCAGCGCGGCGCGGAAGGCCTTGTGTTCGGGACTGTGATTGAAATACTGCCCTTTGGGAAAGCACTTGGAGGCGTAGGTCATGAAGTACCAGTCGCCGAACTTCACCAGCCGCGGGTCTTCGACCCCGCCCGCATCGACCCCGTCGGCACTTGGGCCGAAGGTGGGTTGATCGGAGGTTCGCTCAAAGTGACAGCCATCCTTGCTCACGGCCAGTCCGAACCGCACCACGTGCTCGAGGTCGTGTCCCGCGGCGCGGTAGAGCAGCTTGACCTCGCCGTCGCGCTCGTCGAGCCACGCGGCGGGATTGGTCGTGATCAGACTCTCCCACGCATGGGCGGGATTGGGAGCGAGAATGGGCGTCTGTTGGTAGCGTTGAAGTTTCATGCGGGGCCTTCCATTACTTGGGTGGGGGGATGAGAGTAGAAAAACTTACGGCCCCGGCGCGGGACCGTGCATGGTTGCACAGTGGTAAACCTTGGCAAAATGACACAGGCGGGAGGGGCGGTACGGGTTACTGCCGGGCTTGGGTACCGGGGGTGTCGGTGGCACCGGGGAACTTGTAGCCTTTGTCCGGGTGGGTCAGGCTGTTGAACTTGTCGTCGCCGCCTTCCCATTTGGGGCTGGCGTCTTTGATACCAGGGTCGCCTTCGGGGTGGTCGGCGTCGATGACCACGGAATCCTCGATGGTGATCTTGCAGCCTTCCTCGGTGCTGAAAGCCTTGCCCTTGGGGATGTAAAAGAGCGAGTTGGTGACAGTGGCCTGTGAACCGCCGCCGGGCTTGCCATCGAGATCGACGCCGGTGGCGGTGTTGACGAAGGTCATGTGGTCGATGACGACCGCTCCGCCGGGGGAGACGTGGACGCCGTTGGGATTGCCCGAACCGCCGCGGTGATTGGCGTAACCGGCGATGCAGTTGTTGAACCTGGCGGGGGCATCGGGCTTGGACCACATGCGGAAGTTGCGTTTGTTGTCGAAGGAAACGCAGTTTTCCAGCACGGGGTTCATGGCCTTGAGGTCCCACCCGCCATCGGTGTTGCCAAACGCGCCGCAGTTTTTGAAGGTGATGTCCTTGACCTGGCGCTCGGCGCAGAAGCCGTCGGCATTCCAGTAGTTGTCGCCGTTCTCGTGGTAGTTGTTGCGGGCGGTGCATCCGTCAAAAGTGATGTCGTGGTCGGTGACGCCTTCGAGGTCGGAGCCTTCGAGTGCGAAGCCCATGTGGAAGGGTTCGGTGGCCCATTCCTTGCCGCCGGCGTCGGCGTGGCAGTTAATGATTTGGGTGTGGTGGACGCCGCCACGGATGCGGATGCCGCGCTTGGTGTAATGGGTGAAGTCGCAATCGCGGATGACCAGATCGCCGCTGCCGGAGTCGGGCATTTTGGCAAACGCCCCGCCGTTGATGATGATGCCTTCGCGCTGGCCGGTCATGTCCATGTTGGTGATGCGCAGGCCGCGGTTGGGGCCGAGAAGGAGGATGCCCACGCGGTAGCCTTCGAGCTTGAGGTCCTTGACCGCCACGAAGCCGACGTAAGGGTTGATCTTCAGGAAGTCGCCACCAGTTTTGGCGGGATTGTTTTTGTCGAAGTCGGAGGTGAATCGCGGCAGGCCCTTACCGGTGTCCTGGCCGACGATGTTGACCATCGCCTCCGGGCCGCTTCCCCCGGCGGAAATCTCCAGCTGCGCTTTGACATATTCGCCACTGCCGATGTGCAGCGTGTTGCCCGGCCCCACGGCCTCCAACGCCTTTTGCAGACCGTCCGCCGCCGAACGGGCGTTGGCCCAGTCCACGCCGTTCTTGTCACCCGCCCCGTCGGGCGTCACGTACTGATCCGAACCCGGCTTGGCGATCTCCAGCGACAGCGGATCACGCGCCTCTTTTCCATCACCGATTTTTTCGACTTTCATGTTGGTCCACCAGATTTTCTGTCCCACCGCCCCATCGTTTTGCCGATACCGGCACAGCAACTGCGCTTCATCAGCGCCGGCGGTATCGAACTCGACTGACACCGTCTTCCACTTCGTGCCCGAACGGTCGGTCTCCAACCGCTCGAGTTCCGTTTTGTTGCTGATGGTCTTGACTTGGATGACGCCCGTGCCGTTGCCCGTGGAGCGGATGTCGCAGGAGATTTTGTAACGGGTGTGGCCATCGAGTTTGAGCGATTGGAGGATCTGCCCGTAGCTGCTGCCGGCATCCTTGACCACCTCCACCTGCAACGCGGTTTTGACGCTGGCGTGGCCGGTGTCGGTGGCCTGGGTGATCTTCTGCTTATTGTCACGCGGCGTCCAGCCCTTTGGCTTGTCGCCGGCCCACTCGGCGAAGTCGCCGTTGGTGATCGATTGCGCCATGGCTTGGCCACAACCCAGTACGCATAAGGCAACCAGCATGACGGACAGTATCACGATTCGGAAGGAGGGTGTTTTCATTTTGACCTTTGGGAAGGAGTGCGGGTCACCAATAACGGCTGGATCAATTCTATATCGTTTTATCGCAAAGACGCGAAGATGCACGAAGGACGCGAAGCCAATGAAATGATTGTGAAGCGCTCTGTAGAAAACCCCTTGACGGTCCACATGATTGCCAATAAACAACGCGGGGTTTTCGAGAGGTATGGAAGTCCTCAGTTTCGCAATTGTCGTGAAGCAAAGCGTGAAGCCAAGTCGATTCTCCAAGCCGCCCCATCACATTGACTTCACTCACCTTGTTGATTTACATTTTAACAAGTCGATCTTGACATGTCAAATCGAATTAACTTATCCACCAGTTCTCCACCCGCCGGGCGGTGGTCGGCATTAAATACTATCGATATAGATATTGGAATTTGCGATTTTTGACATTTTTTGACCCATCCAAACTACCCTCACCACCCCCTTGCCCCCCTCCAACCCCACCCCACCCACCCCCACACCCCCCTGTGCCTCGATACCCATGAAAAAACAAAACACGCGGAAAGTGAAAAATTTAGGATTCTTAACCAAAAACGGTTGGTGTGAACCTCAAATAACGCCAGGATCTGGCAAGTTTATAAAATCTGATTGCCGTTTCGTGTGGAGTTGAAAATTAGGA
>JBBRGB010000171.1:0-7646 GCA_038241095.1 Phycisphaerales bacterium
TCGTCGCCAAGGACGGAATCGGGGGTCCGGGGGCCGGGGGTCAAAACTTGACGGGCCAGCCCATGGCGCGGTTCCAGCCGGTCAACTGTCCCAAGTGATACTGCGGTTCGCCGGTGAGCATGTGCACCAAGATGTCGCCAACTTGGGGAAAGCGGCCTCGCGCCGCCTCTACGGGATTTTGCGCTTCGAGTTTTTCCGCTGGGCAGGTTTCCATGAGCTTCATCAAGCGTTGGGATTGTGCGTTGACTTGGCTGAGCAAATCGCTCTTAGCCGGGTAATCGGCGCGGTTGGCGGTGGGTTGCGAGCCGCCACCGTAGCGTGGGCCGAAGGAGGAGTCCACGGTGGCCTGTCCGCCGATGAACGTGCAGCCGCGATCCAGCACCACCACCAGATGGCCCAGCGTCCAGAGCGGATGATTGACTTGGCCGTGCGGCTGCTCGGCCAAGCGGGCGTCGTCCATCGTCTCGATGAGTTTGTTGAGTCGGGCCACGGCCATGCGGTGATCGAGAAGAACATGGGCGAGTGCTTGGGCGGCGGTGCGGGTGTCGGTCATGTTGAACCTTTCGGATGGGTTGGTTGGAGGATTGGAACGTCGAACGGCGACGCATGATCTTACGGTGGCTGAGGGGGGATTTCCGCTTTCGATTAGAATTGCCCGGCCATGAACGAATCCACCGATAAATTGCCGACCTTGGAAGTTGTTGAGCCGATGGGCAAGCGGGTGCTCATTCGCAAGGATCAGGACAAGAAGAAGACCCGCAGCGGGATTCACTTGCCCGACAAGTTGGAGATTCCCACGATCACCGGGCGCATCGTGGCGGTGTCGGCCGAGGTGGAGAAGGACATCAACTACCCCATCGAGCAGTACGACCGCGTGCTCTTCAACCCCAAGGAGGCGATCCCGGTCGATTTCGAGGGCGACAATCGGCTTTATGTGGTGCCCGTGGAAAGCATCGTGGCCGTGTTCCGCAAGGCCAAGGGTTGAGGGTGGATGATGAGCGACTCGCGTGTCATTGAGCCGATTGGGCCGTTCGAGGCCACGCTGCGCCCGCCCGGTTCCAAAAGCATCACCAACCGCGCCTTGCTGCTGGCGGCCTTGGCACGCGGCAAGAGCCGGCTGACAAGCTTGCTGTTTAGCGATGACAGCCGGGCCATGTTGGAAGCCTTGCAACAATTGGGCGTGAGGTTGGAAATTGATGAGGCCGGGGAGAGCGTTGTTGTTCACGGCACGGGGAGTCTGACCCATGCGCTGGTTTCCCATACGCGGGCCGCACACGAACCGCTGACCTTGCCCTTGGGCAACGCCGGCACCGCGATGCGATTTCTCACCGCCGCCTGCGCCGCCACGCCGGGCCTTCATTGCGTCTTGGATGGCATCGCCCGCATGAGGCAGCGGCCCATCGCGCAGCTCGTCGAGCCGCTGCGGCAACTCGGCGGCGCGGAGATCACATATCAGGGCCAGGATGGCTACCCGCCCTTGCTCATCAAAGGCAACCGTCTGCAAGGCGGCAGGCTCAGCATGCAACCCACGCTGTCGAGTCAATACATCAGCGCCCTGCTGCACATCGGGCCGCTGATGAAACACGGCTTGGACTTGCGTTTCCAAGGCCCGGTGACGAGCAAGCCTTATGTGGCGATGACCCTGGCGGTGATGGCGGCCTTCGGTGTTGTGGCCGAGGTGGACGAAGCCTTCACCCACATCGTGATTCCTCCCGTGACCCAAGCCGGCGCTTATCGTGGGAGGGATTACGCCATCGAGCCGGATGCCTCCAACGCCAGCTATTTCCTTGCCGCCGGGGCCGTGGTGCCGGGCGGGGGCTGCACCATCGAAGGCTTGGGCCGCGGCAGTCTTCAAGGCGATGTGGGCTTCGCCGATGTGCTGCATCAAATGGGCGCGGGGCTGACCTTCGGGCGCGATTTCATCACCGTCATGGCCCCACGCGGCGGGGAGAAACTGCGTGGCATCGACATTGACCTCAACGCCATGCCCGACACTGCGCAAACCTTGGCCGCCATCGCGCCGCTCTGCGACGGGCCGACGATCATCCGCAACGTGGGCAATCTGCGGGTCAAGGAGACCAATCGCTTGACCGCCCTGCAATGCGAGTTAACCAAACTCGGCGTTGAGGCTCGCATCAAGGGCGACGACCTTTTCATCACCCCCCCACCGCAAAACCGTCTCACGCCCGCGGCCATTGACACTTACGATGACCACCGCATGGCCATGAGCTTCGCCGTGCTGGGCCTGGCCACGCCGCCGGGCACCATCACCATCAACGATCCCGCCTGCGTCAACAAAACATTTCCCCGCTTTTTCGAGTATCTTGAGGGGCTTGCCTCCAACCGTTCCAAGGGCCGCTGACGTTCCAAGACGTTGCACCCCGGCCCGCTGAAAAGACCAAAGCCCATGGGTAGTCCATTCTGGCAAAGCGCTAAGCTGTTGCTCAACTACCGGCGTCAACTGACGCTGGCGGCCATCGGTCTGATCGTCAGCACGCTGACCTTCGGCTCGGGCATCAGCCTCATTTTGCCCATGCTTCAATTGATCCTGCGTGAGCAGAAGACGCTGCCGCAGATCATCGAAACTTACGTCACCAGCCCCGACCGCGCCGAGTTCATCCGCAACTTGGGCCAGCATCTCATCAACGTCGTTCCCGCCGACCGCTTCACCGGCTTTGTCTTCATCATGGTGGTGATCCTGGTGCTCAACGCCATCGGCGGGGTGGCGCGTTTCGTTCACGAGTATCTGACGATCACGGTTTCCTCACGCGCCACGATGGTCTGGCGAGATCGCATTTACGCACATCTGATCCAGGTGCCCGCCCTGCTGCCCACGCAACAGGGCTACGCGGACATGATTAACCGCCTGGTCAACGACACCCGCATCCTGGCCGATGGGTTGCAGATGGTCATGGGCCGGGCGCTGTCGGAAATCTGCAAGATGCTCGTGGCCTTGGTGATTGCCTGGATCATCGACTGGCGCATCGCGGCCTTGGCGACCATCGGCGGGCCGGTGATGTTCGGGCTGTTCCGCAAGTTCGGCCGCAAGATTCAGCGCGCCAGCCGGGCCGCCATGAGCGAGCGCGGGCGCATGACCGGCGCGGTCAATGAAGTGCTTTCAGGCCTGAGCGTGGTGAAGGTTCACAACGCCGAGGGGTACGAGCGCCGCCGCTTCCGCAGGCTGGCGAAATCACTGTTTGGCGAAGAGATGCGGATGCGGGCAGTCAAGGCGTATTCGTCGCCCTTGGTGGAGTTCCTCACCATCTTCGGCATGGTGGCACTGGCCTCGACGGCGGCGTGGATGATCATTCACGGTCGGGTCGATGTGGAGCGCTTCATCGCCGTGCTGGCGATGCTGGGTTTCGCCGCTAGCGGGATCAAGCCGGTGTCGAACTTGAATGGCACGATTCACGAGTCCGCAGCAGCGGCGGAGCGGCTGGCGGAGATGCTGGAACTGCCCGCCGAGGAGAGCGACGAAGACCGCAAGAGCCGCCGTTTCACGCCCCTGCCGGCACATAGCCAGAGCATCCGCTTTGAAAACGCGGGCTTCAAATATCAGGGCCAGGATCGCCTGGCTGTCGCCGATGCGAATCTGACGGTGAAGTTCGGCCAGACCATCGCCATCGTGGGCACCAACGGTTCGGGCAAGAGCACGTTGCTTAACTTGTTGCCGCGTCTCACCGAGCCGACCACCGGGCGGGTGTTCATCGACGACATCGACATCAGCGAAGTGAGCCTGCGGAGTCTGCGGCGACAGATCGCGGTGGTGACGCAACAGACGATTCTTTTCAACTCCACCATCGCCGATAACATCGCTTACGGGCGACGGTATGAATCGCTGGACAAAATCCGCGCCGCATCCGAGGCGGCTTACGCCCATGAGTTCATCGAGGCCCTGCCCCAAGGCTACAAGACCATGCTCGGCGAGGACGGTTCGGGCCTGTCGGGTGGCCAGCGGCAACGGCTCTGCATCGCCCGCGCCATTTTGCGCGACCCCGCGATTCTCATCCTTGATGAAGCGACAAGCCAGATTGACGCCGAGAGTGAAGCCAAGATCAATCGCGCCCTGCGTGAGTTTCGGCATGGACGCACCACGTTCATCATCGCGCACCGCTTGAGCACCGTGGTTGATGCGGACTTGATCGTGGTGATGGACAGCGGCCGCATCATCGATCAAGGCAAGCATGGCGAACTGATGGGGCGGTGTGCGATTTACCAGATGCTCACGCAAACGCAGTTGCGTTCGGGCGTGGCTTAATGCGGAAAAACCGTTGTAACCACCAAGAACACCAAGAGCACCAAGGATAAGAAAAACATTGTGAGTCTTTCACACTATGACCCGATGGTTGGAGATTTGAACCTCAAGACTCAAGACTCATTCCTCAAGACTTATGCCGCCTTCCTTGGTGACCTTGGTGTTCTTGGTGGTTAATAAACGACCACAGATTCAACTGAACTATGGCTCTACTATCCATCGCCAATCTGACGCTCGCTTTCGGGGAGCGGGTCATTCTTGACGGGGTGAATCTCACCCTCGACCCCGGCATGCACGTGGGCATGGTGGGCCGCAACGGCTGCGGCAAGTCCACGCTGCTGAAACTCATCGCGGGTCTCGGTGGCCTCAAGCCCGACACCGGCCAAGTGCAGCTTGCCCGCAACGCCACCGTCGGCTACCTGAGCCAGGACCCGCAACTTGATCCCGATGCCACCCTGCGCGAGGAGGCCGACAAGGCCTTTGAGCGTCTTCACGCCCTGCACAAGCAACTTGAGGACATCACGCACCGCATGGGTGAAGCGCAAGGCGATGATCTCGACCGCTTGCTCAAGGAATACGTGCAAACTGAGGCCGCGGTGCAGGCCGCGGGTGGTTTCGCCGTCGATCACCTCATCGATGCCATCCTTCATGGCGTGGGACTCACCGATAACTTTTTCAACGTCAAAGTGTGTGATCTTTCAGGCGGTCAGCGCGGCCGCCTGGCGCTGGCCAAACTGCTCTTGTCGCAGCCCGATGTGCTGCTGCTCGACGAACCGACTAACCACTTGGACATCGCCGGCCGGCAATGGCTCGAGCAGTTTCTGGCCTCGTACAACGGGGCGGTGATGCTGGTGAGTCACGACCGCTGGCTGCTGGATCGGTCGGTGTCGCGGATCGTCGAACTCCACGAGGGTCGCATCGAGGAGTATCCCGGCAACTTCGCCAAGTACATCGAGCTTCGCGCCGAACGACGTCTGGCGCAGCAACGGGTGTACGACAAGCAGAAGGAACGGATCCGCAGCGAGCAAGCCTTCATTGATCGCTACCGCGCCGGTCAACGGGCGGCCCAAGCGCAGGGGCGTGAGAAACGGCTCGAACGTTACAAACGCGACGACTTGATCGAGAAGCCCGCCGACCAGGGCACCTTTAATCTGGTGCTGAAGCCCAAACAGCGCAGCGGCGACATTGTTTGCTCGGCAGAGGGCGTGAGCAAGGCCTACGACGACAAGGTGCTGTTTCACGATCTGACCTTGGTGCTCAAGCGTGGCGACCGCGTGGGCATCATCGGGCCCAATGGCGCGGGCAAGAGCACGTTGGTGCGGTGTCTTTTGGGCGAGACGGAGACGGACGGTGGCCGGGTGCGGGTCGGGGCCTCGGTGAGCGTGGGCCATTACCGCCAGACGCACGATCAGATCGATCAATCGCGCACGGTGGTCGAACACCTGCGTCTCTTCGTGCTCAACGGTTCGCAGGGCCTCGGCTCGGAGCAGGCGGCGCGTGATCTGGCCGGGGCGTTTCTGTTTTCCGGCGATGAGCAGGACAAGCCACTGCGGGTGCTTTCGGGCGGCGAACGCAGCCGGGCCGTACTGGCTGGGCTGATGGTCGGCGGGCACAACCTCGTGGTACTCGATGAGCCGACCAACCACCTTGACATTCCCGCGGCCGAACGCCTGGAAGAAGCTCTGCGGCAATTCACCACCGAGCCAAAAGGCTTTGGCGAGAACGTCAGCGGTGGGGGCACGCTGGTGCTCATCACCCACGACCGCTGGCTGCTGGATCACACCGTCGATCAGTTACTGGTGCTCGATGGCAATGGCGGTGTGCGGCACTTCCTGGGGACGTACAGCGAATATGTGGCCGCCCAGCAGGCCGCCGACGCAGCGGTCAACGCAGCGGGAGCCACGCCGGCCAAAGCGGTGGAGAAACGAGCGGAAACGAAAAAGTCCGAACCCCGCAAGGCAGGTGCTTCAGCCCAACCGTCACCCCCCAAGGGCAACAAGCCCGCGGGCAACTCACACTTGGCCAGACTGAGCCAGCAGGCATTGGAAGAGCGTATCGTGAAGTGCGAAAAACAACTTGCCGAGGTCGATGGCCAACTCGCCGACCCCGACATCTACCGCGACGGCGGCAAGGTCAAATCATTGCAGGACAAACGCAACCGCCTGGCGGACGAATTGACACCCCTGGAAGAAGAATGGGCCCGCCGGGCGGTGTGAGTGATGATCCTGATGCGAAATCATTAACCACCAAGAGCACCAAGGATACAGGTTGTATTGCCTTCCTTGGTGCTCGTGGTGTTTCTTGGTGGTGAGGAAACTCCTTACGATTTCTCCGCCCCATCCATCCCCGCCGGGGGTTGCGGGGGCTTGCGTTTGCCATCCTCCCAGAACTGCACGTGATCCAACATGCCTTTGGGCTTGTTGTACGGCTGCCAGGTGTATTTTTGCTGGTGGGTGAAAAGCGACTCTTGGTTCTTCTCGGCCCAGATGAGCCAGAGTGATGCGTCGTTGCCGAAGTCATAGCCGGTGAGGGTTGACAGCGATTGGCGGGAGGCGTTGACCACGCTGTAATCGCCGTCATCCAAAGCGCCGATGAGGCCCTGCACCACGCGGGCCTCGGCGTATTGGCCCAAGGCACCGGCACAAGCGGCGCGGACATCGGCGTCGACGTCCTCACCCACGGCCTTGAGCAGGGCCGGCACCGTTTCGGGATTGTGAATCTTTTGCAACGCCTGGGCGGCCTCCCAGCGGACGAAGTTGGCTTTGTCCGTCAGCCGGGCGGTGATCTGGGGCGCATCGGACGGCTCGCCGTGACGTCCCAGGGCCGCCAGGGCCGCGGCCCGCACGGTGGCGTCGGGGTCATCCGCGAGCAGGCGGTACATGCGGACGTAGGGCGCTTGGCCGCCGAACTCCGAGGCCGAGAGCAGCGCCACGCTGCGACGGCGTTTGTCGGGGTCGTACACGTTGAACGCGTCCCGCGCCGCCTCGCTGGGCGTGGTGGGCGTGAGGCCGTCGAACATGCCACCGAGGATGCCATCGTCCTTTTTGGAACTGTTGCATCCCAGGGCCAGCAGGAGCGTCAGTGAGAGCAGCAGGATCGCCAGTCGTGTCATGGTTTTCGTTTCCCGTCCGTGAGGTTGTGGTTTGGAGGAATGGTTAACCACCAAGGTCACCAAGGATACAGAATACAGTCAGTTCAGGAAGTGGCTTGTCAATCGTGTGACGCTTGCGGCCCCGGGCCCCCGGGCCCCCGGCCCCCGGGCCCCCCGCCCCCCGGCCCCCCGGCGCCCATCCGCCGGGGGGGAAATATAGAAAAAAAAAAAAGGCAACAAAAAAACCCGCGGCCGCCCACGCGCCCACGGGGGGGAGGGGAGAAAGCAAGGGAAGGTGGA
>JBBRGB010000172.1:0-7578 GCA_038241095.1 Phycisphaerales bacterium
AAGATCGCCTTGGTGGAAACACGCGATCTGGTGGAGGATGCCACGGCCCAAGTCACCGCCTGCCGGTTTTTGCTGGGACAGGGGACGATTTTGGTGGGTGATTCGCGGGGTGAGGTCGGCGCGTGGTTCGCCACCAAGCCCGAGGCGGCCGACAGCGCCGACGGCATCATCATGGCACGGGGGCATTTACTGCAAGGGCCGTCGGCCGCGGTGACGGCCCTGGCGACCTCGCAACGCAGCCGCGTGGCGGCGATCGGTTACGCCACCGGCGAGACACGGCTCTATCAGATCACCAGCCAAAAGCTCTTGGCGCAGCTCCAAGTCGCCGATCAACACGACATCCTGGCACTGGCCGTGACGCCCAAGGAAGATGGCCTCATCGCCGCCACCAGCGAAGCCCTATACCGTTGGGATATTCAACCCCGTCATCCCGAAGCGACCTTGACGGCCCTGTTCCTGCCCGTCTGGTACGAAGGCGCTCAACATCCCGCCCATGTCTGGCAGTCCTCCAGCGGTACCGATGACTTTGAGCCAAAGCTCGGCCTCATGCCCCTGGTCTTCGGCACCATCAAGGCCACCGTTTACTCCCTGGTCTTTGGCGTGCCCATCGCCATTCTCGCCGCGATTTACACCAGCGAATTCCTCAGGCCCAAACTCAAGGCCCGCGTCAAGCCCACCGTCGAACTCATGGCCAGCCTGCCCAGCGTGGTGCTCGGCTTCCTGGCGGCCTTGGTGCTGGCACCCATCGTCGAAGGCATCGTCCCCGGACTGCTCAGCGCCTTCTTCACCGTGCCCTTGGCATTTCTCATCGGGGCCTATTTATGGCAGTTGCTGCCGCAGAACGTGGCCCTGCGATTAAACCAGTGGCGGTTCTTCTTCATCTGCCTAGCCGCACCCATCGGGCTGCTGGTGGCGTGGCTCGCAGGACCAATCGTCGAACAACTGCTCTTTGCCGGCGACATCAAACTATGGCTCGATGGGCAGATCGGCTCAGGCGTCGGCGCTTGGTTGATCCTGCTGCTGCCGCTTTCCGCCATCGCCGGGGCCGTGATCATCTCCCGTTACGTCAACCCCGTCATACGGCGGATCAGCAACGACTGGAGCCGCCAACGCTTTGCATTGGCGAGCATGGCGAAGTTCATCATCGCCTGTCTGGCGACGCTGGCCGTCTCCTTAGCCGTTTCGTATCTGTTGGTGCTTCTCGGCTGGGACCCGCGGGGCACTTACGTGGACACCTTCGAGCAGCGCAACGCCTTGGTCGTCGGCTTTGTCATGGGCTTCGCCATCATCCCCATCATCTACACCATTGCCGAGGATGCCCTTTCGACGGTGCCCGAACATCTGCGGGCCGCCTCGCTAGGCGCGGGGGCGACCCCTTGGCAGACCGCCACGCGGATCATCATTCCCACGGCCATGAGCGGGCTGTTCTCCGCGGTGATGATCGGCTTGGGCCGGGCTGTGGGCGAGACCATGATCGTGCTGATGGCCGCGGGCAACACGCCGGTGATGGATTGGAACATCTTCAACGGTTTCCGCACCCTCTCGGCCAACATTGCCGTGGAACTGCCCGAAGCGGTGCGCAACAGCACGCACTATCGCACGCTGTTCCTAGCGGCCCTGGTGCTGTTCGCCATGACTTTTGTGTTGAACACGGTGGCTGAAAGCGTCCGCCTTCGCTTCCGCAAGAGGGCCTTCCAGCTATGAGCCAGACGCCCAACAATGACGCCGTTCCCGATGCGCCCACCCCCGTGGCCGGGATCCCACGCACAATTCCCGTGTCATCTCAGCCCTCCGTCACTCAAGCCTCAAGTCTCAAGCCCCAAGCCTTTCCTCCCCTCGCCCGTCGCCGTCTGACCCGTGCCTCCGGCTCCATCTTGGCCTACGGCGAACCGATGGTCTGGCTCACTGGCGGAGCCCTGGCCATCGCACTGCTGATGATCATCAGCTTGCTGGGCTACGTCACTTGGCAAGGCATCGGCACGTTCTGGCCCACGGCCATTGTCGAAGTGACCACGCTCGATGGCAAGACCTATATGGGCCAAGTCACTCGCGACAGCAGTTTCACGCTCAATCAGGCCGGCACCGCCTCCCTGCCGCCCAAAGCCGGGGAAAAGGCCCGCGAATTGATCAAGGCGGAAAGTGAAAAGCCCCACGCTGAAACATCGAACACCAGCGACATCGTCGGCGGACCCGCGCCGCACATCACCGTCCACCGCCGCCTGATCCGCACCGCCAACTTCGATCTCACCGGCGAGCATTTCCACTGGGTCAGCGACTTTGAAATCGCCAGTGAAGCACAGCCCGAATGGGCAGTGCTCATCGAGCGCTTGGAATGGGGCCAGTTCATCGGCTCGCCGACACGTTTCGTCATCGACGGCCAAGTTGTCGCCGCCACCCCGCAACAGGCGTGGGAAGCCTACCTCGAACATCACGATGAAGTCCGTGCCCGCTGGCGGGAGCGTCGCGGTTTGGAAACCCATGCCGTCGGTGAGGTCAATGCCCAAATCGAAGCCGCCCGATTGGCTGTTCGCAGCGCGGAGTTGAAATACGGCCAGTCCTCCGATGAAGAGCGGCAAGCCAAGGAACGCTTCGCTTCGGTCAAGGCCGACATCGACGCTGAGTTCGCCCGCATCACCAAAGAGATCCGCGAACTCAATGAGCAGAACGACCGCTATGTGCTGGTGATGAAGTCGGCCCAAGGGCAGGAAAAGGAAATCAAGCTGGCCGAGGTGGTTCGCGCCTTCCCCGCCAACCAGTTGACCTTTACGGGGCAGCTGGGGGTCTATTTCTCCCGCTGGTGGGAATACCTCTCCGACGAACCCCGCGAAGCCAACACCGAGGGCGGCATCTTCCCGGCCATCTTCGGCACGGCCCTGATGACCATGATCATGAGCATCCTGGTGGTGCCCGTGGGCGTGCTGGCGGCCCTGTACCTGCGCGAGTATGCCAAGGCCGGCCCGATTGTCAGTGCCGTGCGCATCGCCGTCAACAACCTCGCGGGTGTGCCCTCCATCGTCTTTGGCGTCTTTGGCTTGGGCTTCTTCTGCTACCTCATGGGCGGTGGCATTGACCAGCTATTTTTCGCCGAGAAACTGCCCAACCCGACCTTCGGCACCGGAGGGCTGATGTGGGCTTCATTCACCTTGGCACTGTTGACCCTTCCTGTGGTCATCGTCGCCACCGAAGAGGCCCTAGCGGCCGTGCCTAGTTCCATGCGCGAAGGCTCGTATGCCTGCGGGGCGAGCAAGTGGCAGACCATTCGCCGCATCGTCCTGCCCCGCGCCATGCCGGGCATCATGACGGGCATGATCCTGGCGATGGCCCGCGGAGCCGGTGAAGTCGCGCCTTTGATGCTCGTCGGGGCGGTGAAGCTGGCACCGGAGCTTCCGGGCCAGTTCAACGCCATTGCCCCGTATTTCCATGTGGAACGCAGCTTCATGCACTTGGGCTTCCACATTTACGACCTTGGTTTCCAAAGCCCCAATTCCGAGGCCGCCAAGCCGATGGTCTTCACCACGACGCTCTTGCTCATCGCCTTGGTGGCGCTACTCAACATCGCCGCCGCGTGGCTTCGCGCCAGGCTGCGGCGTAAGTTCGCCGGGAGCCAGTTCTGATGAACCTCATTACACAGATGAACACGGATGACCACAGATAAACGCGGATATGCAAAACAGAAAAGAGGTTTGAACAAGGCTTGCCGTTTAGCGCCCTCTTAATGACCTCAAGACTCATCCCTCAAGACTCAAGACTGATCCCCACCATGCCTACACTCACCGCCCCATCGCAAACCCGCAACGGCAGCACCAGTTCCAATGGTCGCCTGGCCGCCATCGCCCGCGGCGAATCCTTTCCTGCCGACATCCACCAGGCCGTCCACGAGGATGAGGTGACGCTGGCCGTCGAAAACTTCAATCTTTACTACGGCCCCAAACGCGCCCTCTTCGACATCACCATGCCCATGCCCCGCGGCAAGGTCACCGCCCTCATCGGCCCATCAGGCTGCGGCAAGTCCACACTCCTCCGCAGCATCAACCGCTTAAACGATCTCATCGATATCGTCCGCATCGACGGCGACATGAAGCTCAACGGCGACTCCATCTACGATCCTTCCGTCGATGTCATCGAACTGCGCAAACGCATGGGCATGGTCTTTCAGAAGTCCAATCCCTTCCCCATGAGCATCTTTGAAAACGTCATCTATTCCCTGCGCATCGACGGCGTGCGCGACCGACGACTCTTGGCGGAAGTCTGCGAACGCAGCCTGCGCGGCGCGGCCCTGTGGGACGAGGTCAAAGACCGCCTCCACGAAAGCGCCTTGGCCATGTCGGGCGGTCAACAGCAACGCCTCTGCATCGCCCGCGCCATTGCCGCCGAACCCGAAGTGCTGCTCATGGACGAACCTTGCTCGGCCTTGGACCCCATCGCCACGGGCAAGGTCGAAGACCTCATCCAGGAACTCAAAGGCGAGTACTCGATCATCATCGTGACGCACAACATGCAGCAGGCCTCGCGGGTCAGCGACAACACCGCCTTCATGTACCTAGGCCGGCTCATTGAATACGGCCCGACACTCGACATCTTCACCAACCCGCACCTGAAGGAAACCGAGGATTACATCAGCGGCCGATTCGGATAAATGGCCCCGCACCACTGGATAATCGTCGGCTGGTGTTCAGCCGACAATCGTTTCGCAACGTTTTGATCGGAGTCTCCACCATGCGTCGAATTGGTTTCATGCTGTCCCTCACGCTCCTTGCCACAGCGCTGGCAACCGGTTGCAGCGGACCCAACTCCAAACTCGGCTACTCCACCGCCGAGAAGGATGGCCGCCTCTACGTCTTTGGTTACAACGACGGGGCCTACCAGTCCTTCAAGAAGAGCGGTGAAGTCGGCAAGAGCAAAACGTACGTCGGTGCCGGTGCCAACGGCCAGACGATCATCGTCGCCGATGGCGTGGATGCCGGCCCATTCCTGGCGTCCAAGACCAAGTAACTCGCCCCGCGGCAGTCGCTGGGCCGATAGGAAATCAACGGCCCGGATCCGCCGACGCGGTTCCGAGGCCTTTTCAAATCCCTTGCCGTCCGAGATTCACCAATGTCCATGCACCTGCAACGTCAAACCGACCGTCTTAAAAAAGTCATTCTCTCCCTCTCGGCCTTGGTCGAAGAGGCCTCCGAGGGTGCCATTCGCGCCGTGCAATTGCGCGATGTACCCTTGGCCAAGCAAATCATCGCCGCCGATGACCAGATCGACCTCATGGAGATCGACGTCGAGGAGGAATGCCTGCACACCTTGGCACTCTATCAGCCCGTGGCCTTCGACCTGCGCTTCGTGGTGGCGGTGCTCAAGATCAACAACGATCTTGAACGCATCGCCGACTTGGCGGTCAACGTCGCCGAGCAGGCGATTTTCCTGGCCGGGGAAACCGACCGCGAGGCCCCGCCCTTCGACCTGGCGGAAATGACCCGGCTGGTGCAGTGGATGATCAAGAGCAGCCTCGACGCCCTGGTCAACATCGACACCGGTCTGGCACAGGAGGTGCGCAAAACCGACGACCAAGTCGATGCCCTTCACGGCAAGGCCTATGCCGCCATCGAACAAGGCATGAAGGAGTCCCCCGCCCGCGTGGCGTGTCTGATTCACTACCTGA
Organism: Phycisphaerales bacterium; assembly: GCA_038241095.1. Taxonomy (GTDB): domain Bacteria; phylum Planctomycetota; class Phycisphaerae; order Phycisphaerales; family Phycisphaeraceae; genus JBBDMX01. The sequence continues at coordinate 5,651 of JBBRGB010000172.1, forward strand.
GCATCAGTCGGCAACTCGAGCGCATGGCCGACCATGCCGTCAACATCGCCGAGGATGTACTTTACATGGCCAGGGGGGACATTCTGCGGCACAACCGCCCGCATCCCAATCGCGACAAGCGCGGCCGCAACGCCGGCGAAGAGTGATCAATCCGCTTTGGCCGCTTCGGGTAAACTGTGCGGCTCGACCCGCACAGTACACGGAACGCATCATGCTCGAACCACTCCCCGCCGACTCCGACACCCTGCGCATCGGCATCCCCAAGGGAAGCCTGCAAAACTCCACGGTTGACCTATTCATCCGCGCCGGTTACGACCTGCAAATCTCGGATCGTTCATACTTCCCCAGCATCGACGATCCGACCTTTCAGCCCATCATGTTCCGTGCCCAGGAAATGGCGCGGTACGTCGAGGATAACGTCATCGACATCGGCATCACAGGCCATGACTGGGTCATTGAAAACGACGCCGATGTGCATGAGGTTTGCGAACTGGCCTACTCCAAGGCCACCAGCCGGCCCGTGCGCTGGGTGCTAGCGGTGCCGGAGGAATCCAAGGTGCAGTCGGCCAAGGACCTTGTGGGGGGCATCATCGCCACGGAACTGGTCCACACCACCAAGCGCTATTTCGCGGCCCAAGGCGTCAAGATCAAAAAAGTCGAGTTCTCCTGGGGTGCCACCGAGGTCAAGGCCCGCTTGGTCGATGCCATTGTCGATGTCACCGAGACCGGCTCGTCACTTCGCGCCAACAAGCTGCGCATCATCGACACCCTGCTGACGAGCACCACCCGGCTCATCGCCAACAAACGCACCTGGGCCGATGATAAGAAGCGGCAGAAAATCGAGGACTTGGCGCTGCTGTTGCGCGGCGCGATTGCCGCCCGGGAAAAAGTCGGGCTGAAAATGAACGTGCCCAAAGGCAAGCTCGACGCCATTCTCGCCACCCTGCCGGCCGAGAAATCACCCACGGTCAACCAACTGGCGGATTCGGATTGGGTGGCGGTTGAGATCGTCGTGGAGGATCGGGTCGAGAGGCAACTCGTGCCCCAACTCGTCCGCGCCGGGGCCACCGCCATCTTCAGTTACTCCCTTAATAAAGTCGTGCCGTAAGGCACGGCTATAGTGGTGGCGTATGACGCAACCGCTTCAAATATCGACGTTGATTACCTCTCTGTTGCTGAGTTTGGTTCTGGTGTCGTGCCAGTCCACGCCCAAGGCGAACAAGACACCGCAGGTCACATCATTTATGGAAACCCCGGTGGCCGCCCCCGCCCCGCCGAGTGTGGCTGATGAGGTTTTGATGCCGCGTGTAGGCGAGGCGCTGGCCAAGGCGAGGCTGACGCTGGAACAAGTTGTCGTCGGTCTGCCGCATCCTTCGTATCTGCCCACCGAAAAGACCGCCGGCACTTCGCAACCAAGTGATGAAGCTTCCACTGCTGACAAGCCCTTGCCATTGGAAGCCCAGCACGCCTATGTCGCCGGGCGTTTGGCGTTTCATCAGCGTCAATACGACGAGGCGATTCGCAGGCTCAATGATGCCCTGCGGCTTGCTCCCGACGCGGCGGAAATCCTCAAACTGCTAGGGGTGATTCAACTGGATCAGGGCAATGCCGTGCGGGCGGGGCTTTACTTGGAGCGGGCCGTCGAGGCCGACTCGGGCGATCTAGAAAACTTGTTTCTTCTGGCGCGAATCGAACTGCGGCAGCGACACACCGAGACAGCCATCGCCATCCTGACCCATGCGTTGACGTTGCCTGAAGATGCGGGTGATCCGGCCTTGCGACCGATGATCGCCCACTTTCTGGCCGGGGCCTTGGAAGGCGAGGGTTACGACGCCGCTGCCGTTGACGCGTACAAGGCAAACCTCGACCGGCCCTTGCCCTTTTATCGCAGCAGTCGTTACGCCGGTGAGTTGTATCTGCTGCAACGA
>JBBRGB010000173.1:0-7557 GCA_038241095.1 Phycisphaerales bacterium
GGCCAGTTGGCCACGCTCGGTGTCGGGCGTGGAGTAGCGGTCGAGGTTGCCGCCCGTCGCCAGGTGGCTGCGGAACGTGCCGTGGTCGGCGGCGAGTTGGCCCGCCACCAGCGCCAGATAAAGCCGCTTGGGTTTGTGGGCGGCGAACTGCTCTTTAAGCGCCTCGGCGGCTTGGGCGCTTTTGGCGAACACCAGAAGCCCCGACACGCCACGATCCAGACGATGCACGACGAAGGCCCCCGGTTTGCCCCCCCCGCCACGCGCCAGGTAATCGTTCAAAGCATCGTGCAACGAGCCGCTCTTGGTCGGCCCGGTGGGCACGGTCAGGGCGTGGGCGGCCTTGTCCACCACCAGCAGTTGCCCGTCCTCATGCACCAGACGAAACAGCGGCGAGTCCCAAATCTTGACAGGTCGCGGCGGGCCTTGCGCCTCATCGAAGGTGACGGTGATGCGATCCCCTTCCACCACACGGGCGAAAGTTTGCGCAAGGGGTTGATCGTTGAGCCTCACGCAGTCCCGCTCGAAAAGGGCGGCAAGGCGTCGGCGCGGCAGTTTGGTCATGCCCTGCACGACAAGATCAATGCGGCCGGCCTGATCGGCGGTGACGGTGTGTTGGAGGGATTGCCGCATGGCGGAGCATCGTAGGGCAATCGACGCCTCAGCGGATAAACGCGCCCGGATCCAAGGCGAAGTGTTTGCCCAACACCCGCGCGTGGCTGGCGGTGATGGCACGCTCGCCACGAAGAAGCATCGGCCCCATGGCGCGGGAAACGCCCAGAAGCCGGGACAGATCCGCCCCGCTCATGCCGTGATCCTTCAACAGCGATCGCAGCATGTCCAGCCCGGTGAGGTGGTCAAGATTCCATTGTGTTTCCGGGTGTTCGTCCTCGTATTTTTCCACGAAGGTGGACAGTGCCACGAGGTAATCCTCCTGATCGGCGTTGAGGTCGAAGCCGATGAGATTGCCGAGCATTTCGACGGCGTTGTCGTAGTCGGTTTCGTCGTGCAGGGGGCGGGGCGGTAGCGACGACACCAACCCGTCGTAGGTTTCCGCCGGGGGGCCTTGATACTGAAGGTTGTTTTGCGTGTGTGTGGTCATCAGTGACGTTGCCTCCATTCCTGATTGTCGTATTGAGCGTGGGTCATGAACTCGCGGATGAAAACCTTGCCTGTGTTGTAATGAATGGCGACGATAAGCCGATACGCATTGCCCTTGATGTTAAAGACCGTGACAACCGATCCGCTGGCCACCCGCACCGCGTCGGCGTGGGGAAAAGCATGGCGGACTTCCTGAATGCTTTTCCATTGGGCCACTTCAATGGCCTTAAGCCATTGACTCAAGGCTTCACGGGCATCGCGGTGTCGCATTGCGTAGGCCTTGATCGTGGCTGGCTTGATGACCCGCATGGATACATTATGTTGTCATCGACGGAAAAGTCAAGGCGCTTCAATCCGAAAGGAATCAACTTTCATCCTTGTCCCTCCGCCAGCGGCGGGTGGCTTTTTCGTAGAGGTGGCCCACCAGCAGGCGCGGGGGCATGCGCAGCCAGTGGGAGCGGGTGTAGAGCGCCAAGCGGGCGGTGGCGGCGGGCAGGTCTTGCCGCAGGGGTGGTTGAGGGACAATGGCGCGGGCGATGAGGTGGGCCATGATTTTTCGCACCGGCCAACTTGGACGGGCGGGTTTCAAGGCTTGCATCACGCTGTCGGGCACGGGGGCGGCCAGCAGGTCGCGGGCACTGGCCAGGGCGTAATACAACGGGCGTTGCAGGCCCAGTTGATCCGCACGGGGCACGAGTTTGGGCCAGAAGTCAGGCTGGCTCGCAAACGCGGCGATCATGGCGGCGATGTCCGCCAAGTCGCGCACCGCCCCGGCCAGTTCACCATCTTGGAACATGTGCACCGCGGCGTGCAGCAACATGTCGGCGGGAGCCAGAACTTGAATCCGTGACCCCGCCGCCGTACTCCGCGCGTCCGACGGACCTTGCTCCGCCGACCGCACATCGCGGGCATCGGCCAGCAACAAGCGCGGGTCGGGCGAGAGCCTGCCGGTGACGGGCAGAATGGTGTGATGCACATCCAGCACGCTGTGGCGGGTGGTGTGCTTCAAGGGCGGCAGTTCGTGCATCCAGGCGCGGTAGTAACGCTGGTCGTAGGGATCGACCTTCATCGATTCCCAACCATGCGCCAGCAAGGCCACCTCGACTTGCGACAAGCGCGAAGCGGGAACGAGGATGTCCACATCCGTCACCAGCCGACCACGAGCCACGTCCAATCCGGCCAGGAGATACGCGGCCCCTTTGAGCAGCACGACAGGGCAATCGACGCCCTCTTGCCGCAGGGCATGGGCCACGCGATTGACCTCCCAGCGGACGATGCGGGCGTGCTGATCCGCCACGGCCCGCGCCGCGGTGAACTGCTCGACCATTTTGGCGGGCAGATCGTCGAGGATGTTGGCGTCCTGGGCTAGGCAGCCCAACCGGGCCACGAGTTTGCTCATGCGTGCTTGGCGCAGAAGCTCGTTGTGGGCCGGAGTGTCGAGTTGGGCCATGCGCCGGGGTTGCGCCAAGACGTTCAATAGCAATCGACGCGGGGTGCCACACAGCATCCCGACAGGGTGCTGTGTGTCTGACTTTCCCCCGACGGGTGCGGCATGTTCCGTGGACATGCTTTGTTGCGATTTGACTGACGGGGAGCAGGTCTCTTGGCCTTGGTTTTCTGGTGCCTGGCCCGCGCACACAGCACCCTTCGGGATGCTGTGTGGCACCCAGGCGGAGGCGCTTTTCACGGAACCTCGCGGCTCTGACAATGCCAGTTCCTCAAACGCGGCGATGGCGTCTTCCAGCTTGCTGTAGCGCAGGCCAAAGCAGTCGCAGCTTTCGACGACGTTGGCCAGTGTTTCAAAACCTGTCGCACCCAGCAGGCTGTAGTTAAAGGCGTCGGCGGCGATGGTCATTAACGCATTGGCGCGGGGCGTTGGTTCGAGGCTCAGCGAGGCGTGGGGCTGGTATTCGGGAAAGATGATCCAGCGCGGGCGGGCGGGTTGATCGACGGCGGCCATGCTCGAAGCGGGCGGGGCGATGTGGGCCACGGTGCCCTTGCGCGTGCCGCGCACCGGCGGGCCGATGCGGGCTTCGGGGAAGGCGGCGCGAATGAGCGGGATGGATTCCTCCTTCAACCCGATGGGCAGCGGTGCGGCCGTGAGCAGGCCGGTGGCGGGCGTCACTAGGGCCACTTCATCCGACAGCAATCGCCAGCCGCGATGGACCAAGGCGGTGCAAAGGGTGCTTTTGCCCGCGCCCGGCATGCCCGGCAGGATCGCGGCCAAGCCGTCCCGCGCCACCACGGCCGCGTGCAGGATCAGGTATTGATGCGGATGGGTGAAGATGCACCAGTTGAGCAGCCACTCGAACATGGGCAGGGCTTGGTCGCGCTCGATGGGGTCGAACTTGGGCAGGCCGTCGAAGTGGAGCGTCGCCTTGCGTGGGCCGGTGCCCAGGCGTCGCATGGGCAGGGCCGCGACGTCGAAGTCGTGGATGGCCGGCGCTTCGAGCAGCGGATAATCGCGGTAGAGAAAGTGCATGGCCTCGGCGACTTCGGGCAGTCGCACCGTGAGGCGGGTGACAAACGGGCCGATGGCCAGTGTCACCCCCCCCCGTGGCCCCGATGGCCCCCCCGCCAAGCGTCGTCGCCAGTCGACCAGTGAAAGGTCGCCCACAATCACGCATCACCCCCCCCGCCCCCGCCCCCGCCCCCGGAAGCCTCGCCTCCGTCGTCATTGCCAACGGTCGGCTCGATGATGCCCAACTCCGCCAGTTCGTCCAGCAGGATTCGCACCTGCCGGGCAAGCTCCACGCTCGACAGTTCGGGGTGCCGCTGAGCCACATGCTCGACCAGCGCGTCAACGGACACGACCCCGGCGACGAGTCGCGTCAGAGTGTCGGCGGCGATTGCGTTAAGGAGTTGCGTGTCCCCGGAAGGGGCGTGATGAACGACGGTCAGACCATCCCAAGAGCGCCAGCGCAGCCCGGCGGGATCAACCACCCGCCAGCCTTGCGGCTTTATCACAGGGTCGGCCATGTAAAACTAGTGCTTCTTTTTCTTGGGCTTAAGCTGCACCGAAGGCACGGGCGTGGAAGGCGGTGTGGGTACCGAATTCGTCGGCGGAGGCGGGGCGACCGTGCCACTGTTGGTGCGGCGGCTCTGATCGTTCAAAATGTTGCCATCGCCATCGGCGGCTTTCCAATTCCCTTGATCGTCCTGCACGTAGTTGCCGTAGAAAATGCCCAGCGAACCCAGCGACTGCGGCCCGGCACTCTGGCCAAAGGCGGGCTTGCCCTTGAGCGTCATGAACAACGGAGCCGCCACCAAGGCCGCCTTGAGCATCTGCCGCCGCGACGCGTAACGCTCCCGCTCGGCTGCGGCCTGCGGTGTGAGACTGCCCGCATCATCGGCGGTGAGATTTTCCTGCTTCTTTACATCCACGGTCAAGACCCCTCTCCTCGGTTAAGCCACCCGGACACCCCCGGACATCCCCGGACATCCCATGTAATCATTCAATCCCCGTCATCAGCCCAAAGTAGGCCGGTGACGGCTTTCCAACCCCGATTAGACCACACCGCACCCCTCCTGTCAATGGTTTTGCGAAATCCCTGCGCATTATTCTTTTTGGCCATCTTCACACCAAAAGGCCCGATAACTCCAAGTCCCCGCCTATGTTAAGCCTATCGGCCAATGGTGCTCAATACTCAAACACCACCATTTCGTGCATCCGCAGGGCTGGCACCGTCACACTCAAGGACCCATCGGCCCCGCGTTTCAGTGCCAGTTTTTTGCCCGACAGCGGCAGCACCACCCGCTTGACCTTCTCCGGCAACCGCACCGTCAAGGCCACATTGGCGATCGTCGGCAAATCTTCGATTACCAGACACCGCCCACGCTGCAAGGGAGCGCCATAAAGCAGGTGCGCCACGTACCGCCCTTCCTTGGGCTGATGCAGCAGGTTGACCCGCCCGGCACTGGGCAGGTCGCAGGCGACCGTCGGCTTGCGATACACCAGCCGCAGGGCGTTGATGAACAGTTGCCGATGCACCCGTGCCCCGTGGCGGTAATACAGGTCGCCCAGGGGATGCGCCAAGTAAACCACCCGGCCCTTCAAGCCGCCGCGTGTCGCCGCCGGATGGGCCGCGGGCTTCAACTGGTTGGCGGTGTTCTGATGCGAGCAGTAGTGGCCATAGGTGCGATCAAAATACGGCTCATGCAGCCCGGCGAGTACCTTGGCATCTTTGCCCGGCTTGACGCGCAAGGCACCGGCGTAATTCAAAAATGGACTGGCCACCAAGTCCTTGCCGACTTCCTTGCCCACCACGGTGTAATCGTTGGTGAAGGTCGCGGGGCCTTGGAAGGTGACGCCCATGTCCAGCAGGAACTTTTTGCGATCCGCGTCCAAGCCGCTTTCGTAGAGCACCACCAGCGACCCGCCGGCCTTGACGTAGTTGTTCAATCGCTTTGCCAATTCAGGGGTGAGGCACTGCCCGCCGGTGAGGATGATGGCCGCGTATCGCCGCCATTGCTCATCACTGAAGTTGGGGTGGACGACCTCGAAGTCCAGTTGCGACTCCATGAGCATGTTGGCGACGCCCTGGTCGTGGCCGGTGGTGCCCGAACCATGATCGTCGTTGATCGCTTTGCCGCCGGTCATCAACAAACCGAGATTCGAGTGCGGCTCACCGCCCAGCCCGTACTTCTCAATCTTCTTGACATAGTCGTAGGCCTTGCCGATTTCGCGGTAGGTGCCCAAGTCCATTTCGCCCGAGGGGTGGCACTGGTCGCCGAAGCTCACCGTTGAGCCGTAGGCGATCATGGACGCGGCCTCGAAGGTGATGGCGTCGGCGTGCTTGAATCCGCCGAACTCGCCCCACATGGTGTGGAACTTGCCGCTCATGGCCAGCATCGGCCGGGGGTCGGGATGCGTTTGATCGGTGTAGGTGGCGAAAAACTTGGCCCGCGGGGCGAACTTGTCGTAACCGCCCCAGGTCGTCGGGAGGTCTTCGAGTTCCCAATGCGTCTGCCGGGCCAGCAGTTCCGGTGGCGTGGTGGCGGCGGCGCGACCGTTGAAAAAGACGCTGGCGTCGGGCCACTTCGCAAAGATCGCCGCCCGGCAATCATCAAAGAACGAAGCCCAAACACCCGTGTACCACTTCTCCGTCGCCGCGTCATCGGCCACGTCAACTCCATCGGCCTTCATGCCCGCACGGCAAGTCTCGCAGAAGCAACGCGGGAAACCGCAGATGTCATAGAAAAAACCATCGACGTAATACTTGTCGCAAATCTCCTTGGTCTGCTCCACGATCAACTTGCGATAGCCCGGCGTGTGGACACACATGTTCTTCCACGAACAGGCTGGCTTGACATCGCCCGCCCCGGCCTTGACATCAAAGTTCGTCGTGGTGATCGAGCCGTCACGGTTTCGCTGACACCACTCCGGGTGCATCTCGGCGTCCGTGGCGCTCCAGCCCACCGTGTAGTAAATCGGCACCTTGACCTTCATCTCCCGGCAGGCTTCGATTTGCCCGCCCAGCAAATCCAAACCCTTCTTCATCGTCGGGTGAACCATCCCCACCTTCGTCGGATAGTACGACCAGGAATGGTGGCACTTGGCGAAGACCGTGATGTGGTTGACCTTGCCCAGCTTCAACGCCTGTTGAAACTGCTTCTTGTCAAACCGGCCCCCGACATCGGGAATGTGCTCGGAGGTGTGGAAGTCCAAGTGAACGTGGCGGGCGGGAAGTTTGATCATATTGGTTGCGTTGGGGATTGGATGATGAACACGAAGTCACGAAGTCACGAAGGATACCAAAGCGACGGTGACACCAGAAATTACTGAGCCTCTTGCAAAACCCCCCGAAGGTCGGCGGAACGCCCGCCGTCACGTCTTCGGAAAGCATGCCTGAGATTGATTGAAAGTGTACCGCAGTTTGCTCAATCTGTCCAGTGATTTACCCCCCCCCCCCAAGAATATCCGTAACTCATTGATAATAAAGTAGTTATGCTGCTTTAATTATGATACAATTCCGTCCTCGGGTGCTAGACATCCGCAACCCAGGAGACGTACCATGAGCGGACTGGCGGAATTGGGCAACCTGTGGCACTCCATTCAGGCGTGGCTCTTTCCGATGCTGGAAGACGAGTTGGGCGAGCTCGACGAGAAGCACCGGGAGTTCGTCGCTGTTTGCGAGACCTGCTCGCCGCAGGCGCACATGGCGACCTACCGCTGGGTGGGCAACGGCTGCCCGCCCAAGGACCGCCTGACGCTGTGCAAGGCCTTCATCGCCAAGGCCGTGTGGGACTTCCCCACCACCAGCACCCTGATCGACGCCGTCCGCCACCGCCCCACGTTACGTCGCCTCTGCGGTTGGGAAACGCTCGGAGAGATTCCCGGAGAATCCACCTTCTCGCGTGCCTTCGCCGCCTTCGCCGAGGAACAAATGCCCCAACGCATTCAAGAGGCGATGATCAAAAAACACTACGGCGACAAGATCGCCGGACACATCAGCCGCG
>JBBRGB010000174.1:0-7539 GCA_038241095.1 Phycisphaerales bacterium
CCGACGCTGGGCTACCCGATTGCGATGGCCTACATCGGGGCCGACGCGGCGGGCATGGGAGACGCGGTGACGGTGGAGATTTCCGAACAGGGCCACGAGGCCCAAATCGTGCCCCTGCCGTTTTACAAGCGAGGCTGAGGCCGCAGTGCTGTCAGAGCCGACGGGCGTAAGCCCGCGGACGAACGTCACCGTGGGTGCTTATGTCCTTGCTCCATCGTCCGCAGGCTTACGCCTTGCGGCTCAGACGATCCCCCGCGGGCTTACGCCCGTCGGCTCTGAAACGACTGGCTGATGTTGAAGTGGTTTGACACACCTGATTAACCGATCTAGATTTGCATGAAGAACCCCACCGGAGCGTGCCTGATGGACATCAAGGAATCCCGGCTCAAAGTCACCCAAGACGGCGAGATCACCAAAGTCACCTTCCTGGATCGCAACATCCTCGAAGAGTCCAGCATTCAACAGATCGGCGAGGAGATTTCCACGCTCATCGACAAGAGCGGCAATCCAAAACTGCTCATCGACTTCTCCGGCGTCGAGCATCTTTCCTCTGCGGCCTTGGGCACGCTCATCACCGTCAACAACAAGATTCGCCAGAAGGGCGGGCAACTGCGGCTCTCGACCATCGACCCGCAGATTTACGAAGTTTTCACCATCACCAAGTTAAACAAGCTGTTCCAGATTCACGACAACGCGTCGCAGGCGCTGGCGAGTTTCAAGTAAGCGTCACGGCCGCCGCGTGCCGGAGGTTGGTGGGCCTATGGGTCAACCGCTGAGTGACAAGTTGGTCATCGCCAGCGCCCAGGCCGAGGTACCGGGGGCGGTCAACGCCATCATGGCCAAGGTGGAAGCCGGCGGTTTCGGCGAGCAGGCGCGGTTCGCCATTCGCCTGGCGCTCGACGAAGCGCTCATCAACGCCATTCGTCACGGCAACTGCTGCGACGCCCACAAGCATGTGACCATCGAATACGCGGTGACGCACGGGGAGTGTCGCATCGTCATCAGCGATGAGGGTTGCGGCTTTCGCCCCGAGCGCCTGCCCGACTGCACCGACGCTGAACACCTCGAGCGTCCGCACGGCCGGGGGGTGATGCTGATGAAAGCCTACATGGACGAAGTGACCTTCAGCCGGGAAGGCCGGACGGTAACGCTGGTGAAGAAGCGCGGTTAGTTTTTCCCAAGAGCCGCGCACGAAGTAAGCGGTTTTTTGCCCATATTGACCGGCGTGGTCATCCGCTTACTTCGTGCGCGGCTCGTTTTGTGGCGTTGTGTTGGGTACATGCGTTTGCCCTTACGGGGCGGGTTTATCGCCCTCGCCGGGCTTGTCGTCCTTGGGCGGATTGAGGCTGATGCGCATGATCTTCTCGCCAGCGCGATGCTCGATGGCCTTGTGCCCCCGCTTGACCTCATCCCACCCCGTGATCGTTTCCATGTTGAAGATGCGGGGCGAGTCCTTGAACATGATCGAGATGCGAATCAGCACCGGGCCACGCGGCGTCAGGGCGGCGTAATACCAATCCTGGCAACGCTTGATGGCCACATCGTCATACCCGGCGAAAAACAACTCATCGACTTCGTACTGCTTGACGGTCGCCACCAAGGCGTCGTACATGCCGTTGAAACGGGTCAGTTCCAGTTCGTCCTCAGCCGGCGTCAGCTTGACATCGGGACGAAAAGCCCAGTAGTTCTTGGCGACCTCTTTGCGATGGGCCTCGGCCATCGCGGGGTTGCGCAGGGAAAGCACGACGATCCCCATGATGCGGACATCCTCGGCCCGCTGGGCGCTTTCCAAAAAGGTGTCCAGCGAGTCGGCCTCCGCCTCTGCGGCGATGAGCGTGGCCCGGTCACCGACCAGCAGCAAGGCAGCCAAGGCAAGGGCGAGGATGGTGAAGATGCGGGTTTTCATGGGTGGATTCCAAAGAGGCTTGGGGCTTGAGAAAAGGCTTGAGTCTTGAGTCTTGAGGTTTAAGGCTGCGCTTGCGTCGCGCCACTTTTAGCCGCAGCGTCCCCGCTGCGCGTCTGGGAGTTCACTGTAACTTACCAAGACGCGCAGCGGGGACGCTGCGGCTATGACAGATTTCGTAACTCGAGCAACAACACTCTAAAGCGTGAAGTATTCAAGCCTCAAGCCTACCGCTTCACTCCTCCAACTTGCCTTGTGCCCGAAGCCAGCGGCCCAGAGCCATGATGGGGAAGTAGAGGCGGTAGTAGTGATAACGCAGGTAAAAAACTTTGGGGAAACCCGTGCCGGTGAACCAAGGCTCGTCCCAAGCGCCGTTGTCGAGCTGTGTCCCGCAAAGCCAGTCGATGCCCTTTTGCACGCTGGGGTCTTGCGGGCCGAAGATCGCCATCATGGCCATCGTGCCCCATGCGGTTTGGCTGGCGGTGGAAGGGCCTTGGCCGCGGAGTTCGGGGCGTTCATAAGTGTCGGCCGACTCGCCGAAGCTACCGTCGGGCTTTTGCGCCATGCGCAGCCACTGGCCGGCTTTCTGAATCCAGTCGGCGCTCATGTCGCAGCCCACCGTTCTCAGGCCGCAGACCACCTGCCAGGTGCCGTAGATGTAATTGACGCCCCAGCGGCCAAACCAGCAGCCATCGACTTCCTGCTTGGCGCGGATGTAGCGGATGGCGCGTTGCACCGCTTGGTGGTCGGGCAAAAAGCCGTGATGCCCCAGGCATTCAAGCGTGCGTCCCGCGATGTCGGGGCACGATGGGTCTTGAATGGCGTTGTGATCGGCGAAGGGGACGTGCTCGAGGATCGGACGCTCGACGGTGCGGTCGAAAGCCGCCCACCCGCCGTCGTCGTTCTGCATGGCCAGAAGCCACTTGACGCCGCGCCTGCCCGCCGCCACCGCGTCATCCCCGCCGGTGCGACGCAAGGCCATGGCCACCATCGCCGTGTCATCGACATCGGGATAGAAGCCGTTGTTGAACTCGAAGTACCAGCCCGAAGGCTCCACCGGATGCCGCACGTTGGCGACCCAATCGCCCGCCTCCCGGCACTCCTTGCTCAAGAGCCAGTCGGCGCACTTTTGCATCGCTGGATGCTGGCGATCCAAGCCCGCTTCGGTCAAGGCGTAGGCCGCGATGCCCGTGTCCCACACCACGCTGAAACAGGGCTGAATGCGGATGTGATTTTTCTCGGCGTCATGCACCATCAACTCATCAAGATGCTTGTGCGCCTGCCGCACGAGGTGGTGATCCTCCGAATACCCCCGGCAACGCAGGGCCACGAGGATATAAACCATCGGCGGAAAAATCGCGCCCAGACCATCCGAACGATCCGTGTGATCGACGATCCAATCCTCGATCCGCCCCATCGCCCGCTCACGCAAAGGAGACATGCCCGTGCGATCCACCAGCTTCAACACCTTGTCCAACGATAGAAAAATCGTGGACCAGGTGCGGTGCTTGTCGCCGTTGAGCAACACGCGATGGCGGTTGTCATTCGACAAATAAAGCTCGTCAATGCCCAAGTCAGGCGGCACCTTGCGCACCGGGCGATGACTCACCACGATCGACAAGGGCGTGATCATGGTCCGCGTCCAAGCGGAAATCTTGTCCAAGTGGAAGTAGAACCACTTGGGCAGATAGACCATCTCCGGCGGAATGGAGGGCACGGCGTCGTAGCTGATTTGCCCCAGGGCCGCCAGATAAAACTTGGTGTAGGTGTTGGCGCGTTCGGCCCCGCCCAGGCTGCGGATAAGTTCGCGGGCCTTGACCATGTGCGGAGCGTGGATCGAGTCGCCGGCGAGTTTGAGGGCGAAGTAGCCCTTGACCGTGGCGCTCAAGTCCGGAGCAGCGCCGGGGTACTGCACCCAAGCGCCGTCTTGGCGCTGCTGTTGCCGCAAGGCGTTGGCGATCAAGGGCAACCGTTTGTCATCTTCTTGGGTGAGAATCCACTTGAGCAGGATGTACTCGCTGCACAGAATCGAATCGCCTTCGAGTTCGGCGCACCAGTATCCTTCGGGCTGTTTCTGTTCGGCCAGCAGGTTGTCCACCGCCGCTTTGAGGTGCTGGCGGACGACGGAAAAGGGGTCAGAGGGGCGGGGGGGGCCGGGGGGCTTTTTCTTGCCGGTGGATCGTGAGTCAAAAAGGCTTATGACCCCTTTTTCTTGGGGCTGGTCAACGGGCATGACAAAACGCTCGGGAGAGGTTGCGTCGGGCGTCACATCGGAATCGCTCGCCATTGGCCTAGCCATGCCTATACATCCTCGAATCCTGACCGATGGTAGCCATTGCGCCCCGGCGGCGGAAAGTCGGGCCGGGCGGGCATGATTACCGATTGCGCAAAGTAGCAAAACGTGGTCGAATCTTCAATTGCCGCATCGTCATCCGAGCCGACTTCGGGTGCCACATCCGAAAAAGGGGACATCCACAATTTCCGCTTCTTTGTCGTTCGAATCTTCACAGTGCCAAGGAAATTGTGGATGTCCCCTTTTTCTCCCCGCGGTCGCCTTGTCAGAGCCTAGGGGCGTAAGCCCCAGGACGATGGAGCAAGGGCGTCTATGCGCACGGGGACATTCACCGAGGGCTTACGCCCTTCGGCTCTGACAAGACAACCGAGGGCTTACGCCCTTCGGCTCCGATCAAGGCCTCAGCGCCGCTTGGAGCGGAAGCGTCTTCCCAGATTCGCCGGGGGAGCGCCCTTGGGGATCACCCCGCCGGGGAACCGCCGCGCCAATTCATCCTGCGCCAAGTCATCCGTCGCCGCCACCGGGGCCGCCCGCTCCATGAGCTTCTGCGTCGGGTCGGTCACCTTGGCGCGTCGCGTCGCTTCACGCGCCCGCAACTCCTCGATGTCCGCCGGGGGACGACCAGCCTTGAAGCCCTCGTAATTCAGACTCTCAATCTCCAGCCCCGCCAACTTTTCAATTTCCGTGAGCAACTGGCCCTGATCCGGCGTCACAAACGACCACGCCACGCCACGTTTGCCCGCGCGGGCCGTGCGACCAATGCGGTGAACGTAAACCTCCGGATCCTCAGGCAGGTCGTAGTTAATCACGTGCGTGATGTGCTCCACGTCCAGCCCCCGCGCCGCCAAGTCCGACGCCACCAGCACGTCCAGCTTGCCATCACGCATCGAGTTCATCACCGAGGTGCGCTTGTTCTGCGCCAGGTCGCCGTGAATCTCCCGAGCGTCGATGCCCTGATCCCGCAAACGCTTGGAAACCTTGTGAACCGTCTGCTTCGTGCGGCAGAAAACCACCGTCGTGTCCGGTTTCTCATGCTTCAACAAATGAATCAACAGCGAACTCTTGTCCCAAGGCTCCACCGACAAATACTTCTGATCCACCAGCGAAACGGTCAAGGCACCCGTCACCGAAATGATCTTCTCCACATCGTCGCCCATGAACTTCCGGCCCAAGGCCTCGATGTCCGCGCTGACCGTGGCGCTGACGAAAATCGTCTGATGATGCCGACGTATCGAACCCAGGATGCGGCGAATGTCGTCGCGGAAGCCGATGTCCAACATGCGATCAACTTCATCGAGCACCACCCAGCGGATGTTGTCGAAGGAAAGCTCGCCCCGGCCCTGCATGTCCATGACGCGCCCGGGCGTGCCCACAACAATCTGCGCGCCGCCGCGCAGCCCGCGCGACTGCTCACGCATGGATTCGCCACCGATGACGCAGACGGCGTGAATGGTGGTGTGCGTGCCCAACTCATTAAGCTCGGCCGTGACCTGCGCCGCAAGCTCGCGGGTGGGAACCAGCACGATCGCCTGCCGTGCGACATCCGGGTCCGCCAAGTGCAAAATGGGCAGGCCAAACGCGGCCGTCTTGCCCGTGCCGGTCTTGGCCTGGCCAATGACATCGCGCCCGGCAAGCACCGCGGGGATGAGCTTGGCTTGGATGTGCGTGGGGTTGGTGAAGCCCGCCTCGGTGACGCCCTTTAAGACATCATCGCGCAGGCCCATGCTGGAGAAGGAAGTGGATTCGTCGAAGATTTCGTTCATGGAGTAATCGATTGCGACCAACATTGCCGCGGTGGGGCCTCTTGTGAAGGACGGGGTGGGGGGGGACGGGAAGACCCGAAAAAGTCTTGAGTCCTGAGTCTTGAGTCTTGAGGTCGAACCAAAGAGTTTGAAGACTCAAGACTCAAGACTCAGGACTCAAGACTGATTTCCTTCGTGTCTTCGTGTTCAACTTTGTTTTGGCGTTCAACCAAAGTCGAGTTTTGATTCTAGAATGAACCGCTCGCCGATACAAACCACGTGATCCGGCAAATCGCGCTGCTACCGTCGTCGCCCGCCTCCACAAGCCCACTGACGCTGCGGCCACGAGCTTTGGCCATGAATGAACTGAGCTGGCTGAAGATCGACCTCTCCCGCTTGGAAGGCAACCTTCGATGGTGGCGTCAAGTCATCGCGCCATCGTCACACACCGGCAAGCCTCCCGTCAAAATCTGTGCCGTGGTCAAGGCCAACGCCTATGGCCTCGGGGCTGTGCCCATCGCCCAACGCCTAAGCCAGGCCGGTGCCGACATGCTGGCGGTTTATTCGCCGGCCCAGGCCGAGGAACTCATCGACGCCGGCGTCATCACGCCCATCCTCGTGCTCATGCCCACCCGCCAGGTCGAGCACACGCCCGCCATCCACGATGCCGCGGTGGCGCAACGTCTGCACTTGGCGATCAACGACCTTGACCAACTGGCGATGGTCGCCGACCTTGGCCGCATGTTGGGCTGCCGGGTGCCCGTGCATCCGCACTTGGACACCGGCATGAGCCGCGCGGGCCTCAACCCGCAACAGTTCGGCCAAGCGCTCTCCATCATCGCCAACGATGTCGATCACCTGCGGCTCGCCGGCATCTTCTCCCACTTCGCCACCGCCGACGCCGACCTGGACTTCGCACGCCAGCAGTTGGCACGCTTCGACGCCGCCTTGGAAAAGCACGCCCGCCTCATCGGCCCGGATGTCATCATCCACCTGGCCAATACCCTGGGCGTCTGCCGCGACCGCCGCTTCCACAAAAACATGATCCACATCGGCCTGGGACTCCACGGCTACGGCCCCGAACTCATCACCCCCCGCCCCGCCCCCGCCCCCGGAAGTCCCGGAAGCCCCGGAAGCCCCGCCCTCGAAAAACGCCCCGAAAAAGGGGTCATAAGCCTTTGTTTGGCTGACGCCGACGCCCAAGAAAAGGCTTCTGACCCCTTTTCTCACGCTCTGTCCGCGACCAACCTCGGACAAGGTGGCGAACTCCAGCCCGTCGTCCAATGGCTGGCGCGAATCATCCATCGCCAGCACTACCCCGCCGGGGCCACCGTGAGCTACGGTTGCACACACCGCCTCACCCGCGACAGCCTCTTGGGCGTCGTGCCGGTCGGTTACGCCGATGGCTACCCGCAATCGCTGTCCAACAAATCCGCCGTCGCCGTGCTCGACGACCTGGGCCAAATCCGCGGTTACGCCCCCGTCCTCGGAGCCGTGAGCATGGATCAGATCGTCATCGACCTGACCGACATCGAAACAACCGAAAATAAGGTGTCAGGTACCTTTTTGTCACAAAAGGTACCTGACACCTTTTCGGCTGG
>JBBRGB010000175.1:0-7512 GCA_038241095.1 Phycisphaerales bacterium
CCCACCGCCCCCCACTCCCCGCCATCCATGAAGGAACATCCCTTGCCTCCACGCCTCGACACCGAATCCTTGCGACGCAAAATGATGGGCTGCTGGCGCGGCAAGGCCGTGGGCGGCACGCTGGGCATGCCGTACGAAGGAACACGCCGACGCCTGACGCTGAATTACTACGATCCCGTGCCCACGAAAATGCTGCCCAATGACGACTTGGACTTGCAGGTCGTGTACGCTTTTCTCCTTGATGGCATGACACAGCCGCGGGTGGATCGCCATGTGCTGGCGCGGGCTTGGGAACACATCGGCATGTCGCCCGATGAGTACGGGGTCTGCAAGCGGAACCTCAAACTCGGCTTGAAGCCCCCGGCCACCGGGTCGCATGACAACTGGTTTACCGATGGCATGGGCGCGGCCATTCGCACCGAACTTTGGGCCTGTCTGGCGGCGGGAAATCCGTCGCTGGCGGCGGCCTACGCCTACGAGGACGCCTGCATGGATCACGCCGGCGAGGGCATCTTCGCCGCCCAGTTCCTCGCCGCCGTCGAAGCCCTGGCCTTCGTCGAATCTGACACCGACTCCCTGCTCGACGCCGGGCTGGCGGTCATTCCCCCCGACTGCCGCATCGCCGACGGCATCCGCCTGACCCGGCAAGCCTGGAGCCAAACCCACAACGTCGATGCGGTTTACCAAAAGCTCAATAAAGCCTTCCCCACCGAAAACTTCACCGATGTGAAAATCAATCTGCCCTACATCGTGCTGGGCTGGTTGGCGGGCGGCGACGATTTTGGCAAGGCGATTTGCGCCGCGGTCAACTGCGGCGAGGACACCGACTGCACCGGTGCCACCCTCGGAGCGCTCATGGGCATTCTCCACCCCGATGGCATCGAGCCACGCTGGCTCCAACCCATCGGCAACCAACTGGTGCTCTCAGACTGCATCACCGGCATCACCCATCCGCCGACCCTCGAAGGCTTCACCCAACTGGTGCTGGATCTGCGCCAGCGCATCGACGGGGCAAAGCCACCGGAAGTTTCAACCACGCAACTTTCCCAACCCGTCGAACTCCCGGCCATCGAAGCGCGACTGGGCTTCCTCGATTGGCGGGAGCTTCACACCCCAGCCCAACCGCCAGCGATGCCCGCCGAGGCGCGAACACTGCCATTAAGCGGTTCAATGGGATGCCTGCCCCGTGACTTGCACGGGAAGTTGGACAAGCCATGCGTCGTCATCTTACGTTGGCGTTTTTCGCTGAATCGGGAGGTGAAAACCAAGGTGCTGTTCAACACGGCCGGGGGTTGTCGCGTTTATCTGGACGATGCGTTTCTCTTTGGTCGTGATGGAGGCGAGGTCTGTCCCGCCTTTCATCGCGCCCCGCCCCACCAAACCGCCGTCACGACCCTAGCCCCAGGGGAACACACACTGACCGCCCTGTTGCACTTGTCCCCGGCCCCTGACGGTGGCGATGTTGCGTGGGTCTTGGGCCTGGCCGACGCCGCGGCCAAACCCGTCGAACAAGATTGGCTCGTCGATGAACTGACTTGGTTGCCCGCCCAACCCCAATAATCCGCCCACGGCCCCGCCTCCGCCCCACGCCCACCACCAGGCTTGCCGTTTAGCGCCCACGAATGACCGACGGTCTCACCCGTGCCACGACCATCGCAGCCACAGGGCGTTAAGCACCACGCTCACCGATGAAAACGCCATCGCCCCGGCCGCGAGCATGGGGTGGAGATAACCCAAAGCCGCCAGGGGAATCAGCACCAAGTTGTAGATGAAGGCCCAGAACAGCCCCGCGTAAATGCGGCGCATGGTGGCGCGGGAAAGACGAATGGCCCGCGGCAGCCCCGCCAAGTCGCCGCCGATGAGCGTCACGTGGCCCGCCTCCATCGCAATGTCGCTGCCGCCGCCAGTAGTCCCGGACTCACCCCCGGATTTGCCGCCGTTTCCGTCAGTCGCCACCTCACCGTCACGCGAGTCGAGCCTGCCGCCCATGGCGATGCCAATGTCCGCCGCGGCCAAGGCTGGGGCATCGTTGATGCCATCGCCCACCATCGCCACGATGTGCCCTTGCTTTTGCAACTCCACCACCTTGGCCTGCTTGTCGGTGGGCAGCACTTCCGCCAGCACATCGTCAATGCCCAACTCGCTGGCGACGGCCAAGGCCGTGGCGCGGTTGTCGCCGGTCATTAGCAAGACTTTCAGCCCCAACTTGTGCAGAGCCTCAACCGCTTGCAGCGCCCCGGGTTTCACAGGATCCGCCAAGGCGATGACCCCCACCGCCCTGCCCTCGACGGCCACGGCCACGGCGGTGCGACCTTGCGAAGACTGCTCCCGCATGGCTTGCGCCAAGGCTTCATTTTCACCCGAGCCGCCGACGCCCTGCTCCGCAAGAGTCGCGGGCTTGCCCACCACGACAACTCGGCCATCAACCTTTCCCCGCACACCGCCCGCCGTGATGCTGGTGAAATCCACCGGCTGTGAAAGCGTCAAGCCCCGCTCCCGCGCCGCGGCCACAATCGCCCGCCCTAACGGATGCTCGCTGTGCTGCTCCACCGATCCCGCCAGTCGCAACAATTCATCCTCCGTCATCGTGTCATCCAGCAACCGCGTTTCGGTGACCGCAGGTGATCCCATCGTTAGCGTGCCGGTCTTGTCCAGCACCACGTGGGTCAGTCGCCCAGCCCGCTCCAAGGCCGCGGCATCCTTGATGAGAATGCCTTGCTTGGCTCCCAGGCCCGTGCCGACCATGATGGCCGTGGGCGTCGCCAGGCCAAGAGCGCAGGGGCAGGCCACGATCAGCACCGCCACCAACACAAACAGGGCCATGGCCCAGTTGCCCAGCGCCAAGCCCCAGACCGCGCAGGCCGATAGCGCGATGACAATTACCACCGGCACAAACACCCCGGCCACGGCATCGGCGATGCGTTGCACCTGGGCCTTGGAAGTCTGGGCTTTCTTCACCATTTCCACCACCTGCGCAAGCAGTGTGCCCTTGCCGGTGCGGGTGGCGCGGAATTGCAGCGACCCCGTGTGGTTGAGCGTTCCGCCGATGATGGCATCGCCCACGCCGACTTCGCGGGGCATCGACTCGCCGGTGACCATCGAGGTGTCGAGCGTGGACTGGCCTTGAGTGACGGTGCCATCGGTGGGCACACGCTGGCCGGGGCGGACGAGAACGATGTCGCCGGGCTGGAGTTGACCCGCGGGAATCTCGTGTTGCTGGCCGTCGCGGAGAACGGTGGCGGTTTGGGGTTGGAGATTCATCAGGCCCCGGATGGCGGCCGCGGCACTGGAGCGGGCACGGGCCTCAAGCCACTTGCCCAGGCCGATGAGCACCAGAATGACCACCGCCGTCTCAAAATACAGCGTGTGGAACTCGCCGCGGAAGACTTCGACGACGCTGTACACAAAGGCCACGCTTGTGCCCAAGGCGACCAAGGTGTCCATGTCGGCCCGGCCATGCCGACCGGCCTTGACCGCGCCAACATAAAACGGCCAGCCCAACAGTGCCATCACCCCGGCGGTCAACACCAGTTGCAGCCACGCCGCGGCCGGGGAATGCCACCAACCCCCGGTCTGGGGAGAGATGAAGTGCGACCCCATGCCCACCACGACCACCGGCAAGGCCAGCAAACCACCGACGATCAACCGCCAGCGCCAAGGCGTGGCACCGGGGTGGGCGTGATCGTGAGATCGGGGTGGTGTCGAAGCCATCCCACGCAAGCCGTCCAAAACGACGTCATCCGTGGGCTTGGGAATCCGCTTTCCCGTCGAGTTGGACTCTTGGGAGGATGAGCCGCCTATGTCAGGCTCATCCTCGCTTTCGGGCGTGGCCTCGTAGCCAGCTTCTTTCACCGCCGCGACCAGTTCCGACACCGGGCCGCTGTGTGTGACCGTGGCCTCCTCCGTTGCCAGATTCACACTGGCTTGCGAAACGCCCGGCACGGCCTTGATTCCCTTTTCCACATGGTTGACGCACGAAGCGCAACGCATGCCCGACACTTTGAGCGTGGTGATCTTCATGCCTGAATCATAGCGCAAACCTCACGCCGGGTCTCACGCTGCCGGGTGCCACAGAGCATCCCGCAAGGGTGCTCTGTGCGAAGCACGGGACACCAACCCACATCCCGGACACACAGCACCCGCGGCGGGATGACGTGTGCCACCGAAAGAATCATTCACTCATTTTCCCGACTCACGGCGCGGGCAGTTCCACCACGCCGACGTTCACCACGCCTTGCTCGGTGAGGTAGGCTTGGCCGGTGCTGACGCCCAGGATGCCTTCGACTTCCTCGGGCGTGGGCAGCAGGGCCTTGAGGCCTTCGAGCATGGCCACGGGGTCCGGGCCATCCACCCGTTCGGTGGCGTTTTCCAAGCCGAACTCGATGCCCTTCATCATGGTGTCAAAGCCGTTGCGAGCCACTTTGTCGGCATCCATGATCTGATACATCAGTCCTGGCCGGGGGGTCATGATCTGCCGGGCGCGGGCCGCGATGGCGCTGCCGGCCAAAGCTTTGTCACCTTCCGGGGCGCTGTTGAGCGAGGCCAGAATGTTCTCCACCACGTCCGGGCCGCTGGCGTAAACCAAGTAACCCTTGCCCAGGAAAAGGCTCGATTCCTGGCCGGAGAATTGATCGGTGATGCGGTAGCCGGTGAAGCCCTGTTCCTGCGCCGCCTTGACCGGGCCGTCGGGGCCTTGGCCTTGGGTCATGTTACCGATGACGGTCATCATTTTCGCCCACACATCGGCGTTGGCCAGTTGCCAGACGAAGGCCTGACGATTGACGGGCACGGGGGGCATTTCGACGGCATCGGCTTCTGGTGCTTCCGCCGCGGGCATACCGGGTAATTGGAAGGGCTTGGGCTTGACCATCCGCGGCGCGTAGGCCACCAAGGTGTGCTTACCGCCGACGGATGCCAGCAGATCGGGAAGGGCGACTTGCAGCATCATCTGCGCCTGGCCCTCGGCCATCATAAAGCCTTGGCCGGCCTCTTCGCCAAAGGTGTCGATCATCAGTTGCTTGATCGTCAGGTAGGCCTTGCCCAACTCGAAGCTGAAGTGGGTGTATTGCGTGACATCGGCTGGCACCCAGGCGGGGACATCGGCGGGAAGTTCGGGCTGCTCCAACAAGGTCATCAGACCGCGGCGCGGGGCCGGGAGGGTGACAAACGCGCCGGAACGCAGGAAGTTGCCATCAAGAGTGAATCCCGCAGCCATCGTGGTAAGTGAATCGACGCCCAAGGCCTTGAAACTGCGGGCGACTTCGGGGTTCGCGGCCTTGTCGGCAAGTTTCAACGCGGCGGTGAGATCGCCGTAAAGCTCGATGAGGGTCATACCCTTGGGCATGGCATCCAAGAGGCCCGGCGAGGCGGTAACCCGCGCCAAAAATCCACCCGCCTGGTTGGCGTCCTTGGCGGCCAGGAATCGCGCCATGACCGCCTTGGCCTGCTCCAAACCAGTGACAGCGGCGAAATCGATTTTCTCCTGTCCCGCGGCCCGCTGCTTGAAAACCTCAGCCTGCGATTGCGGAAAGGTCATCGCCAAGTAAATTCGTCCACCCTCTTTCGTGACCATCAGGTGGGTCTGATCCATTTCCACCACCGGGGCGGCGTCCATTTTCTTCCGCTGATTCTCGAAAAACTCCTGCCGCTGTTCGGGCGTCATCTCGCCGAAGTTCTCCGGCCAATCCATCTGGATTCCATCCGTTTGCTTTTGGAACAAGCCCCAAGTCATCTGCACGACCTTGTGCCCGCCCAGTTCATAATCCACGCGAACGACCTTGCCCTCGCCCTCGGCGGGTTGATCGAGCATGGCCTTGTCAATGGCGCTCATGATTCGCGTGGCCAAGTCCTCGCCCGGCTCGGCCCACATCAGCGCCACCATCAGCGGCGCGGCGTCGGCAGCGGCGTCAGCGCGGCTTTCCATGACAAAGGCAAAGGCCGACTGGCCCGTCATCACTTGCGCCATGTCCGCCGGGGCGAAGCCGTACTTGGCCATGTCGGCGTTCATCTTCTCCCATTCCTCGGGCGCTTCCTTCTTCATCAACTCCAAGGCCTTGTCAAAGCGGTCGCCCTTGAAAACCACTTGCCCGAACTTGGTCTGCTTGCGCATGGCATCGACGATGGCCTGGCCGTTGGGAATCCGCGCCGCCAGCAGCGTCTCACTGGGCAGGGCGTTCCACGCGGCATCGGCCTCTTGTGCGGATGCGGGGGTTGAAAGCACCAAGGTTGCAAGCAACATCAGCGTGGTAAGCAGGGCGACAAAACGATGAGATTGAAGCATGGGCAACTCGCGGGAAAAGGGTTTGGGATTCACAGATAGTTTATCGAACATCTGGACGAGAAAAAGGGGACATCCACAATTTCCTAGGCGCTGTGGCGAATCAAACGACAATGAAGGGGAAATTGTGGATGTCCCCTTTTTCGGTCGGGAGGCTTACGGCTTCTCTTTTTTGTTAAACGGTGGTTCGAGGTAGGTCACGCCGTTGCCGGGTTGGGCGGCGTCGAAAAGATAAGCGTCGCGGTTGCGCAGGAACTGGATCAAGTCGGCCGAGGGAATGCCAAAGGCCAGGCCCTGAAAGTAGGTGGCCCCGGCGCAGACCACGCCCACGACTTCGCCACGGGCGTTGAACAATGGCCCGCCGCTGTTACCGGGGTTGATCGCCGCGTCGGTCTGAATTAGCCGCAGGTGGCCCAGGGTGCGGGTCGTGGAACTGACGATGCCCTGCGTCACCGTGCGTTCCAGCCCCAAAGGGTTGCCCACGGCAAAAACCAAGTCGCCCACCGACACATCATCCTTGGCCGCCAAGACGACGGGCTTAGGCGCGAAGCCCTTGGCTTCCTCGGCATCAAACTGCAACAGCGCCAGATCGCGCAGGGGATGGATCGCCAAGATTTTCACTTTCTTCAAATCACGCTTTTCGTAGCCCTGTGGGGTGGGAATGAACACGGTGATGGAAACCTTGGTCTCGCGTTCGACGACGTGGTAGTTGGTGATGACGTGGCCTTGGGGGCTGATGACAAAACCGGTGCCCAAGCCGGCGGGCGTTTTGACCATGATGACCGCGTCGCCGAAGCGTTTGACCAGCTCCGGCACGGGGGCCGCTTCGAGCCTGCCGAGGGTGAACACCTCTTCATTTTCCTGTCGGGCCGCCACGCTGTTTCCCTGGTCATCGGTGACATCCAGCACGCGATTGCCGGGGATGGAGAGGGCGTCGAAACCGAGGTCGATGACCACTCCTTCCTTGGTGCGGCGAAGCTCCTGGCCGGTGACTTTGGCACCGCCGATGATGGTGACGGTGACGACGGGGCGGGATTCGGTTTCGGGAGTTTCCGGGGTTTCGGGAGTTTGCGTAACAGTTTTTTCGTCGGGGACGGGTTGGGTTTCGGTGACTGGTGTGGCTGGGATTTCAGGCGATGGCGCGAGTTCCTGGGCCGTGGCGGGGATTGCCAACGCCAAGGTCAGGAACGCTAAACGCAAGCTTGGGATCGACGCCCCAAGTGATCGGAGGTTTG
>JBBRGB010000176.1:0-7440 GCA_038241095.1 Phycisphaerales bacterium
CCCATCATGAGGTCAACGCACTTCTTCGACAACTGCGCCAACAGGACACTCAGGCAGGTGATGCCATCGACGGGCATGACCATCAGGTTGATTGGAACGCTCGGATCGCCGCGGAGTTGAGTGCCGTTTTTGCAACCATGAAGGTCTGACCCGGGGTTGGGGCGGGGGGGCATGGCCGGACGCGGAGACTTGGGAAAGGAGATCGCCGGACATTCGGGGGTTGGGTGAAGGCGCGGGGAACGCCTTGCTCGCCGGGCATTCTCTGGCCGCCGCTGGAGTCCGCCAGTCATGGGCCAAGGCATTAGACCAGGCGCGCAGGCTGTCGGGGGAATTCATGATGACGCGCATGGGATCCATTTACTTCAGGTCGGGCTCGAACACTTCGAGGCAACTTCGGGCCGACGTCCCCAAGCGGCCATTGGGACCGGGCAGTTCGGCGAGCAATTCCGTCAGGCGAAGGATGATCCAGTCGGCACCGCATGTGGCGATCTGTTGATCTGTGACTGAATCGGTCAAGCGCAGGCAGGTGCGAATGCCCATGGCCTTGCCACCGGCGACATCGGCGTAGACGCTGTCGCCCACATGGAGCAATTCGTGCGGTTGACAACCCGCTTCGTCGAGTGCCTGTTGGAACTGTCGGGGGCTGGGCTTGTGATAGCCCACTTCGCTCGAGAGGCTGTAGAAATCCACAAACTCCGCCAGGCGGTTGCGGACAAACCAACGTCGGCAGGCCGGGCCGGGCCAGGTGATATGCGAGATGATGCCGATGCGGTAGCCGCGGCGTTTGAGTTCCGCCAGCACCGGGCGTGATTCGGCGAAAGCCATCTGGATGTCCACCAGTTCATCCTCGCAACGTTCCACCGCCCGGCCTATCGCGTTGCGGTCCAGGTTCTCGCCAGCGCTCTGCTGCACCCAGCGAACAAAGAGGGCTGCGTGATCCATTTCCCTGTGGTCGGGGTTGGCACTGTGATCGATTGAAGCCTTCCAAGCCTCCGCGAGATCGGCCTTGCAGGCGCCGACGAAATTCTCCGCGGGGTTTGCGCCCAAGGCGATCAACTCGCGGCGGAATTGCCCCAGAGCACGATTCTGGTTCACGGCGTAGGGCATGGTACGACTCACCGACAAAGTGTCGCCCCAGTCAAACGTAACGGTCTTGATTGGTGTGGCCGGATCGAGCGTGGGTAGCAGCATGTTGGTTCCAGGGTGTTCAGCTGTGCTCAAGGAGCGGGGGGAAGCGAGGGCGACTCCACGGCGTCGTGACGAGGGGCCAGCAGGTGCAGGTGCTCGGCTGCCTTGAGTTCCACCGGCCAGGTCTGGATCGC
The DNA here is from genome assembly GCA_038241095.1 of Phycisphaerales bacterium. Taxonomy (GTDB): domain Bacteria; phylum Planctomycetota; class Phycisphaerae; order Phycisphaerales; family Phycisphaeraceae; genus JBBDMX01. Next base: position 1,323 of record JBBRGB010000176.1, read on the forward strand.
GCCGTCGGAGTATCGCACTGACAACGTGTGGGTGCCCGGTTCGCGCACGGCGAAATTAAGCGTATCCGGGCTGCGGCAGCCTGTGGCGATGTTGGCACCCAGTTCGCGCCGACCCACCACGCGACCTTGCAGATCCGCCAGCACCACGCGGGCGCCGATCAGGCCGAGTTTCCCGGTGATTTGCACCGAGAGCAGGCTGGTCTGCGCCAGCGTCTTTTCGTGCGCCAGGGGGTTGGCCTTGGGCTTTCGTCCCGCCAACACATCGTTGACAATCAGCGTCAGCACGCCATCTGTACCGCCCAGCAGAAGGTCGTTAGCGCCGTCACCATTGACATCGCCGATGGCCACGCCCACGGCGCCCTGCTTGTGGTGGGCTCGACCGGGGATGGCTGAAGCCTTGTAGCGCGTGGGGACCATGAAGGAACCGTAGCCGCGGTTCATATAGTAGGTATTGACCATCTTGGTGGAATCGGCATCGGGGTAGAGCGTGCGGCTGGCAGCATAAATATCCACATTGCCGTCCGCGTTCAGATCTTCCGCCACCACCGTCTGGCAATCCACGGTGGCCACGACCAGTTCATTGCCGTACTGGCCGGAATCAAATGGTTTGCCATCGACGTTGGCCAGCAGGTTCACGCCGGTATCGCGGGAAAATATGAAGTCCAGGCGATCCGCACGCCAGGTGGGCGCAAAGCAACCCGCCCCGGTGAGCGCTGCGGGCTCTGCGAAAGTGGTGAAATCGTAGCGCAGCATATCCGCGGTAGGTGCAAAGCGACCATCTTCACCACGCTCCAGCATCAGGCCAGGGCCGACCGCGTAGAACAAGGCTGTTCGTCCGTCATCACGCCAGTCGCCAACCATGAAATAACCAGTTTGCCCCTCGCCGCATTCGGGCTGATCCAGGCCAAGGGCGGCCGTGGCATCGGTAAAGGTGCCGCCTTGGGCACCAGGGTTCAGATAGACATGCAATCCGCCTTTGATCTTCGAAACCACGACATCGGGATAGCCGTCGCGATTGATATCTGCGAAGGCGGCCAGCTTCACCTGTTGGTTGGCTTGGGGCGGCAGCAACGTGGATTTGACGAATGTTCCATCGACCCGTTGGAGGTAGATCACACCGTCGGCCAGCAGATCGGCCCGACCGCTGCCGGTGACATCCGCGAAGCTGCAACCGACACTGGTCACGTCCTGCAACCCGAGGGCTTGAGTGGCGTCACGGAACTTCCCCTCAGCGGACTGGAAATAGAGGCGGTTGCCGGTTTCGTTGCAGGCATAGATATCAAGCTGGCCGTTGCCGTTGATATCGTGGAGTGCAACGCCGCCGAGAGGTTTGGGAAAGCGGTCGATGACCAGATCGTCCTTGAACTGGTCGAACACCGACGCGGGAAAGTAGGCGCGGTTCTCCGCTTTGTCAGCCATCATTTCGGCGAGGCGCTGGGGGTGGCCGTTGAATGTTCCGTACATATCCTGGGGGCCGAGATCGTGGGTCCATTGCCACGAGGCGGCGCTGTTGTCAGAACCGTCGGCTTGCACTTTGCCGCTCTGCCAGCGGCCTTCGCCGCCAGCGTAGAACAGAATATCCTGGGCCTGCCCACGTCCGGCGCCGCCGACATACGCCACCACGCTCAGATCCGGCTTGACGAGCATTTGGAATGCCTCGCGCACCGTCTCATCTGCCGCCAATAACACAACACTCCTGGCGGCATAATCTCCCTTGCATACCTGCTGCACCGCCAGTTCCACCGTCTGTTTGTCCTCGTGTACCGCCGTCACCTTCAGGTGCAGGACGACACGGTGACGCTCAAACAAATCCACCGGTTGCAGGCGGGGATCGACCAGCGCCAGCGCAGCGGTGACGCACCATCCCAACATGGCGGCAACCAGCCCGGCACGAAAACAAAGCGAATTTGGCAGCATGGTCAGGGCAATCACTGTGCGCTCTTGGGTTCGGGAATGATCGTGAACAATTCTTCGGGCTTGCCCTGGTTTTGGTTGCCGAAGGTGGGCCCTGTTTTTCCGCTGAAATCGGGCAGCGACTTCACGTGGATGCCGGCTTTGCGGATGTCATCAAACCGGATGCCGCTCCACGTTACTTGGCCGTGAATCACCATGTCAGTCACGCGGGGAAGTGTTTTGAGTTTGGCGATCAGTGGGTCGCCGTGCAGCGGGGTGTTGCGGGAGATGATCTCGATTTGGCCCCAGTCGTTGTCATCCTTGCTGCAAAAGATTGCCAGGCGGGCTTTGGCGGGATCGGCTGTATGGACCTCGATGCTGCCACCAGGGGCGACGACCATGCCGTAGTCGTTTGGGCCGGGCAAGCGTCCTCCGCCGCTGGTGCCCATGAACTGTCCCTTGGACTTCCAGCCCAGCCCCAGTTTCGCATCGCTCGTCAGAGGGCGGTCGGGCAAGCCCGCGATCAGTTTGCCATTGACAACCAGATCATTTCCCCAGTCACAGTTGGACCTCCGTTGAAAGAGCGATCCCGAGAGCAGCACCAGCGTGCCCTTGTCCATGATGGTCGGATCGGTACGGTTGCCGGCCCGGATCTCGCTGTTGGGCCCGACGATCAAAATGCCGGAGGTGATGCGCCAGTTGTCGTCGGAACTGAACTTGCCGATCATCTCCACCGATGAAGTTGGGGCTTTATTGATGAAGAAGTGATCCACCAGACGGATATCGTCGTTGTCGTTGCGGACGAATGTGTTCTTGTCGCCCACCATGGAATCCAGGTATTGGACGCCAGCGCCGGCTTTGATCCACACGTTCCCACCGGCGCTGAAATGACCGACGATGCAGGCAGCCCTGCCAACAGTCAGGTGGCGGTAACTCGCCGGTTGATACTTCCTGCCTCGGGTAATGCTCACCCAGTATGAATTGCCCGCATGGTCTGGAAACACCAGGTCACAGTTCTCATCAAACGGCTTGGCCGCCGGCTTGCCATCCTCGAGCCAGTATTTGGCCTCCCAGCCATCCTTGGCGGATGTCCCTGGATTCGCCCAGGTCAGCACGCGGGCCTTGGGCCATTCCTGCTTGTAGTAGTCCGTCTTCTTCACATCCTCGGGCCAGAGATGAGCTTCGCCAAAGTGTGGATCGTGAGCCGTGGCAGCGGCATAGGCAGGAGACTGCGCGGCACGATCACCGCGTGATGTGGCAGCTTCGTCCTGGGCCTCGGCCCCAAGGGCCCAGGACATCATCGCCAAGATCAGGATGCCCGCCAGTGGCAGTGTCGTTTGGAACCAATGTTGACGTGAAACCATATCTGTACTCCGTTCTTTTGGGGTGGTTCAGGATGCTGACGCGGATGATAGGGCAACTCGCGCAGCATCCCGTCTGGCAATCTCAATAGTGGGGCACCATCTGGTTCCAGTCGGCTCTGGAGATGCCCTTGAACACTTCCGGTGTGAAACGCTGCGTGTGGCCGTCTATGAAGACCTGGTTGCCAGTCTGATTTTGACGTTGCATGATGTGAGTCCTCATTACGCGTCACCGCTCTGACGTTGCTGCCTTGTCCGAGACCCCCCGGGGCCGGTGTCCGGGGGAAACAGTAAGAGCGGTGCGACGCCGTTAAGCGTCGCACCGCCAAAGGTCGAAGTCGTTTCACGCGTTGCGCCGCCGTGGCAGCAGCAACAGGCCTCCTAGCCCCAGTAGCCCCAGCAGGGCGATGGAGGCGGGTTCGGGAACAGCCGCCGCCTGAAGAGCGGCAGCATTGAGTGTGAAGGTTGCATTGTCCTGGTTGCCGTCGGTCATCTGGAATTTGAAGTCGAGGTTGCCGGAGGTGGTGGTGTCGCCACCGTAGACGAACTTGTAGACATAGGCGGTGCCGGTGTCACCACCGGGTGCGCCATCGGCGGTGAGGGTGGAGCCGATCTGGGTCAAGCCGTCCCAGACGGTAATATTGAATGCATTGGTGCCCACGGCTTTGTAAGCAGAGAACCACACATAGAGCGTGTTGTCCGCAATTCCGACGGGTGCGGAGAACTGGAAGGAGGGACCGGGATCGTTGCTGTAGGTGAGGGAGCCGCCGCGCTGGGCCGTCACGCCGGCGCTGGTGAGGTCGACGTTGCTGGCGGGCGCGGTGCCGTCGGTGAAGGCAAAGTGGGTGCCGACGTAGCCGCCGATCTGGTTCTGTACCGTGCCGTTGCGGTTGGGGTTGGCGAAGACGGGCAGGCCGATGCCGCTGCCGGCGGACTTACCGTTGAGTTCGGTGATGACGCCGCCAACCTCGCCTTGCCAGTAGGCCCAGTCGGTGGTGCCGAGAGTGGTCAGGTCATTGGGGTAGCCGTTGGGGAAACTCAGGCCGGTATAGGCCGCGCCGATTTGGCTGCTCTCCGCTGTGGCGGTAACGACGATGGCGGCGTCGGTCGGCGAAGCAAGACCGAGGGTTCCGCAGACCAGACCGAGCACTGCCGCCGACTTTGCGATGTTCTTCAAAAGCATGGACATATTCCTCTCAAAAAAAAGGGTGTTCTCGACGCGCTCCGCCACAAGGCGGAGACTGATGGAATCGATGCGTTTCAGAAACATGGGCATAATCCTCTCACGAAAAAAGGTGTTCTCGAAGCGCTACGCCACACGGCGGAGCTGATGGAATCATGGACTGGGTTTACTCCTTTGGGCTGGGGCGCAGGATTCGCCGGGGTGGAATTCGCCGCGGACTCGTTGCGGCGGGACAACGTGGGTGGGGTCTTCGATGACTTTGAAAAGCATGCGGGTTCCCAGCAGGCCCAGCTCGTATTCGGGCACGACAATGGTCCCAAGGAGCATGCCGATCTCGTAGAGGGGGTAGCTGCCGAAGCTGACGACGGAAAGTTGACGGGGGATGGACAAACCCAGACCGGCGGCGGCGAAGAGGACGGAGTAGGCGGTTTCGGCGTTGTAGCAGACCACTGCGGTGGGCCGACCGGGGGCACCTAGCCACTGTTTACTGAATTCGATGCGGGCTTGGTTCTCGCGGGCGATGGATTCGGGGCCGGCGATGAGCAGGGGCTTGAGGCCGGCTTGGGCGAGGGCCTGGGAATAGCCGGCAAAGCGGTCCTGGGTGCTGTGGTGCCAGCCGTTTTTACTGTAGCCGGTGAGGTAGTTGACAAAGGCGATGCGGCGGTGGCCCAAGGCCAGAAGGTGGCGGGTGGCTTGGGCGGTGGTTCCCACTTCATCGCTGTAGATGCAGTTGGTTTCGTGGCGCGAGTTAAGCCAGACCGCTGGAAGTGCGAAGTCGCGGATGAGGCGGATCATCTCGTCTGGGATGGCAGCGTTGTAGTTGATGATCAGTCCATCGGACGCCCAAACACGGAGGATGCGCGGGACATAACCGCGGTTGATCAGTTGCTCATCGGGGATGGAAGCGATGTTGAGGTGGCAGTCGACTTCGCGGAGCGCCTGCTGGACACCATCCAGCAGGCTCGGCGGGAGGAGGCTGCGACCAGCAATGGTGCTCAGGAGGAGGGTGACAGCGTCGTAACGCCCCTTGCGCATGGCAGTTGCGCAGGCGTGGGGCCGATAGCCCACGGCGGTGGCGGTGGCGCGAATGCGTTGACGGGTCTCGTCACGGAGGCGACCCCGATTGCCCATGGCTTGGAGCACCGCGGCGACCGAAACGCCCGCTTCTTCCGCGACTTCATGTACAGTTGCCGCCATCGCTACCTCGAATTTTCCACATCATGGTACGACATATTGTCATAGTGATGTTACGTGGTATCATACTGCAGGATTCTGCCCTGTCAAGGGCTGCAGATGGGTTTTCTTCAACTTTGTCTTTTTGGCGATGGTAAATGACTGCTGACGGATCGCCATCCACCTTCGAGCTTACCGGAGTCCGCCTCATGCGCTATTTTTCTTTCCCTTTGGATGTTGCTCGCTCCCCAGGCATGGCAGTTGGGTTTCGCCGCCGTCGCCAGCGGACAAACCCCGACCGCTTACCCGGACGCGATTCCCGATAGCGCGTATGTCGTGGTCAAAGACGGCCACCTGTCTTTGAACGGGAGCTATGGTCAAATCCTGTGGATGAGCGGATCAGGCGGCGAGGGTTTTGACTCCGTCGATGAAGGGGATGCCGGCGATCACGTCGGGGATCCTTTCGTGGCCATTGAGGCATCGCCATCCGCGCTGGGCTGACTCGCAG
>JBBRGB010000177.1:0-7413 GCA_038241095.1 Phycisphaerales bacterium
TGGTGCTGACCGCCAGGCGGATGTCGGCTGGGCTTCAATGGGGCTCCGTCGGGGTGGACGGAGAAAGCTTGCTTCTTGTATCTCTATGGTCAGTCGATGCTTACCAACAGGATATCGAGCGGGTGGTGATGGCGAGGCCTGCACGGCCTGCGGGGGCGCAGGCATTTCGCTTGCAAGTCTTTACTTTTCAAAGAGTACGAGCGGGTTCCTCGATTGTCAAATCACCAGACCGCTCGCTTGAGCTATTGCCAAAAAGTAAGCGGCAGTTACCGCTGCCGAGTCTCCGGCGGCACGTCCCCAAGGGAATCAACCCTCCAAATATTATACCACCAGCGTTCGCAGCAATGGTTTGTAAGGAGAGCCGAGAACCTCCAAGCCTTCATCCAAAGGGTGACGCGCCTGGCCGAGGTCAAGAATGAGCACTTGGTCTTCGCGGTGGTGGATGATGGCCGTGATTGCCGAGCGCAGCGTGGCCAACTCGGCGGGAGACAGGTCGCAGAAGAAGACACTGTATTGAGCGTGATCGCCCTGTCCCTCAAGCATGTCGAACAGTCTCGTTCGACGCTTGTCGTCGCTGACATCATAAGTAATCAGGTAGTGTCGGCGAGGCATGATATTTACACTGCCTGTCAGGGTGAATGAGTTTCAGTATTATCGTGTTGTAATACTATGGTAGGTTGGCACATCGCCGCGAAAGTATCGCGCCAGCAGGCGGGCGTGGAGTCGGATGGCGACACGCCAAGAGCAGCGGTAGTCGAAGGCGGGGTGGGTTACGAGTTGGTCAAGTCGGGCCTCGAAAGCTTGGATTAAAGCCTTGCGGCCCGCGGGCTGGAGGATGCAGCCGGTGACGCCGGTGAGGAAGTTGCGAGCGCGGATCATACCGGTGTTGACCGCAGTGATGACCGCCGAGTCGGCAATGAGGGGTCGCAACGGTTCCATGATGTCCAGCGCCAGTGCCGGGCGGCCGTGGCGGGGTTGATGGTAGAGACCCCAATGCGGCTCCAGTCCTTCGCCCAGCAGGGAGACGGTGCATTCCTTGGCCAGCAATGCGTAAAGAAAGGAGAGCATAGCGTTGACAGGATCGCGGGGCGGTCGGCGATTGCGACCCTCGAAGTCCCATTCCGCGGGAATGTCACGAGTCTTGAACAGCGAGGCGAATGATTGAAAGTAGAGTCGGGCAAGCGAGCCTTCCATACCAAGCAGACTGGCAATGCTTGTGGCTTTGGCGGCGTGGTCGATTAGATCGCTCATGTCCCGCAGGACGGCATCAGGAGGGTGGCCGTTACGCCGCAACAGGGCACGCTGATTGATGCCTTTGTCAACCACCAGTTGTTTTGCGAAAGCCAGGCATGTCGCGGCGTCGCCCACGGCGCGGAATTGCGCGGCACGATCGTAGGCGTTGCGCAACCCCAGGCCGGCGGTGACACCATAGAACCAGTGGCCACTGGAAAGATAGACAATGGGAATACCGGCTTCACAGAGTTGATGAATGGTTTGCGTGGTCAGTTGAATGTTGCCGCACAGGACGAGTTGGGAGATGTCCTTGAAGCGAGCGCTGGCGAGTTCTTCATGATCCTTGCGAATGATTAGGAGACTCGCCTTTTTACAGACCGATGCGCCTTGTTCCTGAACATAGAGTGGCAGGGCGTCATCGCGGGCGGGATAGAGTCTTCGTATGGTTCCCTGCCCGGTGTCATCAGTTGTCGAGTCTGGTGTTTCGGTATTCTCACGTGGCGCGTTTTGCAGGGCGAGCGTCTCATCGGGAAGACAGATTCCCGCCAGGGAACAACCTTGACATTTGGGACTGTCGTCCAGCGGCGGGGGCATGTGTGTCGCGCTGGCGGCCACGCGGGCGCGGTCGATGGTTTGGAGGGTATGGGCTTGGAGCTCGTCGGTGAAGGGAACATCCACGCGGGTGCGGGAGCCGGCAAAGTAGAGTACGCCGTGGTCGCAATGGTAGCCATGTTCGCGCAGCAACAGGCCTTGGGCCATGAGTTGGACCCGTTCGGGGTCGTAAGAGCGTTGAGGGTTGTTGGGCACCTTGCCGCGCTTGGTTTCGACGGGCAGGGCCTCGTCACCGGCGGTGGCGACCAGGTCGAGTTTGGCGGTGATGCCCAGGCTGGGCGAGCCGAGGGAAACGGAGCGGGCGATGTCGGGCGGCTCATCGCCGATGTCGGCGGCGGTGGCCTTCATCCGGTCCGCGGAAGAGGGTGCCGCATCATCATCATCGGTTCCATCGGTCATCGCCGCGTCAGGCGTTGCCGATGAAGTGTCGGGTGAAGCGTCATCCCCACCCACGCCGGCCAAGACATGGTCAATCTGATCGACCCGCCGATGCACGTGGCGGCCTTCGATGGTGAAGGCGTTGTCGGCCCACCGGCCCTCGACGTGCATGAGATGAAACAGCCGGGGACAGTAGGCATACTCGTTGAGCATTCGCACGGGGAGGAGGTCGGGCGTGGAATTGCCCTTGGTCTGGGCCTGTCCAGCGTTGTTATTCTCTGTCGCCATCACAAGCCCCTTGGAAGTCCCATCGGTGCGGCGATTCAATCGATCCCGGCCATGAGTCCAAACCCGCAATGTCGGCCGGCCCCAATGACCAACGGGCCGGGCACCTTCACGTCGTTGTCGAAAGTCAGTGTCAGATGAACGGCTGTGAGTGATTGGAGGTGGTCGGGTCGCAGGTAGCCCGCAGGCCGCTTCTGGCGGTCGTACTTGTGGGCTGAAAGCGCCTTGGGAAAGCGGGAAAAGGCGCTGTATTCGTAACGGCAAGGCTGCACGATGCCCGCCTGTCGCAACGATCGCTCGATCAACTCCGCGGTCTTTTGGGGCTTGTGGTCATCGTGCCCCGGCAGGATCACCGGCGTGAAACTGGCCCAGCGATTGGCGGGACGAAGATAATGCTGGGCGACTTTGTCTTGGTGGACTTTGATCAGCACGGGCGGCGTTCGCCCCGCGAACTCATCACCACGTTCGGCGACAAGCCGTTGCCCCGCCAATCGCGTGGCCAGATGATCTAACAGGGCATCATCACCCAAAGGAGCGGCGATCATCACCCGGCGAATGCCGGGGTCGGCGTGGCGATGACCCAGCGATGGCATTGGCAAATAGGAAAATTGGCGGTGATCCACGGCGTTGTCCCGCATGTGGCCGGCCACGTAGGTGTCAACCCAATTTTCGGGCACGTCGCGGGGAGGTGCCTTGTCCATGAGTTGAATCGCCAGATGCCGCACCATGCCGGCGATGTGCATGAGTTTGGATTGGGGGTGGCGATAAAACGCATCGTCATCGTCGCGGAGTTCGAAGAGGGCAACGGGTCGGCCAACCGGATCGCTGTCCCGTCGATATTCGGTGATGGCAAAATGGGCTAAGGGCGTGGTGGGAATGAAGCCCGAATCCGTAATACGGCTGATGAACGATTCGTAGCGTTGGGACAACGCTTGGCGTGTCCCTTTGATGGGTGTGCGCAAGGCTGTCATTCCCGCGGCTGGTGACGGCTTCCAGACTTCATTGGTGTGACCCGTCAGGCCGTCCAAGTCCGAGGTGGAGACACGTTGGGCTTTGCCGACCGCCAGGTCAATACCCCAGCCCAAGGCCACGAGCCGACGTGCCGCCTTGGCGAGAACCGCCACGATTTTGTCCGCGGATGATGCCTTGTCATCGGACTTCCAGAGATAGCTCACCATGTCATCGCCGACCATTTGCGTGGGGCGGATGGTTTTCATGCTGCGATGGGTGGCGGGGTTGGAATCGCCTGAACCGAAGTAATTGCCACGGGACCAAGCCTTGCCCACCAAGTCCATGGCGTTGTTGGGTACTGAAAGCCGGTACGGCTCTCCCGGCTGGGCGCGAGGCGCGACAATGAACGGGGGCGGCTGGGCTTCAAGCCAATCCAAGGCGGACACGAGCGGGCCACCGTCATCAAGCAAGTCGGCGTTGGCGGCGATGAGGGCCTGAAACAGGCGCAAAGGTGACGGTGGCCACTCGGGATCACCGCCATCGCCACGGCCGTGAAACCGCGGGTCAAGAAAGAGCACGGAAATACACAGGTAGTCGGACATGACATCCTCCGATTATTTGTCTTTCTTCTTCACGTCGGCCTTGGCCTTGCTCTTTTCAAAGTCCACGGTTTGGTCTTTGCCGACTTTGAAGGCTTGGGCGGCCTCGGCGGCGAAAGCCAAAGCCTCATCGTGTGTCAATGGCGAAGCCACGCGCCGGCCATCGCGATACACTTCGTTGAATTCACGAGGCTGATCAGGATTAATCACAAGGTTGGCACCTTGGCGCAGGAAACTCGAGGTGTTGGCGGTCAAGGCCACCAACGACAAGCCCAAAATGTAACGTCGCAAGGCCAGCGTTTTTTCGGCGTCATCACCCGCCTTGAGGAGTTGCAAAGCGGCAAGGCTTAGTGAGGCGTCACGCCGGATGCCACCCTTGGCAATGACGCCGCCCGGCGAACCGGAAGCGGGGTTGTGAACAAAGCCACGTTTCGCCAAGGGATTCTTTTTGTCTCCTTCCGCCTTGGCTTTCTCTTCTTCGGAGAAAACATCAAGAGCTGAATAATCCAGCGGAGGAATGTAAACCGCGCCGCGGGTCATCTTTTGGGCGTTGAAAGCGCGGATGACCGAGGAAACGAGCCGGGGCAGTTTGGCCTGAGTGTCGCGGGAATCCCAGACGCCAAAGACCAGCGAGGTTGGGGCGATTCGCGCCATGGGTTCGGCATTGTGCATCAGGACGGCTTTGAAAGCCTCGTGGAGCTGTGATTGCAACTCCGAGCAACGCATCAAGGCGTCCCCAGCGCGGTGGCCGGCGTCGAGAATGTTGATGGACTTTTCACCGGCCTTGACCACGATTTGCGGAATGAGTTTGGCGTACTTGTCCTGGGAGAAGATCGGCTCGATGCGGTTGGCCTGCGATCCCACGCTGTCGATGAGACAGACGTTACCCCCATCGCTGGTGGTATCGATGTTGTAACCGCCGGGGAAGCCGTCACCGGCGGCGAAGGTGGGGGGAAAAACCGCGCCATCGTGCCCTTCGACGGGCATGAGGTGTTCGCGGATGACCAGAGCCGCAGGGCCTTGATCGCCAGAGAGCCAGTGGTCGTACTTGGTGAGTGTCTTGCTCATTTCGAGGCTCCAATAGGGGTTGCGGGAAGGAAGGATTTATGTTTTCGTTGGTCGGTACGGAAAGCGTTTTCAAAGCGATAGGTTTGCGCGCCGGGCATGGCCACAAGTCCGCCGAGTATGGCCCCGGCAATGGAAACGGGGGCGGGACGCGCCCATGCGGTGTAATCGAAAACCCGTCGTTTCTTATCGGGAGGACGGAAACGCTGAAGTCCTACGATGCACAAAAACTCGACTGCGGGATAAGCCGCTGTGGTCATGCTCAGACTGTCAGGCGCGAAACCGATGTCGCGGGATTGAGCATTCCATCCGCGACGGCTGTCGTAATAAAATGGCTCCACTTTCTTCGTCGGTTGATCGGGGTCGTAAACCACCGCAGCATAATCAAGCATTTCAGTTGGATTTGTGACGCCACGCATCCCCTGCCGCATTGCGGAAGCAATGCGGATGCAATTCATGCGGCCGGCCCAAGCTTTGAATTGCTTGCCATCGGCGATCTCGTCATTCCACCAATCCAATCGCAGATTGAACGGGGAGCCAAGCTGGATCGCTGATGCGGTTTCATCAGTGAGATCGAGTTGTTCCAAAGGCGCGGCGATAATCTCTTGAAGTAATTCCGCAATAGTCCCTTGACAGATGATGTGAAATTGTCCCGAATCAAACCACCCCTCCGCGCCGGGCCACAGCCGGTCGGCGAGTTCCAGCAGGCCGCAGCAGGCGAAGAATTGGCCGGGGTTGGTCAGATCGACTTTCACCGTGATGTTGGGTTCGGCTTGACTCATGCCGGGACTCCTTTCTCCCGCGGGGTGGGGTTGGCGCTGGCGGCCCAGTCGGCGGCGCGAAGTAGGCTTTCCAGATAGGCCAAGCCCCAGCGGCCGTACTTGCGTTGCAGGCGGGCGAAGCGGCAGAGGGATTTGCCGGCGGCTTCCTCGGAGTCTTCCTGTGTGAAGTTAGGGTCGGCGATGGCGTCGCCGCTGAAGTGAGGCCGGGCGCGGCCGTGATGGGCGGCGATGACGTGCAGCGCTAGGTCTTGCATCTCCGGGCTGAGTTTGGCGAAGACGGCGAAATGCTCCTGATCGGGGTCGAGGATGTCCAACAGCGAGCCGAACTCGTGGCGGTAGCCGTTGACCCGTCGCGGACGCCAACGGGGCTGGCCCTTGGGCTTGCCGGACTTGGCGTACCAGTTGCCGGGCGAGGGGTCGGGGTTGCCGATGGAGAGTTGGAAACATTCGCGCTTCTTGCCCAGGTCGTGCCAGTGGGCGATTTGCGTGAAGGTCTCCTTGATCTTCCCCGGCAGGTTCAGCGCGTCGATGATGGGCGATAATTTGTCGGCGACATCCAGCGTGTGATGTTCCAAGGTCACCGGCACCGCCGAGGCCCGCGTGGCATCCTCGGCATCACGCGGCTTGACCAGCCAATGCCAGAATCGCTTTGAACCGCTTGGCGTGGACGATTCCGCTTCGGACGAGGACTCTTCCAGATCGCCTGCTTCCTCATCGCGTTCCTCGGCATCGGGGTCGGTGTCGATGGTGTGAATCAGGGACATGTCATCGTACTTGTCAAGTCGTGGCTGATCGCTGAAAACCCGTTTTCGCCGGGGCTTGTCGGTTTCATCGAGCCAGCGGTCGGCGATGTCGTAGGCGGTGTCGGCCTCGTTGGAAGCGCGATTCCACTCGGAGCGATACGGCTCCGCACCATTGAACAAGCCGCTTGCTGTCAGCCCACCCAACTTCGGCGACAGAATCAACGTGCAGTCGGCGATGGCCTCGATAGCCCGCTTGGTGTCACCGTCAATCAACTTCGCCAAGGAAGTGCGTATTACCTGCGAGCGATCATCCATCAGCCAGATGGGCACGTCGCTAGGGTCGTCATCAGACGTAATGCCCAATCGTTCCGCGGCTTTTTTCAAATTTTCGAGAATGCGGTCACTACGGTCGCTGAGCAGTTCGTGGGGCTTGAGGGGAAAGTCTTCCAGCAGTGTTTCGATGAAGTCTTCGTCCTGTAGCGCCAGCAGGTCTTCGCTCAAGACCGCGACTTCCATTCGCCAAGCGATGCTGGTGCGTGGCGGTTCCCATTCGGCGATGCCGTGGAGGTAGGGTGCCAGCGGAGGCCGGCCCGGCATGGGGCCGCGAATTGAGGTCATGGCCCAAGCGTCGAAAAGAATGTCCGTCGCCGGGAGTGTGCGTGGGGGCGGTGCGAAGGCATCGTCACGCTCTTGGGCGGGCAGGGCGTCGATGGCGGCGGGGCTGGCGTCGCCTTGGAGTTTTCGTAACAGGGCCAAGGTTTTCTC
>JBBRGB010000178.1:0-7388 GCA_038241095.1 Phycisphaerales bacterium
GGTGGTGGTCAGGGGCTGTATTGCGTTGGCGTTTTGCAAGGCGGGGCAGCTGAACGCGGCGTGATTGTCGCGGGCGGAGAAATGATTCGATGCCATGCCGCCAACGATGGCGAGGTCATCTGGCAGGCGGCGACACCAGTAAGTCACGGTCACGCCGTGATCGCGGGCGACACGGTGCTGGTGCCTCTGCAAGATTCGCTGTTGACCCTGTCGGCCCGCGATGGCGCGCCGCTGGCGACCATGCCCGTGCGAACCACGCAAGAGGCTGACCCGCTGGGCAACCTCACCACCGATGGTCGGGTGATTGTCGCCACCGGTTTGGAACGTGCCACGGTGTACGTCGAGAGTCGGCAACAACTCCTGGCGTTGAATCGGGAAATACAAGCGGGCGTAACGTCGGCTTTGTTGCGACGGGCACGCTTGCATCGCGTGCTGGGCGAGGCTGATGCCGCGTTGCGCGATTATCGCGCCGTCATTGCCGCCGATGTGCGTCCGCGCGGTTCGGCCACGGTCGCCAAGCCTGAGTTGCTCGACCTGCTCTTGCGTGAAACCCGTTTACAAAGCCAACCCGCGCGTGTGCAAGCGTTGCTCGATGAGGCCGTCGCACTTGCCACGACCACGCCGGATCGTCTGCGGTTGCAACTGTCGCGGGCCGCAGTCGCGGTGGCGCAAGCGCGTTGGCGCGACGCGGCCATGCTCTACGAAGTCGTGGCCCTGGATGACAGTCAAACGCTGGTGACCTTCGATGAAGAAAATCAACCCAACGCCGCCGCCACTGGCGTGACGCAAGACCACGATGACGCCACCGCCCAGGCTTGCCGTTTAGCGTCCGCCGCCCTTGACAATCTCGCCCGCCAAGCCCCCGACGCCATCCTTCCCCTATTGCGTGACCGCGGCCAAGCGACCTTGAACAAAGCCAAATCAGAGCAGGCCAACGTCGAAACTCTACTGGCCATCGCCGGGGCCTATCCGCAAACGTCCGTGGCCTTCGAAGCCGTCGCCCTTGCGGCCCGCCGCGCCCGCGATGCCGGACAGTGGGAACGCGGCGAACTGATCCTGCGGCAAGCGACGCGGCACCGTGACCCCCGCGTAGCCGCGGCCGCGTGGGTGACGCTGGCGGATTATCACGCCGATCGGGACTGGCCCCGCATGGCTGCGGCGGAATGTCGCTATTTGGCGGAACACTTCGCCGATGTGCCCGTCATCGACGCGGGTGCGACGCTTGCCGCCGACACCTTGGCACAACAACGATTGGGCGCCCTTGCCAAACGCTGGGGTGCTGAGGCTTTGCAAGCACGCCCGCCCGTGATGAGTTTTGCCGTGGCCAGTGAGTCCGACGACAAAGCCAAGACGCCGCCGACGCTGGTGGGTGTGGATGCCAAAGGCCCTGTGCCATCGCAGTTTTTCGATGACCACGTGTTTCTTTTTGCTCGCACCAATCGCAAACTGGAATGCCGCGATGAGTTGGACGATCAAGCCGCCTGGCCCGCGTTGCCGTTGGGTGAGGAAGGGTCGTTGTTCCGTCCCGCCAGCGCCGCATTGCGGGCCAAGCACGAAGCGGACGGCACGGGGCAACGCCTCGTCGGTGTGCTGCCGGTCGATGGCCACATCGCCATCCTCTTCGATGAAACCGCCATCACGGCCATCAGCCTCCTTCGGGGCGAAAAGCTCTGGACCCTCAAAACCCCTGGCTACCCCGATGACGATGACACCGCGGCGCAAACCCGCCCCGGTAAAGCCCGGCCACGCCCCGTTGTCCAGCGCGGCAACAATCGCCCTTCGCTCGTCACCACCACCGCCAGTCCCTTTGCCCTCGCCCGCCTCGGCACGCCCCCCAAAGGCTATTTTGATGCAGACTTGGGCCTTGGGCTGATGGTGCGAAGCGTGATCGACCCCGACACCCTGGCCGACCGCATCGAGGCTTTCGATCTCGCCACCGCGACGCCGCTTTGGACGCTTTCACTCGCCCGTCACACTGTCGATGGTTTGCAAATTAACGACGAGGCCGTGATTCTCTCGCTCGATGACGGGGCCGCGCAGTGGCATTGCGACCCCGCCACGGGCCGCGTGCTCAAACGCATCGACACCACCACCGCAACCAACCGTAAAGAAAATCAACGTGACTGATTTGCTCTATCGAATCCTGGGCATCGACCCTTCGCGCATCCCCACCGATGCGCAGACCGATCTGGTCTGGATGCACGCTCCGCAATCCTGGGGCATCTTCGTCCTCCTGGCCGGGCTGGCCGCGGCGGTGTGGGGCGTCTTTTGGCTTTACCGCCACGAGATCAAAACCGCCCCCCGCAAAGTCCGCATCACGCTGGCGTTTGTTCGCAGCGCCGTGGTGGTCATTCTGGCCTTGGTGCTTCTTGGCCCGGCCTTGGCGATCTCCCAACGCCGGATCATTCAGCCCTTCATCGTGCTGCTGCTCGATGATTCGTCCTCCATGACCAACGCCGATCACTACGCCGATGACGCCTCGGCTCAAATCGCCGCCGGGGCCTTGAACACGGAAGTTGCCAACGTCCGCAACGATCGGCCCACGCGCCAGCGCATCGTCGATCACGTTCTCTCCCGCGACGATCACCAACTCCTGCGCGAGCTTTCGCTAAAAGGGCGGGTTAAGGTCATCACCTTCTCCAACCGTCTGCGCGAGCTTGCGACCCTTGATGCCGCGCCCGTCACGACGGGTCCGAGCAACGCCAACCGCGGCGCAAACGCGGGCAATGCCGCGTCGCCTAATGGGCAAGCCATTGTCGTGCCGCAATATGACGCCCTTGGCCCGACAACGAATCTGAGTCGCGCCATTCGTCAGACCTTGAAGTCACTTTCGCGTGATCCCGTGGCGGCCATTGCCATCATCACCGACGGGCAGAACACCGAGGGCGACGACCCTGCCGAGGCCGCAGAGTTCGCCGGGCAGCAGCATGTGCCGGTCTTCACTGTGGGTGTGGGCGACACGCAGAAGCCGCGGAACCTCGCGGTGGCGGTGGCTTGGCCGGATCAGAATGTCTGGCGCGATGATCCTTTCGCCATCGAAGTGGCCGTGACCGGTCAGGGGCTTGGGGCCGCCACTGTGCCCGTTGAACTGCTCGAAGCCCCGGCTCGTGACGACGGAAGCATCGGCGTGCCGGACACTGGCGCGACCGTGGTCGCGCGACAGGAAGTCACCGTCACCGATGCCGCGCCGCGTGTCACCGCCTCGTTTCAGCATGTGCCCAAGCGGGCTGGCAAGTTCACCTACACCATTCGCATTCCCGTGCAGCCCAACGAGTGGCGCGAGGATGACAACGCCGCGGCCGCCAATCTCACCGTGCGCTCCGAACAGGCTCGCGTGCTGCTCGTGGCCGGGACACCGTCGTGGGAATATCAACTCGTCACTTCGGTGTTGCAACGCGACAAGTCGATCAATCTTTCCTGCTGGTTGCAATCGATGGATTTGGACATGAAGCAGGAGGGCAACACGCCCATCGACCGCCTGCCCAACACTGCCGAGGCGTTGTTCAAATACGACCTGATTATTCTGCTGGACCCCAACCCCAGCCCGGCTTACAACCCGTTGGAGTTGGACAGTCGCTGGATGGAGTTGCTCCGCCGCTTTGTGGGCGAACACGCCGGCGGAGTGCTGTACATGGCAGGCCCGGCCTACGCGCCGCGGCTGCTCTCAAGTCCTTCCGCCGATGACCTGCGGGTGCTGCTGCCCGTGACCTTGGGCGAGAGCCGATCGCTGGACGTGGAGATGTTCACCACCGCCTTTACCCGCGCCTGGCCCGTGCGACTGACGCCCGAAGGCCAGACCCACCCCGTCACCAGTTTTGATCTTGACCCGGCGTTGAACCTCACCCGCTGGCAGGCGATGCCCGGCATCTACTGGAGTTTGCCGGCCCAACGCGCCAAGCCCGGCGCGAGTGTGTTGCTGGAACACACCGATCCCACCGCCCGCAGCGCCGATGGCAATCGGCCGCTCTTGGTGGCGGGGCAGTACGCCGGGGGGCGTGTGCTTTACGCGGGCTTCGACGGCACATGGCGCTGGCGCAGCGTGGGCCACGACAGCGAGTATTTCGACAAGTTCTGGATTCAAGCTTCGCGCTATTTGATCGAAGGTCGCCGCATGGGCAGTCAACGCCGTGGCCTCATCACCACCGACCGCGAACGCTACGGCCTGGGCGACCCGGTCATCATCACCGCCAAACTATTCGACTCCAGTTATGCCCCCTTGGCGGACAATGAAATCGAAGGCGAGTTGAAGGCGGGCCGGGATGCGATGCTACCGGTGACCCTGCGTGCCCTGCCCGATCGGCCGGGGCATTACCAGGCCACCGTCACCGCGACACAGTTGGGCGCCAATGAATTGGCCGTGATGTTGCCGCCGGACTTGGGCAGCGGGCAAGGCGTGCGGATTGTCAAGAACTTCACCGTGGAGTTGCCACGGGTGGAGTTCGCCGACCCCACGTTGAACAAGCCGTTGCTTGTGCAGATGGCGGATCGTTCGGGCGGGGGGTACTTCGACATTGACCAGATCGCCAAACTTCCGGCTGCGGTGCCGAACCTGCAACAGACGGTGGTCTATCGGGAAAAGCCCGTGGAACTCTGGGACACCGCCACGCTGTTGTTGATCATCGCTGGCCTGTTGACCCTCGAATGGGCCTTGCGCAAGCGATTCAAACTGTTGTGATTTGATAAACAAGAAGAAAGTCTTGAGTCCTGAGTCTTGAGTCTTGAGTCTTGAGGTTGGAAAATACGATCATGAAACTTCAAGCTCCTAGCCTCAAGCCTTTTCCCTCAAGACTCATCCCTCAAGACTCAAGACTAACACTCCCATGACCAGTTTCACGATTCCAACTTTGCCGCCGATCATTACCCGCCGCTTAAGCGCCCTGCGGCGACGGATTCGCCTGTGGTTCGCCCTTTCGGGCCTGAGCCTCTGTGTGTTGCTCATCGGCGCGTGGGCGACATTGAGCCTGGGGCTGGATTATTGGTGGCGTTGGGATCGCCAGCAACGGGCCATCATTTTGGCGTCGGGGCTGCTGGCCTTGGCGGTGGTGGCTTGGCGGCAATTGCTCTGGCCGCTGTGGCAGAAGTTGTCGGATGACGCCTTGGTCTTGCGCGTGGAGGCCTCGCATCCGCGCTTGGGTCAGCGGCTCATCAGTGCCGTGCAGTTGTCGCGGATGGGCCAGGCCGCGGTGAGCGCCGGGGCTTCACCGAGCATGGTGCGCAAGACCATTGAGGATGGTGCTGCCGCCGCGAAAGACACGCCCTTTGAGCGGGCCGTTTCCGCGCAGTTTCGCAAGACCATTCTCCAGCAGGCCGCCGGGGCCGCGGTCCTGGCCGGCATCATCGTCGCCATGTTTGTCACTCCCGCCACAGCCGGCGTGATGAAACTCTGGTTTAACCGCAACGTCACGCTCGGCAGCGCCCAGTGGCCGCAACGCACGCATCTTCAATTCGTCGAACTCACCGGCGACACACTGACCATCCCCCGCGGTGACGATTGGCAAGTCGTCGTCCAAGCCACCGGCGTGATTCCACACAGCGTCATCGCCGAGATTCGCCCGCTGGCCGAGAACCAAACGCCGCACGAGGAGGAACTCACCCAGGTCGGCCAGGGCGATTTCCGCGCTCTGTTTCGCAATGTGCTGGCTCCATTCCGCTTCCGCATCGCGGGCGGCGATGCCCGCACGGAGTGGATCACCGTGCAGTTGGTGGATCGGCCCGAAACGCGTGATTTGACGCTGGCCTATCAGCCGCCCGCGTACACCGGGCAGGCGGCCGCGACGCTGCCGACGGCGCAAGGTTCCTACGACCTTCTGGGCGGCGGCGTGTTGACGATTCAAGCCACCGCCTCCAAGCCGCTGCAATCCGCGACGCTGCGACGAGGCGATGAAGACGTAATGCCCTTGACCATTCAAGAGGCGTCGGCGGATCAACCGCGACTCAGCGCCACCCTGACCGCCGACCAACTCCAACCCGGCGTTTACAGCATCATGCTCGTCGATGCCCAGGGCCTCGAATCCCGCAGGCCCGACCGCTTCACCCTCCGCATCGTCGGTGACCGCAAGCCCGAAGTGCGCGGCAAACTCCTGGGCATCTCCGGCTGGGTCACCGCCAACGCCTCCATCCCCATCGACCTGCGCATGACCGATGACTTCGGCATTACCGCCACGGGCCTGACTTACCAAATCGCCCTGCCCGGAGCGGAGAAGGGCGACGGTGTGGAACTGCCGCTGACCGATCCCGCCTTCGCCCCGGCCAATCCGCTCAAGCGTGAAATCACGGGCTTGCACCGCTTCGACATCGCGCCCTTGAAACTGCCCATCGGGGCCACTCTGACCTTCCACGTCCACGCCACGGACAACGACATCGTCACCGGCCCGCAACGCGGCCTGTCCAACACCTTCCCCGTCACCATCGTCACCCCCGAAGAGCTGCGCACCGAACTGCTCCGGCGGGAACAGGAACAACGCCAGGAGTTCGAGCGTCTAATCAAGGATCAGGAAGACCTGTTGACCGATGTGCGGGCCACGTTGGTGAGCCTGGGCGAACAGGACGAATTGCCCCCGGCGCAGCGGCAACTACTGGTACGGGCCGAGAAGCGGCAGCGATTGGCCGGGGACCGATGTGTAACGATCGCCGGTCATTTCGCGTCCATACTGGCGGAGCTGATCAATAACAAACTCGAGGAGCCCAATGGCACCGCCCAGCGTCGCATTCAAGAGAACATCGTTGGCCCGTTGGAAGCCCTGGCGGCTGGGCCGATACCCCAAGTGGCCGATGTGCTGGATGTGGCGCGAAAGCCCAACATCGCCCCGGCCTTGCGAACCAAGGCCCTGACCGAAGCCGCGGAACGACAACAAAAACTCGTCAACGACATGCAAAAGATCGCCAAGTTCATGGAGAAGTGGGAGGGGTATCAGGAGGCCATCAACCTGCTGCATGAGATTCTTAAAGCGCAGGGCGAAGTCAATGCCGCGACCATTCGGGAGTTGGAACGGAACATTGAGACGGGGATCTTTGATGGTTGAGGGGAAAGGCGGTAACCGAGGATGAACGCGGATAAACGCGGATGACAAACCAAAGTCGGTTACACGGATGAACACGGATGATCACAGATGAACACAGATGAACACGGATCAATCATGCGGATAGGAATAAATCGATGCTTCCCGTTTAGCCACGCAGCGCAGCGGAGTGTCGCACCACCCCAACGCAAGGTTTACAACTATTTCTTCCGAGTCATGCCATGAAAACCAAACTCACACAAATCGTCATGTTGATTCTGGCCGCGCTGTTGGGATTGTCCGCCCTCGCCGTGGCGCAGGAGGCCACCCCCGCCGCCGCCGACGCTGGCGCGGCCAAGGCCTTGGCGGTGCGGCAGGAACGGGTCGAAC
>JBBRGB010000179.1:0-7383 GCA_038241095.1 Phycisphaerales bacterium
CGTGGCCATGATTCACCAACTGCAACCGACTTGCGTGGTCAACGACCGCGCCATCGATTTTTCCAAGCACCGCAGCTACATCGCTGGCGATTACGTCACCCCCGAACGCATGATTTGCGATCGCATCGAAGACCCGCACCCTTACGTCGAATACTGCGATTCGATCGGGGTGAAAAGTTGGGGTTATCACAACGATGAACGTTTCTGGTCAGCGCCGGAACTGGTGCGGCGGCTGAGTCTTTACTCATGCCAAGCCAGCAATTATTTGCTCAACATTCAGCCGCAACCCGACGGCCGCATTCGGCCCGAATGTGTGGAGCGGTTGGGACAAATGCGGGACTGGATCAACGTCAATCAGGAGGCCGTGTACGACATCACCGCCTGCCCGTTGATTCCACGCGATCCCGGCCGGGAGAGTCACGCGGCCATCGGGTTTTCCAATCGCAACGGCAACACGATTTACCTGCACCTGCATGAGTGGCCCCACAGCGATGAAGTGCTGGTGCGGCACATCGGCGAGTTGCCCAAGAGCGCCCGGCTGCTAGGCAGTGACGCCAAGTTGAGCGCGGAGATGCACAAGGATGGCCTACGGGTAGTGAATCTGCCGAGCTTGCCGCCGAGTCCGTATGTGGCGGTGGTGGCGCTGGACTATGCCGCGGCTCCGACGCTGGACATGCCCGCCATCGAAGCCGCCCGGCAACCCGTGGTGAGTGTGCCAGCCGGGGAAACAGCGCATCTGACGCCGGAGCTTTCGATTCGTCGCGGGCGGCACGGTGTCAACTTCTCCCGCATCAACCGCTTTGCCAACGGCGCGGTGACCATCGGGCAGATGATCCGCTTGGGTTGCGATGTGAAGTGGCGGCTGGAGGTTGCGCAAGCGGGAACGTACACCGTTCACGCCGACCTGGGCACGGCCTCGATGCAGAAGGACGCCCTGTTCCACGTCACCGTCGCCGGTCAAACGCTTGTGGGCAAAACCGTGGAGACCGGCTGGTACGACCGCCCCTCACGCATGACCTTGGGCAATGTCAAGCTCCCGGCCGGCGTCAGCGAGTTGGTGCTGGAAATCCAATCCATGCCGCGAAACTTCTCCGACATCCACGGCTTGGTTCTCCAACCCGTGTAGTCACCGGCCTGAGAGGGCGGTTTCTTCCGTGGGATCGACCGCGCAAAGGTGGTAGGGGGGCATCCCGTGCCATCCGTGGGCTTTGAATCCTTTGCCCCGGCGACTTACGATTCATCACACATGGCACACGACTTACGGCATCGCTTGTTGGGAGCCTGGGCCCGTTGGGTCTGTCGGCATCCGTACCAAATCCTCATCCTCGCGGCATTGGGTGTGGTCCTGTCGCTGACGTTGGTGCTGGGCTATTTCCCCGGCGTGGGGCGATTGGGGTTCCAGTCCAACCGCAACGACCTGATCTCGCCCGAGCTGCCTTGGAATCAACGTTTCATCGACTGGCAGGACAACTTCGGCGGCGGGACGGAACTGGTGGTCGTCGTCGATGCGGGCGACAAGGAGGGCAAGGTCACGCCGCAACGCACCGTTGAGGTGCGGAAGATCGTCGATGACCTTGGCCGGCAACTTTCGCCGCGACAGAGCGAGTTTGTCGAGAAGGCCGACTGGGGCGCTTTCTTCAGCCCGCGCGCCTTGCGACTCGCGCCGTTGCCTCGCGTCAAAGAGGAACTCGCCCGGTTAAACGATGCCGCCACGCTGCTGCAAAGCGCCAACCTCGAAACCATGCTGCGCAACATCATGGCCCGCCTGCGCGACAGTGACAACGAAGAGACCACCGAGGAAGAAGCCTTGGCGGGCATCAACGACCTCATCGCCTTGGTCGGCGAGATCGGCCAGTCGATCACGCAACCCGACCATGCGTTGAACCTCGATGTGGACGCCACCCCCGCGCCACCGGAGATCAAGCCCGACACGCCCCAAGCGGCCTTGGGCAGTTGGGATTATTTCTCCAGCGACAACGGCCGCTTGTATTTCATCCGCGTCAAACCCCGCGCCAAGGAGGGTGTGTTAAACGCCTTCGCCGACGCCATCGCCGGCATCCGCGCCATCGTGGGGCAAACCAACGCCGCCCATCCCGACTATGACATCGGCCTGACGGGCATTGATGTCGTCGAGGCCGATGAAACCGCCGCTGCCACGTGGGACGGTACGTGGACTTCCATCCTCGCTGCCATCCTCATCGCCACACTGCTAATCATCGCCTTTCACAGCTTCCGCACGCCCCTTTGGGCGATGGTGGCGTTGTTCGTGGGCGTGGGCTGGTCGTTTGGTTTCGCCACTTTGTCGGTGGGGTATTTGCAGGTCATCAGCGTCATCTTCACCGTCATGCTCTTGGGCCTGGGCGTGGCCTACGGGATTTACCTCGCCTCGCGCTATGAACTGGTGCGGCCGGAGTATGACGAAGGCGTGCCCGGCTTTGAACGCGCCATCGGCGACACCATTCAGACAATGGGCCCCGGCATCATCACCGGCGCGGTGACCACGGCCGTGGCCTTCGTCACCACCATGTTCACCGACTTCAAAGGCGTGGGCGAAATGGGCCTCATCGCCGCGGGGGGTGTAATGCTCTGTCTGCTGGCGATGCTGGGCGTCTTCCCCGCGCTGTTGCGGCTTTACAAACACGACCGCCATCACGTGGCTTTGATGGGCGACCGGTGGTTTCACTTTTACGAGGAACGCTGGTCGCTGCCCTTTGCCCGTCACCCCTGGCTGACGTTGCTGACCGCGGCCATCGTCACCACGGCTTCGCTGGCGGCCATCAGTGTCATGCGCTTCGATTATGACTTGCTCAAACTCCAGCCCAAGGGCGTGGACAGCGTCGAATGGGCGCAACGCATCGTCCGCGACGGCGGGGAGTCGATCTGGTCGGGCGTCAGTCTCATCGAGGCCAAGGACGACGCCGACCTGACGCGGCAGGTGCGGCAGCGCAAGGAGGCGTTTCTCCAACTGCCCACGGTCAGTGCCGTGCGTGGCATCGGCTTTCTCGAACCGGAAGAGAACGACGCCAAGGTCGCCCTGATGCGGGAATATGGGGCTAAACTGGATCCCTTGGCGAAGCGCGTGCTGGCGGAGCAAACCCCGCCGGCGAATCTTAATCCCGTGCCCGATGTCGTTAGCGCCATGGGCGACCTGCGCGGCATGGTCACCTTGGCCATGCTCTTTCGCAAGGGTCAGATGCCCCCGGCCATTCGTGACGCCATGAGCCGCTTGGGCGACGAACTCGACGGCGTGTTGACCGAGGTGAAAAAAGTTTCCGAGGCCACGCGGCAAGAGCGTTTGCGAGTCATGCAAGATCAGTACCGCGCCTTTCGTCAAACGGCCGCGCGACGCATCGAACTGACCTTGGACACCCGCCCGCTGCAAATCACCGACCTTCCCCCGGCCTTGATGGAGAACTACATCAGCGTCACCAAGGATGGCCAACGGCGCTACGTCATGGAAATCTATCCCAAGCTCCCCAACGACCCGGCCAGCGAAATCGACGGCCCGCTGCACCCGCACTTTCTGCCCCGTTTCGTCAGCGACCTGCGCCAGGTCGATCCGCTCATCACCGGCGTCATTGTGCAAATCTACGAGTCGGGCGACCTGATCTGGCGCTCTTACCTGTGGGCCGGAATCTACGCCTTTGTCGCGGTGTTCCTGTTGCTCTTGCTGGACTTCCGCAATCCTTACGACGCCGGGCTGTGCCTCGTGCCGGTGGTCATCGGCTTCGCCGTGACGTTCGGGGTGATGTGGGTCTTTGGCATGAAGCTCAACCCGGCCAACATCATCGTGCTGCCCTTGATGTTCGGCATTGGGGTGGACTCGGGGGTTCACATGCTCCATCGTTACCGCATGGACGCCACGACCCGGCCCCTGGGCCTCACCGCCGGCACGGGCAAGGGCATCACCGTCACAAGCCTGACGACCATGATCGGCTTCGGCGCGCTGGGCCTGGCGAGCCATCGCGGCATTGAAAGCCTGGGCCTGACCATGACCGCCGGCATCGGCCTGACCATGCTCGCCTGCCTGACGGTCATGCCCGCCTGGCTGGAACTCCGCCAACGCCGCATCGAAAAGAAGCGGGCCTGAGTACCACGCTTGCGGTTTGGCGTGTTACTCTATCCCCAACCTTACCGGAGCTTTCCCATGATGATGTTCGGCCTACTCCAAGTTCTCATGATCGCGTTGACGGGCGGCGGCGGGGGCAACGAACTCCTCGACTACATCACCACCGAGGCCTACTGGCAACAACGCGGCGTCAACGTCGTCGATGTCCAGTCCATGCAGGCCCGGCTCGCAACCGCGGAGGCTGCCGACATCTCCCGCCAGTTGCAAAACCTTGGCTCCTCCATGCCGCGTGTCCGCGAGGCGGCGGGCAGTGAAATCCTGGGCAAGGGCATGGCGGTGCTGCCACAGTTGGAAGCGGTCGCCCGCAGTGGAAACCCGGACGTGGCGGCGCGGGCACAGGAATTGATCGACCGCTTGGCGACGCAGGCGCAACTGGTCAAGGTCGATCGTCTCATGGCCATGCGCGCCTTGGGTGAGCTGGGCGACAAGGCCGCGCTGACTACGCTGGAGCCGTTGCTCAAGTCTGAAACGCTTTTCGAGGCGCAATACGCCCAGGAAGCCGTGGCCCATATTCAGGGCAAGAAGTACGAAGCCCCGAAGCTCACCGCCGAGGCCCGCATGAGCGATGTCTGGCTATTGCCCGCCGATGTCGGGGCGGTGGTGCAGGCCGTGCTGCCCACGGGCGGCAAGTTCGACTTCAAGGCCATTCTCGATAAAGTCCCGGCCGTGCCCCTGTTCGGCACGGAAGCGACCCCCGAAATGCGTGCCCAATTGCTGGCGGAGTACTACAAGGGCTTCATGGAAATCGCCGGTCGCTTGGGCAACGTCCGTATCGACAGCGCGACCCTGGGCGTGGCTGACAACATCGGCAACCACGCTGGCTATGTGGTCGTGATCGTCCGGGGTCTCTATGACCCCGCCGCGGCCAAAGCCGCGTTGGTCGAAACCCACGCCAACCTGGAATTGATCGGCGACACGGAAACCTATGCCCCCGGTGGCGAGATGCTCATGATCCCCTTTGCCAAGGATCGTTTCGTGTTCGTCGCCGGGCCGGAGCGGGAACTGATGCCCGTGGCGGCGGTCATCGAGTCGCTCAAGGCCAGCAAGGGCAAGCTCGAAAGCAACGAGGCCATCACCGCGTTAATCAAGACCGTGGACACCACCGCCGAATTGTGGGGCGTGATGAAGGTCAGCGCCGCCTACCGCCTCGGGTCGCCCTTGGCCGCGTTTGACACCGTGACCATGAGCAGCGTTCGCAAGGGCGAAATGACGGACATCACCATCACCGCCAAGGGGAGCGACAAGGAAAAGGTCGCCCAGGCCGTCTCGATGATGCAAGGCCAGGTGGCGATGGCGTTGAACGAGATGAAGGGTCAGATGGCCGAGCAAGAGGGCTTGGCTCCGACGATGGAGCCGATGATCAAGATCATGGAAAGCATCGAGATCAAGGCCCAGGACGACACCGCCACGATCAAGGCCCAGGTCAAGGGCAACATGGTCAACGCCCTGCTCCTGCCCTTGATGGGCATGGGCATGATGTTCTAAACGCGGTCAGAACCCCAGCCCGTCCCTCAGAGCCGAAGGGCGTAAGCCCCCGGTCGAACCTCGCTGCACTCCCCACAACCTTGCGCGTTCGTACCCCACTTGGCCCCCGACCGCAGGCTCACGCCTCGCGGCTCCGACAAGGGGCCGCGCGCCGCTTGCGGTTTAGCGTCTCTTACTCCCGTGTCCCCTCTGTATTCGGATACAAAACTCCCCTTACGCCACAAAACCCCAAAAAAAAAGATTAAACAAAACCCTTGACATCTTGTGTATCCGGATGTACCCTAAAGAGAACAATGGCCGTCACCTCCTACACCATCGCCGAGGTTTGCGGGCTTTCACAGCCCACGGTTAGCCGCATCCTCGCCAACGGCGACAACCGCCACAGTCAGGCCACGCGGCAACTCGTCACCGAAACCGCCCGCCGCATGGGCTATCGCCCCAACGCCGCCGCCCGCGTCACCCGCACCGGAAAAACCAGTGCCATCGCCCTTCTTTTGGGCACCAAGGATGGCCGCAGCTCCCTGCCCGCCGATCTGCTCAACGGCATCCAGGACGCCCTGCGCCAACACGACCTGAACCTCATGGTCGTTCGCATGGATGACGAGCACTTGGCCGACGGACGCTACGTCCCCCGCATCCTCCGCGAAGTCGCCAGCGACGGCCTGCTCATCGACTACACCCACGACATTCCCGAATCGATGATCCGCCTGATTGCCGAGCATCGCATCCCGGCGGTCTGGATCAACTCACCCCAGCCCCACGACTGCGTTCGGCCCGACGACTTCGGCGCTGGCAAGGTCGCGGCCGAGCACCTCATCAAGCTGGGCCACGGCCGCATCGCCTGGGCGGACTTCACACACGGGCCTGACTTCGTCAACCCGCACTACAGCGCCGCCGACCGCCACGACGGTTACGCCACGGCCATGATCGACGCGGACTTGAAGCCGCTGGTGATCCGCGCTTCGCAAGGGGTGGATGTGCCCAGTCCGCAACGCATCGCCTTTGCC
The DNA here is from genome assembly GCA_038241095.1 of Phycisphaerales bacterium. Lineage (GTDB taxonomy): Bacteria > Planctomycetota > Phycisphaerae > Phycisphaerales > Phycisphaeraceae > JBBDMX01. The sequence goes on from JBBRGB010000179.1 coordinate 6,622, forward strand.
GATTCGGTGCTGGCGGGTGAGGTTTGCGGGGAGCGTCCCACGGCCGTCATCGCCTATTCGCAGACCACGGCCATCCCCTTCCATGTCGCGGCCGTGCAACGCGGGCTGAGCGTGCCCGGCGACTTGGCGCTGATTTCCTTCGACGATCACCCGGTGGCCTTCATGGGGCCGGAGTACGCCAACTTCGCGGTTCCCAATCACCGGATTGGGCGGGAAGCCGTGTCCATGCTCATCAAACTTTTGGATCAGCGCCGGGCGCAATCGGCCTTGGCGCTGCCCTTTGCTTTTTCACCAGGTCACACCACGCCGTCTTTAAGCGTTTAAGGGCGGCATCACCATCACTCCTTTTACGGAGGTCTCATCATGCGACGAATCGGAACACAACTTCTGGCGGCAGGCGCGATCCTGGCCTTGGGCACCGCGGCGAACGCGGCGGTATGGAACGGTAGCGTCAGCGGTGTTTGGACGGACGGCAACAACTGGGACGCGCTTACCCCACCATCCAGTGGCAATGCCTTGGAATTCGGCGCGGCCAGTACTTATGCCGTGACCAATTCACCCACCACGAATTTTGGCACGCTCAAATTCCTCAGTACGGCCGGGGCCAACTACAGCTTGTCAGGCAACGCCAACAACAATGAAATCTATGGCACGGTCACGGTGGAAGGCAGCGCCAATGCCACGAATCACACCATCAGCAACCAGTTCCGTTTTAACAACAAGACCTTCGATATTCAGAGTACGTTGACCTCGCTGACACTC
>JBBRGB010000180.1:0-7358 GCA_038241095.1 Phycisphaerales bacterium
AATCATGCAGCTTGACCACATTCTTAAAACCGCCATGGACTTGGGGGCTTCGGATGTTCACCTCATTTCGGGCCACGTGCCCATGATGCGGCTGCACACCGTGGTCACGCCGATGGACTATCCCGTTATCACGCCCGAAAGCGCCACGCGGATGGTGCGGCACATGGCCAGCGATGAAATGATCGCCAAGTTCGAGAAGATCAAGGACGCCGACTTTTCCTATCAGATTCCGGGTGTGGCGCGGTTTCGCGTTAACGCTCACGTGCAGCGCAGAACGGTGGGCATCGCCCTGCGTTTGATCAAGGAAAAGATTCCCGCCTTCGCGTCGCTGAACCTGCCCGATGTCATTGAGAAGCTCACCTATTTGCCCGCCGGGCTGATCCTGGTCACGGGTGATACTGGCAGCGGCAAGAGCACCACGCTGGCGGCCATGATCGACGCCATGAACCAGCGTTACAGCAAGCACATCATCACGTTGGAAGACCCGGTGGAATACACCTTCCAGAGCAACCGTTGCCTGCTGGAACAGCGCGAACTTGGCGACGATGTGCCCAGCTTCGCCAGTGGTTTGCGGCACGTGCTGCGGCAGGACCCGGACATCATTCTCGTCGGTGAAATGCGAGATTTGGAAACGACCGCCGCGGCGATTACGGCCGCGGAAACGGGGCACTTGGTCTTGAGCACGCTGCACACCTGCAACGCCTCGCAGACGGTGGAGCGCATCATCGACATGTACCCCGCCGACCAACAAAATCAGATTCGCTCGATGCTGGCCAACACTTTGCAGGCGGTGATTTCGCAGACGCTTTTTGCACGCAGCGATTCCAAGGGCATGGCCCCGGCAGTGGAGGTGATGCTGGTGACGCCGGCAATTCGCAACTTGATTCGTGAGAACCGCGTCTTTGAGATTCCCAACGTGATTGAGACCAATCGGGCGTTGGGGATGCGGACGCTTGATAGTGCCATTGCCGAGCTGTATTTCAACGGCATGATTAGCCGCGAGGATGCCGTGGCGCAGTCGGCGTACCCGGAGAAGATCGAACGGATGTTGGCGGCGTAGGGGGAAGAAGGCTTGAGGCTTGCGCAAGCGTGACACACGCGCGTGGGTTGAGCCAAACGCAATATGGGAAAGATGGTCAATGCCCAACTATCGCTATGAACTTCGCACGGCCTCGGGGCAGGTGTCGGTGGGCATTCTCGGAGCCGCCAACGCCTTGGCCGCGGCCCAATCGCTTCGCGCTCAGGGCCACCAGGTGCTCCAACTCACGCCTGTCGGAGCTAGCGCCGTCACGCTGGGGCAACGGTTAAAAGCCCTGAACTATTCCTCCGGCCCTTCGCCGCGGGATGTGCTTAACTTCACCACGCAGCTTGCCGTCATGATCCGCGCCGGCATCTCCCTGCGGGCGGCCGTCGAAGGCATCGCCGAGCAAAACGAAAACCCCAAGTTCAAGACCATGCTCCTGCGCATCAAGCAGGATGTCGAAGCGGGCAAGCAGTTTTCCGAAGCCCTGGCCAAGCATCCCAAACAGTTTTCACCGCTCTACATCAACATGGTGCGGGCCTCGGAAGTGTCGGGCAGCTTCTCCAAAATGCTCGACCGCATCGCCACCTACATGTCGCAGCAAATCGAGACCAAGCAGATGGTCGTCGGGGCGCTGATTTACCCCGGCGTCATCGCCACCCTCGCGGTGAGCACCACGATATTTCTGTTGACGTTTGTGCTGCCCCGCTTCGCCGCGGTCTTCAAGGGCAAGGAATCAGCCATGCCTTGGCCCACACGGTTTCTCATGGGGCTTAGCGGCTTCATGGTCGATTGGTGGTGGGCGGTGGTGCTGGCCATGCTCGCCATCGTCGGCGGATTCTGGATGTTTGTCCGCACCGATGCGGGGAGCTGGTGGTTTGACCGGGTGAAGCTCTCGGTGCCGATCTTCAAGAAACTTTTCCGCGCGCTGTACATCAGCCGCTCGTTGCACACCATGGGCGAGTTGGTCAACGCTGGCGTGCCCATGCTCGACACGCTGCACATCACCGGTGAAATCAGCGGCAACCGCATGTTCCGCAAGCTCTGGCATTCGGTGTTCGTCTCGGTCAAGGAAGGCAAGAAAATCAGTCAGCCTCTGTCGCGCACCAACCTGCTGCCCAAGGCGGTGACGCAGATGATCAGCGCCGGCGAGGAGTCGGGCAAGCTGGGCGAGGTGCTCGATGAAATCAGCGGGTTTTACTACAAGCAACTCAAGGAAACGATCAAGCTGGTGACCTCGATGATCGAGCCGATCATGATCATGTTGATGGGCGGGATTGTCGGGTTCATTGCGATGGCGATCATCCTGCCGATCTTCAAGCTTTCGACGCTGGTGAAGTGAGGTTGTGGGTGGGGAGTGGAGCGGAGGAAACCGCTGATGAACGCGGATGAACGCTGATGAGGACGCGGATAAGAGCAAGAAGGGATGGGGCGTTGTTTGGATGATTTGTTGACTTGGGGGGTGGTTGAATCGTTGAGTTGGAGTTGGGGTGGGGTTGATCGGGGTTATGGAAATGGGTTGACATGAAACGTGGACCAGCCAATTCAACATCGATTGCGGCGCGAGGGTTACATCGCGGCAGGGGGCGGCGATTACCTCGCAGTCGCGGAGGGTTCACGCTTATTGAGGCGGCGCTGACGACGGTCATTGTGGGCACGGGGGTGCTGGCGATTGTCGGGGCGCAACAGGCTTACACCAAGAAAAATGATTGGGCGCAACGCACGGGCACGGCCCAGCTTTTGGCCAACGAAATCCGCGAGATGACGTTGACGCTGCCCATGCACGATCCGATCACCGGCAAGGGGACATTGGGGCCTGAGACCAACGAGAACACACCTGCGGATTACGACGATCTGGATGACTTTGCCGGGGTGGTGACGGCGGGGCACGGCGCGGGGGTGACATTCGGCCCGCCGATTAACGCGCTAAGGCAAGCGATTCCCGACATGCAGGGTTGGAGCCAGCATGTGCTGGTGGAGAACGTTCTGCCGGACAACATCAGCGCGGTGGCGACGCAGCCCTTGGGCACGACGCCGTTGATGCGAGTGACGGCGACGGTGTATTACCAATCGGCGGGCGAGACGACGCCGACGACGATGACGGATTTGGTGTGGGTGGTGGGGCGGTAACGCTTGCTTTGATTCCTTTTTTAACGCAGATGAACACGGATGGACGCGGATAAACGCTGATGAAGAATTGGAGAGAAAGAAACTTGGTTCGGCCGGGCACTCGCTTGCCAGGTGCCACACAGCATCCCGCTTCGGGTGCTGTGTGTCTGGGGCGGCCACAACCATTCGAGGTCAATGAATCGTTTGAACAGAGCAGGCACATTTTGAAATCGCAACCGCAAGGTCAATTGGCACACAGCACCCTGAGGGGATGCTGTGTGGCACCCCGATCGAGGGTTGGCCATGCCGCGCGGCGGCGGGGGGCGGCTTCGATTTTGGCCATGATGTTCCTGGTCATCTTCGGCGCGCTGGCGGCGGCGATGGCCATTGTCGCACAGGGCAATCTCGCCACAGCCGATTCGAGCATGAAGATCAATCGCTCTTTGGCGGCGGCGGAGACGGGCCTGCGTTTCATGGTCTATCGCGTCAATCAGATCACCGCCAACGTGCAGACCCGCGACGGCGAAATCACCAACACCAACGCCGGGCCGCTGTGGGATCAGGTTCGGGCTGGACTCATCGCCTCGCTGTCAATGGAAACGCACAACCTGGCCGAACCGTATGAATGCGTTTGGCCCAACATTGACACGGCTGTCACCGGTGGCAAATCGCTGCACGTCGGGCCGCTGGGCATCGGTCCCGGCGCGCCGACCTTCACCGCCACTTTCACACCGCACCCCATCCCCGGCGAGAACTACGACAGTGCCTATTACCAACGCCCGCCGTATAGCGACATGACGCCGGCAGTTTCCAATGCCGCGCCGCTGGATGGCACGTGGGTTCGCGTTCGCATCGAGGCGTTTGACGGTCCGGTGGCGCATCGCATCACCCGTGCCGTGCAGATGGACTTCCGCCTGGAAAAGAAAATTCGTTACGCCATTTTGTCGCGTAGCCGGGTGATGATCGGGCGCAACGTCATGATCGAAGGCCCCATCGGCAGCCGGTACAACGAGACGCACCTGGCGCACGGCCACCCGATTCAGATGCTCAGCGACTTCGGTGGACTCGACGCGGCCTTGGACGCCAAACTCGCGCTCTTGAAAAACACCTTGGCGACCAATGACGCCAACGGCGACAACCGCTTGAATCTCGCCGACAGCCGTGAGATTCTGGGCATCACCAACCCCGCGCAGTACGACCTTGATGGCGATGGCTACGTCGATGACTACGACTTTTTCCTGGGGCATTACGACACCAGCGCCAAGGGTTACATCACAGCCGTGGACATGAACACCTCGGCCAACATCAATGCGGCGCAGTTGTTTGAGATGATCGACACCTTCGGCGATCCGACGCGGCAGGGGTATGGGGACGGTCGGATTGATGAATACGATCGTTACGCGAAGGTTCGCGGCGAGATTCGAGCCGCGGCCTCGAAGGCGGCGTGGGAAATCGGAGCCGCCAATGGGCCATATCAAGACTTTTTCCAAGGGCCGATCCAGCCCGGCCACGACGCCTCGGCCATGACCTTTGAGGCCGCCGACACCGCCATTCCGCAGTTCACCCCGGCGGACTTCAACGTCGCGTCGTTCAAGGCCATGGCCGCTAACGATCTGACGACCCAAGCCGTGGCCCAAGCGGTGAAGTACGACCCAAGCGATCCCAACTCGCCGCAACCGCTGGGCGCGCAGGTGCGCGAAGCCATCCCCTACGGCTCGGCCCACCCGTACGACTACTACGATCGACCCGTCTATGAAAACATGACCTTCACCAACATCCGCATTCCCAAGGGCACCAACGCGCTGTTTAAGAATTGCCGCTTCATCGGCGTGACGTTTGTCGAAACCGAGAGCAACAACCAGGACGCCCTCTACTCCTTCGCCGGCATGCAGGAAGCCGACGGAACCGCCAAGCACCCGAACCTGAAGGTCAAGGTCAACGGTCAGGATGTGGCTGACACCAAGACGATTTCCAACAACGTGCGCTTCCACGGTTGCACGTTTGAGGGTGGCATCGTCAGCGACGCGCCGACCGAGTTTTCCCAGACCCGCAACAAAATCGCCTTCACCGGCAAGACGGCTTTCAAGATCAACGACTCGACGAATCTCACCGCGGCCCAGAAGGCGTTGTTCCGCCGCAGCACGCTGCTTTTGCCGCATTACTCGGTGGAAATGGGCACCTTCGTCAGCCCCGCGGATTCCAATGAAACCGTCGAGCTTTCGGGCACCATCGTGGCAGGCATCATCGACATGCGTGGCCAAGTGAAGGTCAACGGAACCATCCTCACCACCTTTGAGCCCAAGAGCAACACCGGCCCGGTGCAAGGCGACACCAGCCCGCAGTTCAACACCACGCTGGGTTATTTTTCCTCGCTTGATGGCGACATGGAAGCCGAGATGCCCGTGGGCGGCCGCGGCATCATTCAGATTCGCTACGACCCCACGCTGCCCCTGCCCGATGGCATCCTCGCGCCGATCAGCCTCAGCCCCGATTACGCGACCTATTCCGAAACGGGAGCGCGATGAAACTTCTGATGCACAATCGGAAACCGCTTACTGTCGTGCGCGGCTCGTTGCACGCGCGGCACGCCGGCGTGTCGCTCATCGAACTCCTGGTTTCGCTGGCGATTTCCGCCATGCTGCTCACCGCCACGATGGTCGCCACCGACGCCTCCTTCAAGGCTTACGCCTTCGCCGCCGAGCAAGCCTCCTCGCAAGCCGCGGCCCGCATGATCACCAACCGCCTGCTCTCGCTGGTGCGAACCAGCACCGCGCACGGCCCGCTGCAACCCGACGCGACGACCGACCCCAAAGTGACGCTCACGGGCAACGTGCTGACCGGGCCGTACATCGAAATGATCGACACCACAGGTCGGCTCATCCGCATCGAGTGGCGCAAGGCGACGCAGGAATTGTGGATGATCAACTCGCGGCTCGACGGCTCGGACAAGATCGAGGAACCGCTCATGGGCGGCGTGACCAACGCCAGCTTTTCCTGCGTGCGCCGGCGCAACAACGCCAACGTCTGGGTGCTGGAACGCGGCACGATGGACCTCTCCGTGCAGCCCGGCGTCGATGCCACGTTGTCACTGGAAGCCAGTGCCGTGTCGGAGCCGATCCGCGTCATCGGCTCCACCATGCCGCGTAAACTGGCCAATGAGTGAGATGAAAAAACGAAACCACGGATGAACGCGGATTGTCAATTCAAGTTGATTGAACACGAAGACACGAAGACACGAAGGAAACAAACAGAGAAGAGGATTGAGAATTACAAGGTTCTTGTGCCTTTCTTCGTGTCTTCGTGTCTTCGTGTTCAACCCGTTTCCATGTCACCAACACCCGCACCCGGCCGATGATCTTGGCCTCGCAAGAGCGGCAGCACGGCCATGCCGGGCAGGGCCACCAGCACGCTTAGGGCGAAGAAGCTGGCGTAGCCGAAGTGTTTGACCATGTAGCCGGTGAATCCGCCGACGATCACACCCGCGCCGTACATCAGACTGGTGAACATGGCGTACTGCGTGGCGCTGTAGCGACGGTTGCACAGACTCATCAAAAACGCGATGAAGCCCGCAGCCACAAGCCCGGCGCAAAAGCTTTCGACAATCACCACCCCCGCCAGCATGGCAACGCTCTTGCCCGTCAAGACCAGCACGAGGAACCCCAGGTTGGAGAGCGCCTGTAGCGCCCCGAAGAGCCAGAGTGAAGGCACGATGCCGATGCGGGCGGTGATGCCTCCGCCACACATCGCGCCGAGCATGACGAAAGCCAGCCCCATCCAGTCGCGGACGATGGCGATGGTGCCATCGTCGAACTGGAGCTTCTGCTGCAAAAGCGGCATGGTCATGGCGTTGGCCATGGCGTCGGGGAGCTTGAAGAGAAAAACGAAAAGCAGGATGGCAATGGTCGCTAGGCCGTGGCGTCGGGCGAAGTCGGTGAGCGGCTCGACAATGGCTTGATGGAGCGTGGGCGGATGTTCGTTGGCGCGGGGCGGTTCAGGGGCGAAAAGCGTGGCCACGATGCCGATGCCCATGAAACCCGCCAAGGTGACATAAACCCAAGGCCAAGCCATGACATGTCGCGCCAGTAACAGCGCCCCGCCCCCCGCGGCCAGCATGGCGATGCGGTAGCCGTTGACGAACACGGCCGCCCCCGCGCCAAGCTCTTCATCGGGCAGCACATCGGTGCGGTAGGCGTCGGCCACCACGTCCTGCGTTGCCGCCAGGAACGCC
>JBBRGB010000181.1:0-7351 GCA_038241095.1 Phycisphaerales bacterium
CCCCATCACGCTCTGTATGGACTACGAAACCATCGGCGAGCATCAGTGGGCCGACACAGGCATCTTTGATTTCTTCGCTGGTTTGCCCGACGCGCTCGTGCACGCACGAGCAAAGGCCAACCCCGCCACTGGCAACTCTTCTACAACTCAGGACATATTCCTCACGCCGAGCCAAGCCTTGCGCATGACTAGCGAAACTGCACAACTCAAGCCCTTCAATGCCTCGGTGCCAACTTCATGGGCCGACACCGAGCGCGACACATCTGCATGGCTGGGCAACGCGATGCAAACCCACGCGCTCGAAGAGCTCGCCGCCCTTGAGCCACTGGTCTTTGCCAAGGTTAACCGCACCAAAGCCGCAGGCAGTGGCGTCGCGATTGCGGCGGCGGACGCGCTCTTGGCTGATTGGCGCAAGCTCAGCACCTCTGACCACTTCTACTACATGTGCACCAAGTATTTCGCCGATGGCGCGGTGCACAAGTATTTCAACCCCTACGCCTCGCCCTACGACAGCTACATCAACTTCATGAACGTGCTGGACCACCTGCGTGGCCGCATCGACGGCGAAGTCCCCCCCGCTCGCGTCCTTCCAATCGACATCACCCATTGAAGGTGCCATACAAGCCCACGGATGAAGCCGCGGCTTTGAGTGGTTTCTTCCGTGGACTTGGATCGTGTTATCAGAAATTATTTTCCCCGAATAAGTCCACTTCCGGGGGCGGGGTCAATCCACCATCGGTTCGACCTGGGTGGCCACGGCCCGCAGGTAGGACGCCAAGTACTTGTCGCAAAAGTGTTCCAAAGCGGTGATCGTCAACGGGTTGTCCATGCCCCACAGGCAGACGCGCAGATCGACGAACTCCGGGTCGAGTTGGATGAGCATTTGATGGTCTCGCACCACGGCGGGATTGAGCTTGGCGGCGTAAAAACCAGACAGGGCGTTGACGCCGGGGCCACCCAGGCTGATCGTGGGCCGTCGTTGAAGCTCGGTCTGATTCATGTACCACACATCGCAGCAGACGATGGGGATGATCGGCGCGGCGAGTTTCGCGCCATGGTGACGGGTCCAATCCTCGATTTTCTGTCGCAGGTTGTACGCCAAGGGGCGGTCGGCGATCTCGGCGCGCAGGTGCGCGCCGACGACGATGAGCAGCAGATTGGCGCTGCCAACCCCGGCGGGAAGATTTGAGGGCGTCATGGCCATGCCATAATTCTAGCCGCCTTGAAAACAATCGTTCCATCAGAGCCGCGAGGCCCAGGCTCGCGGACGAAGATGAAACTCACAGCGACGTGCGGGTGGCGACGTGTCCGGCGTCGCGCAAGACTCTCTCACGTTCGGCCAGCATCAGATCGTGATCTGTCATCATGTCCGCCAAGGTTTCAAAGCTCACCTTGGGTTCCCAACCCAGCACCGCTTTGGCCTTGGCGGGATTGCCCAGGAGCAAGTCCACTTCCGCGGGCCGGAAATACTTGGGATCGATATCCACGAAGTTCTTGTAATCAAGGCCCACGCGGCCAAACGTCCGCTCGCAGAACTCGCGCACGCTGTGCATCTGGCCCGTCGCCAGCACGTAGTCATCGGGCTGATCCTGTTGGAGCATCCGCCACATGCCCTCGACGTAATCGCCGGCGAAGCCCCAGTCGCGTTGGGCGTCGAGGTTGCCCAGATAAAGTTTCTCCTGCAACCCGTGCTTGATGCGGCCCACGGCGCGGGTGATTTTGCGGGTGACGAAGGTCTCGCCCCGGCGTGGGCTTTCGTGGTTGAACAGGATGCCGCACGAAGCGTGCAGGTCGTAGCTTTCACGGTAATTGACGGTGATCCAGTGGGCGTAAACCTTGGCCACGCCGTAGGGCGAACGCGGGTAGAAGGGCGTGGTTTCGCTCTGCGGGGTTTCCACCACCTTGCCAAACTGCTCGGAACTCGATGCTTGGTAGTAACGAATCTGGTAGCCCACCGCTTCCTGGAAATCGCGCACGGCTTCCAAAAGTTTCAACGCGCCGACACCGGTGACATCGGCGGTGAAGATGGGCTGATCGAAACTGACGCGGACGTGGCTTTGGGCACCGAGGTTGTAAACCTCCGTGGGCCGGGTCTGCCGCAGCAGCCGCGAAAGACTGCTGGCGTCGGCCAAGTCCGCGAAATGCAGGCGCATGTTGGCCCCGCTTTCGTGGGGGTCTTGGTAGATGTGCTCGATGCGTTCGGTGTTGAAACTGCTGGAGCGGCGAATGACGCCGTGGACTTCGTAGCCCTTGGAAATGAGCAGTTCGGCGAGATAGGAGCCGTCCTGGCCGGTGATGCCGGTGATCAAGGCGCGTTTGGGATTCATGGCCATGAGGCTCTCCTTGTGGTTTTGCTGTTATCGGCCAAGCGACGGGTCGGGCTGAACGGCACGGATGCCCACGAAGCCATCGTGTCCGCCACTGGCATACCATAGCGGCATGAGTTCAAGCCCCACGGACAAGCCCCGGCATCTGGAATTGAAGAAGGATCGCGGACTGACGATCACTTGGGCGGACGGCACGGAGAGTTTTTATCCCGTGGCCTATCTTCGCCGCATGTCGCCCTCGGCCGACGCCCGCGAGTTGCGCAAGGAAATGGCAGCCAACCCGCTGACGGTGTTGCCCGCCTCCAGCGGAACCACCGGCCCGCTGACGGCGACCAACGTGGCAATGGTGGGCCGCTACGCGGTGCGCATCACCTTTTCCGACGGCCACGACACCGGGTTGTACTCATGGGATTACCTGCGGGAAATCGACCCGAAGAACCAAGCGGATTCTCAACGTTAATCACATAATGAAGACGCCTTGCTTTTTCAACTTCCGCGCCAGTTCGGTTTTTTTGGACTTGGCACCGGGGAGTTCCAGCAGCGTGGGGGTGAGTTGGCGGGCCTCTTTGCCCGCAGCCGCCAGCACGCGCAGGGCGGTCGGTTCATCGGGGGCCTCGACAATCCATGTGTGGCGCAGTTGGATCATGGCGGTGGTGGCGAACCAGCCGGCGACTTCGCGGCGCACGTTGTCGGGCAGCGGCTTGGAGGAGATTTGCGTGAGTTGGTTCAAGGCGTCGTCGGCGCGGATGCCGGCGGCGGCGGCGGTGAGGATGGACTCGCGGGTGAGGCGGAAAAGCGCGCCCATGCCGTGGCCGATCCTCTGGCCCAGGCGTCCCAGTACCGCCTCGGCCGCTGGGGCGTGGCCCAAGAAAACCACCTCGAAGTTGGGCTGGATGATCACATCCCCCTGAGGTCGAGTATCGAGGCTGAAGTCATCGTCCAAGCCGAGCATGTACCGGCCGATGGAATGCAGTCGCAGACTGTATTGGCCCTTGGTGTTGCCGAATTCCACCGCCCCCAAGGGCATCATGGTTTTTTCAATCATGGTGCCCAGTGCTTGGTACCAATCCTCCCGCAGCGCGGTTTCCCCCTGTTTGTTCCTGCCGTAGTGATAACACCGGGGGGTCGGGCCGTAGCTTCCCTTGACCCGCTTGCCCAGCAAGGGATTGTTGGCGCGGCAGTGGTACTGGAGAAGTTCACTGTAGGGAAAAAACGCCTCGCGGTCTTCTTGGAGCAGGCAGTCGATGAATGCGGCGCGGAAATCAACTTTTTCCAGGCCGCTGAAACCATAGCCGATTGATTCGGGAATCCAAGGGGATTTGGAATCGTGGCCCATGACCAAGTCATATGCCTCACTGGTCATCGCATCGAGTTGGGCATGGCGGTATTTCACTTTTTTCTTTTTTTCGGGCAAACGACGCCACGGTTCAATCAAGGCGCGAAGCCGCTCTTTCATCTCCAACCCCAGCCAGTCCCGCCCGGCGGGAGTGATGTCGTAGCACCTTCGCCGGCGATCATCAGTAACCTCCTTGAGCAACTTCAGATTCCTACAGGCGTGGATGGCGGCGTAAACACGGGACTCGTGCTCTCCGGCGCTCTTATCCGCCAGCCATCCGGGCATGGGCAAATTGCCTTGCGCCAGGCGGTCGAGGTCTTTCTGGTAGAGACCGTAGTTGTTGGCCAGTAATCGTAAAGGTTCGCCGGAAGCGGCCACCAGGGTGTTGAGCATGTCCTCGACGAGAAAGGGGGCGTGAAACGTCTCTTGGGGTTTGACGGGGGAGGGCATGGCGATGTTGGACTCGATCCGCTGATGGATGATCGCGGGCCAGAGGCCGATGATCGGTTCCAAGGAGGGTCCGTCCATGCTCACGAAGAGCAGCAGATACCGGACGCCGGCCATGACGGCGCGGTTGATGATCTTTGGCGCGACATTGGGCAATGCCGCCGCGATGTCCCGCAGCACGGCCGGGCCTCTCCATTTATTGGCTTCGTTGAGCAATCGTTGCAGGGCGTGAAGCACATCGGGGTCATCAAAAAATGGCGCGGGGTCTTGCGGTGTGGGCTTGGTCTGTTCGGGCGGGAGATGAATCCGCTCCCACTGGCGGGCATCTTCGACGCTTTTGCACGCCGTGATCTGTCGCACCCAGGCTTCGACCAACGGTTGCTCGTAGTCATTGCGCTTCTTCTTTTTCGTCGGAGCCGTCAGCAGAGCCTCATACTCTTGCGGGTGGAAGTGTTTTTCGAGGTACTTGAGCAAATCATCCACGTTGCTGTCGCGTGGCAGTAAACATTCCTTCATGCTCCTGAGGGCATGAAAAAACGGTTTGCCCAGTTCGGTGATACCGACCTGCTTGCCGTTGGGTGACAAGCGCAGCAACATCTCGCTCATCAATATCTTTTCTTCCTCCACTGAAAATAGCTGCCGGGGCAACCATTGACCATCTTTGAGTTCCAACAAGTCCACCCTGGCAGGTACGGACAGCATGACCCACAATTGCAAGCGATCAGCGAACTTCACCCAATCGAGATTCAAGGTCTTCATGCCCGCGCCTCCTTGCCCGTTTCATCCGCAAAAAGCGAAGGGTCATCCAACCCGGCGATGGCGTCTGGCCCCTGCTCCACATCCACGATGCGATATTGATACCCCTGCTCGCAGAGAAACAACTGGCGGTTTAAGGCGAACTCCTGCTCGCGGGTTTCCCGGCTCACCAAGGAGTAGAAGTGCGCCTGGTTGCGCCCGCGCTTGGGCCGCAGCAACCGACCGAGACGCTGCGCTTCCTCCTGCCGCGACCCGAACGTACCAGAGACTTGAATCGCCAGCGACGCGTCGGGCAAGTCCACGGCGAAGTTGGCGACCTTGGAGACCACCAGCACGGGGATGCGGCCATGCCGGAAGTCGTCGAAGAGTTCATCGCGTCGCCGCTGAGTGGTGGCTCCTGTGATGAGAGGCACGTCGAGTTGTCTGGCGAGGATTTGGAGTTGCTCGACATACATGCCGATGACCAGCGCCGGCTCGCCGGGGTGCTTCTCTAGGATGCCGCGGACAACATGGAGCTTGTCGGGATTTTCCGACGCCACGCGGAACTGTTGCCGGGCGTCGGCCAAGGCGTAAGTCATGCGCAGCGATTCGGGCATGGGCAGGCGCACCTCGGTGCAGCGTGCCTTGGCGATCCAGCCTTGGCGCTCCAGCACCTTCCAAGGCACATCGGCTTTCTTTGGGCCGATCAAGGCAAAGACATCGTCCTCGCGTTTGTCCTCGCGCACCAGGGTGGCGGTGAGGCCGAGTCTTCGCCGGGCTTGGAGCGAAGCGGTGACTTGGAAAACCGGGGCCGGCAGAAGATGTACTTCGTCATAGACGATCAAGCCCCAGTCGCCGTCCTCGAAGAGGCCCAGGTGCTTGAAGTCGCTGGCGGTGGATTCGCGGTGGGTGAGGATTTGATAGGTTGCCACGGTGACGGGGCGGATGTCCTTTTGCAGGCCGGTGTATTCGCCGATCTGCTCGGGCGTGAGGTGGGTTTTGTCGAGGATTTCGGCGATCCACTGCCGCACGGCCGTGGTGGAGGTGGTGAGGATGAGCGTCGAGGCCCCGACCCGCTCCATGCACGCCAGGCCCACGATGGTCTTGCCCGCGCCGCAAGGCAGGACAATGACCCCGCTGCCCCCACGTTGGCCCCCGGCGGCGTGGAAGGCGTCGGCGGCTTCGTGCTGATAGGTTCGCAGACTGAAACTTTCACCCGCGGCGGTGGTGCCACGCAACTCCACGGCCAGCGGTTGCCCCGACGTGTAACCGGCCAAGTCCTCGGCGGGAAAACCGGCCTTGACCAACGCCTGCTTGATCCTGCCCCGATCCTCCGCAGCAATGTAAAACACGTTGCGCTCATCGAGGCTCGGCGACAACAGCGGGGCCGTCTCGCGGTGATTGGCGATCATCGCCGCCAAGGCCGCGTCATCGCATTCCAGCCGCAGGCCACGTCTCCCGCCCGGCCCGTCTGCCGCATCGCCATTGCCACCAGCAGCGTCGCCAGCGGGTTCACGCAGCAATCGCAGCTTGCCGTAACGCTGGGCGAACTCGCGCACCTCGCGCAGCACGTTGGCCGGCGGAGCGTATCGCGCGTAACGCTCCAGCGTTTGCACCATCGCCTCGACATCGTGGCCCGCCGCCCGGGCGTTCCAGATCGACAGCGGGGTGATGCGATACGTGTGGACATGCTCCGGCGACTTGACCAGCTCCGCGAAACCCAACAATGCGTCGCGGGCCTCGATGTAGCGCGGACTGTCCACTTCAACCAGAATCGTGTGATCGCTCTGCACGATCAACGGATTGTCGTTTGCGTTGCCCATGACTCAAAGGTGCCAACTAAAAAAGAATCAAAAACACACTAGCCCCGGCTTACGTTCCGACGATGTCCGCGGCGTCGGTCGCCAACTCGCCACGCTCCAACCTGGCCTTCTCTTTGGCCACCCAAGGAATCTTCTCGGCGTTGCGCTCCATCCACAGCGGCACCGGCGTGCGCAAACCCTGTTTGTCCAACTCGTGAAACTCCACCACCATCGCCTCCCGGCTGTAACTCGACATGTCGTGGTTTTTGCCCATGTGAATGCAGCGGGTCGGGCAAGGCTCGGTGCAAAGGGCGCAGAACATGCACTTCTGGTAATCAATGGCGTAACGCAGCAACTCCCCGCCCACGGCCTTGCCGGTGGCCTTGTCGATCTTCCGCGGGGCGGATTTGTCGATGTAAATGCAGTCTACCGGGCAGGCCTTGGCGCAGAGATCGCAAGCGATGCACTTGTCGGCCTCAAACTCGTGGATGCCGCGGTATCGGGCGGCAAAGGCGATCTTTTCGTAGGGATACTGAACGGTGACGGTCTTGGAGAACATATAACGCATCGTCAGCCTCATGCCGATGGCGATGCTGGTAAGGGTGTCGAAAATATCGCGGAAATAGCCTTCGCGCCGGCGCGGCATGGGGGGACTGATACTGGGCATCGTGGGGTGATCCTTGGCGGCAAGACCCGCCGTCGGC
>JBBRGB010000182.1:0-7341 GCA_038241095.1 Phycisphaerales bacterium
GGCCAGGCAGGGCTGCGGCAAGGGTTCCACGAGTGGTCCAACTGGCGGCGTATTTTGGCGTTTGTCCGCAAGCACAAGTGCAACGTCATCGACGCCCACTGGGGGGCCGAGGCGGCGGAAACGGCGCTGCGTATCAAGGCCACGCTGGGCATCCCGGTGAGCGTGACGTTCCACGGCGGCGACCTTTGCCAGACGCCATCGCCGGCGCTGGGAGACATTCTGCAAAAGGCGGATTTGCTGCAACCGGTGAGCCAATATTTGGCCGACCTGCTGACGGGGAAGCGTCCGCATCCGCGTGGTTTGACGCTGCCCAAGGTGGCCATCGCGCCGGAGCGTCTGGCGGTTCGTTGGCACGGCCTGCCCGCCGAGGCTTTCGCGTCATCGCCGCCGTTGCAGAACGATCAGGAGCAGATCATCGCCACCGCCGGGCGGCTTGATCCCGAAAAAGGTCAGCGCGATCTGCTCGAAGCCGCGGCCCCCTTGGCCGGCGAGTTCCCCGGCATGAAATTGCGCTTCATCGGAGGTGGGCAACTGGCCGAACCGTTGCGGCAACGCGCCGCTGAGCTTGGCGTGGGCGACAAAGTGGAAATCACCGGGCCGCTGCCTTGGGATCGGGTGTTGGAGGCGATGCGGGCTTCGCATCTCTATGTGCAGGCCTCGCATGTCGAGGGTTTCGGCATGACGCTCTTGGAAGCGGCGGGGCAGGGCTTGCCGCTGATCGCCACCCGCACCGGCGCGCATGGCCAAGTCATTAAAGAAGGGGTAAACGGGCACCTCTGTGAGCCGTGCGATGTCCAGGCCATGCGCGGGCATCTGCGCGCCATGCTGGCCGATGCGGCGCTGCGGGCGAAAATGGGCG
Source organism: Phycisphaerales bacterium (assembly GCA_038241095.1). Classification (GTDB taxonomy): domain Bacteria; phylum Planctomycetota; class Phycisphaerae; order Phycisphaerales; family Phycisphaeraceae; genus JBBDMX01. The sequence continues at coordinate 860 of JBBRGB010000182.1, forward strand.
CGGCCAGCTTGGCGCGGGCACGGGCGGAGTTTCTTTTCGATACGCTGATGCCCGGCCTTGAAGAACGCTTGATGCGCTTGGCCAACGATGGGGTTGCATAGTGGATGAAGTCCTGGACATTCTCCTGTGTCAGCGATTTCTGCCCGAGATGGGCGGGTCGATTCGCTGGATGCACGAGGTCTATCGCCGCTGGCCGGGGACGCTAGGCGTTGATGTCATCACGCATGATTACTACGGCCACCCGCCACGCACACCGGAGTTTCCCCAGACTCCCGCGCGGCCCGACAACGAGCGCGGCGATTGCGTCACGGCCCCGAACCTGCGCATGGATCGCCGCGACATTTTCATGCGCGATTGGGGCCTGGAAAGTTTCGACCGCCTGCGCCGCTACTGGCGCATGACCGCGGCGGTGCGACAGCGCTTGCGTTCCAATCCCCGCGCTCAAGTGCGGGTGCATTGCATCCATGCCGTGCCGGAGGTGGTGAGTTTGCTGCCGCTCTTGCCGCGCTATCGTCGGCGGATGAAGATCATCTGCTACGCGCACGGCGAGGAGGTGACGGCCTGCGATTCGAGCCGGCAACTGCGGTTTCTCATGCGGCGGGCCTACGCGGCCTGCGACCTGATCCTCGCCAACAGTCGTTACACCTTGGGCGTGCTGCGGCCGCATCTATCAGCCGGTCAGTTGGCGAAGGTGGAGGTCGTGCATCCGGGGGTGGACATTGACGAGTTTACCGGCAGTGAAAACGCGGGGGCGGATTGGCGGGAAAAAGAGGCGCTACACGGCAAGCCTGTGGTGCTGACCGTGGGGCGGCTGGACCCGCGGAAGAATCACGCGGCCATCCTGCGGGCCATTGCCAATCTGCGAACGAAGCACCCGCTCTTGACGTACTACATCGTCGGCCAAGGCCGGCATCACTCGGCCTTGCAAGCGCTGACGGAGCAACTTGGGTTGACGGATTGCGTGGTGTTTGCCGGGAGCGTCGATGGCGCGGGCAAAATCGCCATGCTGGGGGCCTGCGACGTGTTCGCCATGCCCGCGGTGCGTGACGGCACGGACGTCGAAGGCTTTGGCATGGTCTTCATCGAGGCCGGGGCCTGCGGCAAGCCGGTGCTGGCCGGTAAGGAAGGCGGGCAAGCCGAGGCGGTGATGGCCGGCGAGACCGGGCTGGTGGTCGATGGCAATGATGACGTGGCCGTGACCGAAGCCTTGGATCGCCTGCTGACCGATAAGATGCTCGCCGGCAGGCTGGGAACCGCGGGGCGACAACATGCCGAGCAACTCGATTGGCAACGCATCATGGAGACAACGGTGGAATTGGTCGAAAAGATGGGAGGGGGAACACCCCAAGAGCCGCGCACGAAGTAAGCGGATTCTTTGACCTTATGCTGATCACGAAGACACGAAGACACGAAGCCACGAAGCCACGAAGCAAACAAAGATAAAGAGAAGAACCATGAAATGAATCTTCTGACTACCAGCTGCGACGTCCCCGTCGCAGTCCCAGGCGCGAATCAACGGATGATGATGTTCGACACAACCGGCGTTTAATGAACAACCTCATCCCACGGAAGAAACCGCTCCGGGCCGCGATTTCATCCGTGGGCTTGCATGTTTGAACCTCAAGACTCAAGACTCATCCCTCAAGACTAACTCCTCATGGGCTGGATTTTCACCAATGTGCTGGCCATCGCGGGGGTGGCTTACGGCTGGCTCAACCCGTTCTTCGGGCTGATGATTTACTACGTCTTTGCGGTGATGCGGCCCACCTTCCTCTGGTTCTGGTTCTGGGACGCCTTCACCCAGCCGCGCTACCTTTTCTACATCGCGCTATCCACCATCGCCGGCTTCTTCATCAGCGGCATGGGCGACTGGTCGGGCCTGCGAAAAGTCTGGCTGCCGATGGGCGGGCTGATGCTCTACCTGGGCAGCGGGCTGTTCACCTCGGGCGTCACCGCCATCAGTTCCCAACGCGCCTGGGATGCCCTCTACCCGCAGCTCACCATCGGCGCGATGATGCTCATCGCGCTCTCCATCATCCGCACGGAAAAACAACTGCGAACCTTCGCTTGGGTCATCACTGCCGCGATGGGCTATCTGGCCTGGGTCTTCAACAGTCAATACATCTTCGACGGCTTCAACCGCATCTACTGGAAAGGCTTCGGCGGCATCGACAACAACGGCGCGGCCATGATCTTCGTGCTCGCGGTGCCGCTCTCCTTCTTCATGGCCATGCACGAAAAACGCATGTGGGTGAAACTGCTCTGCCTCTTTGCCGCGATTCTGGAAATCCACGTGGTGCTGTTGTCATTCAGTCGTGGCGGGCAATTGGGGTTGTTGATCGTGGGGGCCATGATTTTCGCCGTGGCCCTGATGGCGCTGCCGCACAAAATGCTGACCATCGGCGTGGCGGTGGCGTTTGTCATCGCCGGGCTTTACCTGGCGGGTGCGGAGGTGCGGCAGGAGTTCTGGTCGATCTTCGCTGATGAAAAAACCCGCGACGCCTCGGCCGAGAGCCGCTTCTTCACCTGGGCCGCCGCCTGGGCCTGCATGAAGGATCACCCCCTGGGCATCGGCCCGCGAAACTTCAACCTCGTGAGCCACCTCTACGGCCTGGCGCCCAACAAGAGCGTCCACAACCTCTTTCTCCAAACCGGAGCCGACTACGGCTTCGCGGGCATGTTCGGCCTGCTGCTCTTCTACGCCGGCACCATGTACCGCACCTTCACAGCCGCCATGTCACCCGTCGCCAAACGACTGGTCTGGCCCCGCTATTACGGGCAGATGGTCACCATCGCCCTGGCGGGCATGTTGGTTTGCAGCATGTTCATCGGCATGGAATCCGTGGAGCATGGCTACGTCATCGCGCTCTTGGGCCTCTGTGCCGCGGGCTTCGTCGATCGCGTGGGGCAAAGCGAACCCAAACTGGCAAGTGATGTCCTGCCGGAGTTGGAGGAAGTGCCCGCAGGTCCCGCGGCAGAGATGAGCCTTGAACTGTGAGTCCGTACGGTGAACTGTGAGTCCGTGCGGTGCCACAGAGCATCCCGCTTCGGGTGCTCTGTGCGATTGCCCCTTACGCTCAGGGCAACCGCATATGGATTTCAACAGAGCCGCGCCACGAGCCGCGCACGTAGTAAGCGGTTTTTTGCCTTCAATGACCCGCGTGGTCACCCGCTTACTGCGTGCGCGGCTCATTGGGTGGCGTGATTGGAGTACATGCGTTTGCCCTAGGGTCCAAGAGGCGGCGGGCAAGCTTACTCTGTCGCCGCGCGTTTCATACTTTCATCAACTCAGCAATAAATCACTAAACAATCCAGTTTATCTTGCCATCACGACCCGCGCCGGGGCCTGAACAGCGTTCAGACGCGTATAAAGATATAAAAATATCGGTACATATTGACATGGGGGTCGAGTGGAGGGGGGGTAAGGGGTGGGTAAGGGCATGGCAAGGGGGGGGTGGGGTAGGGGCAAGGAGGGTATTTCGAGCCGCAAAATCACCAAAATCGCCCGTTTTCTGTATCTATATCGGTAGAAATAGACATCCATCACCCGCGTCGCCGGTGGAAAACCGGTGGACAACAAATACCGATTTGACAACACGCTTGGCCTTTGGTAAAATACTAATTAACCCAGAGGTGTGTGCCTCGTCGCCTTGTCCGAGTCACAAGGGGTAAGCCTGCGGTGGATCGTCCTGACCCGAAAAAGGGGACATCCACAATTTTCACTTCGTTGACGTTCGGATCAACATAGCGCCAAGAAAATTGTGGATGTCCCCTTTTTCACCTTCGCCCCTCGGCTCCGACGGCAACGCGCGGGCGGCGAACTTTGATTAAGATGGTTTTCGCCTCTTTGTCAGGCGGAATTTCTTCCGCCAGCAAAACCCGCTTACTGCGTGCGCGGCTCATTCGTTTGTGATTTTTTCCGGTTCCCACAACATAAAGGTTGCTTTGTGAACACCACCTTCCCCACCCGTCGCCGCGCTTGGATGCGAACACTGGCCAGCGGCTTGCTGCTCTGCGCTTTGACTCCCGTCGCACACGCCCAAGCCCCGGCCACCCCCGCCACCCGCGGTGCCGAAGCCCTCCAAGCCAACGGCGAATCCACCTTCCCCGGCTGGGAAGCCATGCGCATCATCCGCATGGAATCCAGCCCGCAACAGCTCCGCGCCATCGATCTCGACGGCGACGGATTGGATGAACTTCTGACTCTCGATGCCCGCCAATCGCGGTTGGAACTTTACCGCTGGGTCGCGCCCGCCGAGCGCAAGCCCGCCCAACTCGACGCCGAGCGGCCCAACGATCTGCCCATGGCGCTGGAACTCAAACGTGAGGAAATCGCTCTCGACAAGCTGCCCCGCGATGTGACAGCCTTGGACATCGACGGCGATGGCAAGCTCGAGCTCGTCGTGTTGGTCACGCCCCCCAACGCCATTTTCATCATGGCCCGCGATGCACAAGGCAAGTGGACTAAGACGCAATCCTGGGACCTGCTGGCCGGTGATTTAATGGGCCGCAATCGGCTGATGCTGCCGCGTAAAACCGAGGATGGCAAGACCGAACTGCTGGTGAGCTTCGGCGATGGCATCCAGACTTTGAAGCTTGAAAAGGGTGCCAAGGCCTCGTGGCTTTCGCCGCGTGAACGCAAGGGTCGCGTCGATTGGTGGCTCCTGGATGTCGATGGCGACGGCGACAACGATTTGGTGGAGTGGACCCGCGAAGCCAAGCAGACGGCCCGCTGGTACGAGGCCAAGGCCGGCGTGCTGCTCCCGGCGCGGACGCTTTCGGATCAACCCGCCGACTTCGTCGAGGCCATGCTGTTGCCCAAACAGGCCGATGAACTGCTGCTTTTGGGCGGGATGCAGGCCGGTCTTTTGCGGCGCTACGCCTTGGGCGAGGGTGAGCAAAGTCCGCTGGGCAAGCAAGAGGTGCTGCCTCTGGCCGGGGCGGATAAACCGCTGTGGTGCGGACTGAAAATTGAGGATCGCAAGGTACTGGCGGCGGTGGATTCGCGCCAGCCGCGTTTGCTGCTTTACACCTTGGGCGCAGCCGGTTGGGGCGCGGAGGAAAGTTACCCGCTCATCAGCAACGTGCAGGCCATTGCCGCGGCCCCGGTCGAGGCTGGCGGAACCATCGTGCTGTGGGCCAAAGAAGCCGGGGATTTGTACGTGAGCAAATGGGAAAACGGGCGCATGAGTTACCCGGCCCCGATGGGTCTTTCCGCGGAGATCGAAGACCGCAAGATTCTTTCGTTGGGCACGGTGGGCACGACGCTGTGGTGGGGGCAGAAAGTGGGCAACGATGTGGACTTGTACGTCTGGGAAAAAGGCCAGGCCGCGCCGGTGCGAACCCGCTACGCCGGCGTCGGTGCCAAGGCGGAGAAGATGATGTGGCTGCCCCCGGACAGTTCCGCGCAAGGGGAAGAAGCTCAGCCCAAACCCCGCATTTTGCTCATGGAGCAGTACGCCCGCAGTCCGAAGCTTGTGGTGCTGGAGGGTGAAAAGGCCGTCGCCAGCGAGCCGGCGCACGTCAAGAAATTGGCGCTGGATGAACTGACGCTAATTGCCGATGCCGCCACGGGCCAGCCGCGGTTGGCGCGATTGGCCGATGGCGTGTTGCAGTGGCTCGATGGCGATCTGCACGCCAAGGACCAGGTGATGCTGCCCGAAGGTGCCAAGCTCACGAGCTTCGTGCCGATTCGGGTCGCGGGCAACGTCGATGCGAAATCCGGAGAAGCTTGGGCCTTGGAAAGCGGTGGCGGCGCGGTGCATCACCTCAAGGCTGATGACGCCGGCGTCATGCGGGTCAGCGAGATTGTCAAAGTCTCCGGCGGAACCGCATTGGCCGAGGACCCGGTGTTGGGGTTGGTGCTCGTGGATCGGGAACGCATCGCCACGCTCGCCCCCGGCAAGCCGCCGGAACTGACACTCAAGGAAAGCCTCGATAGCCGCGTCGGTCGGCCCAGCGGTGTCCGCGAGGCCACGATTCACCGGCTTTTCACCACCGATGTCACCGGTGATGGCAACGAGGAAATCATCCTCTGCGACGATGCCCGCCACCAACTCACCGTCCTGTCACGCCAAGGCCAAGAATTAAAACCGCTGGCCTCATGGGCCGTTTTCGATGACAAGGCCTATCCCTACGGCGGCGAAATGGGCATGATGCGCGGCGGCGAGTCCGAACCACACGCCATCACCGCCTTGGACATCGACGGCGACAAACACCAGGACCTGGCCATCCTCTGCCACGACCGCTTAATCATCTACCTCGCCCGGGAACCCAAACCATGACCAAAATCACAACCCGAACCATGACCAAAATGAAAAAAGCACAACCCTCTTTCACGACAAACCTCCGATCACTTGGGGCGTCGATCCCAAGCTTGCGTTTAGCGTTCCTGACCTTGGCGTTGGCAATCCCCGCCACGGCCCAGGAACTCGCGCCATCGCCTGAAATCCCAGCCACACCAGTCACCGAAACCCAACCCG
>JBBRGB010000183.1:0-7293 GCA_038241095.1 Phycisphaerales bacterium
AGCCCGATGAAGGCCGCGATGAGGGCTTGGAGATCGCGGGTGATGAACGTGGTGGCGTCATCGACCCAGAGCTTCAAGTCCAGCGCCACTTGGTCGTTGCGACTGCGGCCGGTGTGGAGTTTGCGGCCCGCGTCGCCGGTCTTTTCAATCAGCGCCGCCTCGATGCACATGTGTACATCTTCAAGCTCGATCTTCCACCCCGCCCAAGCGTTGCCCTGCTGGGTGATTTCCTTGTCAATTTCGCGCAGACCCTTCTGGACCTGTTTGAGTTCGGCATCGCTGATGAGTTTGACCTTGGCGAGCATGGCGGCGTGCGCCAGCGAGCCGGCGATGTCGTGGCGATAGAGCCGCCAGTCATAGGAGATCGACTCGACAAAGCGTGCCGCCAGCGGATCGCTGCCGGAGCCTTCGCCGGTCTTGGCGTGTTCCCAAGGTTTGACGCCGGGGGTTGATCCGGGAGTGGTTCCGGGAGTTGATTCGGGGGTGGATTGAGTGGACTTTGATGTGACCGGGTCGGTGGGGGTGGGTGAAGTGCTCATGCCCACCAGTTTACACCTTCGCGGGGTCTTGTTGCCGGGCGGGCACCACCAGCACCGGGCACGGCGCGGCCCGAACGACGCCTTCACTCACACTTCCGAGCAGCAGATCGTAAAGCGCCCCGTGGCCATGCGAGCCGATGACGATCATCGCCGCGTGCAAACGTCGGGCTTCTTCGACGATCTTTTCGATGCTCGGCCCCTGCACCAACAACGCCTCGACGTCATGCCCGGCCGCACGCAGTTCGTCGGCCATTGCCTGCAATTGGCGATGCTCATCGCGCAACTCATGGGCCAAATGGGTGCGCACGGTTTGCGGCCCGGGGTCGTAACCGATGAAGTCCGGCTCCGGCCGCGCCACGTGCAGCAGACGCAAAGGTCTCCCAAAAGCGCGGGCCAGTTCACGCCCCTGTTCCACGACCCGCGGCGTGACATCCGAAAAATCGACACAGACGAGAATGGTGTTCATGGGTCAATGCCCTTGGTTATTTGATCTGACTCAGCTTCACCGCGCAACGATTCTTGGCGCTTTCGACCACCGCGTGGAGCACCTTCTGCGTTTCGTAGGCGTCGGCGAAGTCCTGCAACTTCACCACCGGCTTCTTGCCCGCCAGCACATTGGCGATGTCCGCGGCCATGTTGCTAAACGAGTTTTCATACCCCAGTACGTGGGCCGTGGGCCACCAGTTGCCAGCGTAGGGATGCCCCGCGCCACCGTTGGAAGCCTGAATGGTGCTCCAGCCCTGCAACTTGCCTTCAAGGGTCGCGTCGTACCATTCCAGTTCGTTCATACGCTCGAAGTTGAAACGCAGCCCACCTTTTTCGCCGTGGATTTCGATGCGGTTGACGTTCTTGTCGCCACAGGAAAGTCGTGTCGCTTCAAAGCTGGCGACCGCGCCGCCCTTCATCCGCGCCAGAAACAGCACGGCATCGTCCACGGTGCTCTTGCCCTTCTTGCCCTTTTTCGCCCCGCCCTTGCCGGAGATTTCCGCGCCGGTTTCGCCGGGCAGGAAGCGTTCCTTGATGAAGGTTTCCATGATGGCGCTGTGGACTTCGGAGAACTCATCGCAGGTGATGAAGCGTGCGGTGTCGATGCAATGGGCGCAGAGATCACCCAGCGAGCCGGAGCCGGCGATGTTACCACGGAAGCGCCAGATGAGCGGTGCGTCAGGCCCGGCCCAGTCTTGGAGGAAGGCGGCGCGGACGTGGAAGATGCGGCCGAGCTTGCCCGCCTCGACGATCTGCCGGGCCAAGGCCACGGCTGGGCAGCGGCTGTAGTTGTACCAGACGAAAGTCTTCTGTTTGCGGGCCTTTTTGGCGGCTTGGGCCATCATGCGGGCATCGTCAAGACTCGCCGCCAAGGGCTTTTCGCAGGCCACGTGCTTGCCGGCCGCCAAGGCTTCCAACGCCATCTCGCGGTGCATGTGGTTGGGCACCACGATGTCCACCAAATCAATTTCGGGATTGCGTACCGCGGCCTTCCAGTCGGTGGTGGCGTTGGCCCAGCCCCAGCGCTTGGCGAAGGTCGCAAGTTCCGCGGCGTTGCGACCGGTGACGGTGTGCATCACTGGCGCGGGGTCGAGTGGAAAGAATCGCGGCGCTTGGAGCCAAGCGTTGGAATGGGCGCGGCCCATGAACTTGGAACCGAGCAGCGCGACGTTGAGTGACTTGGCGGGCATGGCGAAACTCCCAGAGCGGGTTGATGAAACAATGAATGACAACGACGATGGTCACAAGATACCGCTGATCGTTGCCGATGCAAACGTGAGCAAGTGGCAGGGGAGGGAAAAGCAAAACACCCCGGCGCGGGCCGGGGTGTGAGTGGAGGTTGACATTGGTGCGTGGGGCCACGCGCCGCGGCATTAGGCCATGGTGTAGCGGCTGCCGCGCACGTCTTCGCTCTTGACGCGATTGATCTTGCCCTCGGCAGTCAGGCGGGTCAGGGTGTTGTCGGCCTTGCCACCGCGACCCTGCGAAGTCCAGTGGGCGTTGACTTCCTTGGTGCTGGGGTTGCCGGCTTCCTTGACGAAGTCCAGCACGGTCTGCTCGGCGGTCTTGGCATAGCTGCCACGGCCACGCTTGGCGCCCTTGCGCTTGCCCGGCTTGGGGCCACGTTTGGCACCGGCTTTCTTACCGGAAGCGGGGGCCGCACCGCCCAGGCTGATGCCGTGGCCGGAGAAAAGACCATCGATCTTGTCCAACTCGGCCTGGTGCTTTTCAATGGCCTTGACGTGTTGCTGACGCTCGCCCATGAGCTTCTCAAGCATTTTGGAAAGTTTGTCTGCGGCGGACTGGCGGGGCATGGCGGACTCCATAACGGGGGTTGCTAATCGCGTGAAACCATTCACGCTGGGCATATGGTATGCACCTGTATGACACTTTGCAAATGCGGTTGGTAGTTACCAAATCAAGGCCTGTCAGCCTCGATGGACGCAGGCCCCCGGTGGAAATAGCTTGTGCCAATCGCACCGAACAGGGAGACGCCGGTTTATAGACGCATTCCTTGGTGTTCTTGGGGTCTTGGTGGTTAAGTATTCCAGTGCTTTCGATGCTAAGATGGCCACCATGAGCAACGATGCCAATGTCATCATGGAGACCCTTCGCCGGGGTGTGGAAGGGGTTTACAGTCCCGAGGAATTGACACGCAAAATCGCCAGTGGTCGGCAACTGCGGATCAAGCTGGGCATGGACCCCACCGCCCCGGACCTGCACTTGGGCCACAGCGTGGTCCTGCGCAAGCTGCGCCAGTTTCAGGACCTGGGCCACAAGGCGGTGCTCATCATCGGCGACTATACCGCCCGCATCGGCGACCCCACGGGCCGGGACAGCACCCGTCCGGTACTCGACGAGGCCGCCATTGACGCCAACGCCCAAACCTATCTCGAGCAGGCTGGGCGCATTCTGGACATGGCGCCGGAGAAGCTTGAAGTTCGCCGCAACTCCGAATGGCTTGCGACATTGACCTTCGCTGATGTCCTGCGCCTCACCGGGCAAGTCACCGTGCAGCAGATGCTCCACCGCGAAAACTTCGCCAACCGCATGAGCCAGGGGAAGGAAATCATGGTCAGCGAGTTCATGTATCCCCTCATGCAGGGCTACGACTCGGTGGTGGTCAAGGCGGATGTGGAATTGGGAGGCACGGATCAGACCTTTAACAACCTTGTGGGCCGGGACCTCATGGGACGCTATGGCCTGGAGAAACAGGTGGTCATGGTGCTGCCCATTCTCGTCGGTCTTGACGGCGTCGAAAAGATGAGCAAGAGCAAGGGCAATTACGTCGCCATCACCGATCTCCCCGATGACATGTTCGGCAAGGTGATGAGCATTCCCGATGCGTTGATGAGCAATTACTACACGCTGCTGACCTCCCTGCCAGCGGAGCGGATTGTGAGCCTGCTCGATGAAAAGCAGACCCATCCGCGTGAGGCTAAGGAGATTCTGGGGCGGGTGTTGGTCGAGTCGTTTCACAGCCTGGTCGAAGCGACCCGCGCCAGCGAGGAGTTTCGTCGGCGGTTCAGTCAGAAGGAGTTGCCCACGGAGATGGAAGAGAAGGTTGTGGGTTCGTCGGCAATGGACATTCTCGCCCTGGTGACGGCGGTCGGTTTCGCCGCCAGCAACGGTGAGGCACGGCGACTCATCGCCCAAGGCGCGGTCAGTGTGGATGGTGAAAAAGTCACTGACCTTAAAGAGGTGGTCACGCTGGATTCGCCGCGGGTGTTGAAGGTGGGCAAGCGCCGCGTCTGCCGGGTGCGGGCATAGGTTCGGATCACTTCCCCCGTGTGGAGGTTCACAGGCCAAGCCGGTGGATTTCACGCAGTGTCGCGCCGTTGACAGCATCAATGCGACTGATGCGGGGATCGCGCGGATAGACCCGCCAAGCCGCGGCGTGGCCGTCGTCGGTGAAGACTTCAATCACGGAGCGATCACAGAAGACTCGTATCTGCCGCAGGTTCTCGTTGCCCGAGGCGGTTGATTCGCCGCACAGGGCAACCTCGTGTCGCGTGCCATCGGTGTAAGTCACGACAAGCTCACCCCCGGCGGGTGAATCCAGCACGATCTCCACCGCCGCATCGCCGGCTTGCTCCACATCGCGCAACAGTTCCTTGCGCAGGGCGAGCACTTCCGCCGCCGGTCGTTGACCGAGCGAGCCATCACCGCGCAGGTACAACTCGCGTGGCAGGGACATCACCCCCGACCAGCCTGCGGCAATGGCCTCTTCGTGTGGCCGCGCTTCCCGCAGCCAGGCGAACATCAACACCCGTTCTCCAACGCGATACGTCAACGGTGCGTAGAGGCAATCCCCGCCATCGAGTCGCGTCTGGTGTGTTGTCGTGAAACGATGCCCGCGCAGATCGCCCACCCATGCCAGTGATTTTCCGCCGGGGATGGGCGAGGTCAGCAGCACCCAGCGATTGCCCATGCGGAAAAAGTTGGGGCATTCGTGGATGACCAGCCCGCCATCGCGCGGGGCCAGCACCAGTTCGCCAACGTAGCGCCACTGCGTCAGATCATCGCCGCGATAGAGCAGCACCGCGCCGCGATCCGAGCCGTGTGGTGAATCGCCACCGGTCTTGGCACCCAGCACCATCCACCAGTTTTCGCCGTTGCCATCATTGAGGTCATCACGCCAAACATAAGGGTCGCGGAAGTCCCGCCGCTTGTAGCCCACCGGCGGCTCGGCGATGATCGGATTCCCCGGATACTTGGCGAACGTCACGCCATCGCCGCTGCGAGCCAAGCATTGCGTCTGGTATTTCTCATCGCCGTTTTCCAGCGGCTCCACGCCGGTGTAAAGCAGCGTCAGCCCGTCGTCGTCACTCACCGCGCAACCCGAATAGCAGCCTCGTTTGTCGTAAGGTTCATCCGGCGACAGGGCGATGGGCAGATGCTCCCAATGCAACAGGTCGGCCGAGGTGGCGTGACCCCAGGCGATGTTGCCATGTGACGCTCCCTTGGGGTTGTATTGATAGAAAAGATGATGCCGCTCGCGCCAGAAAATCAACCCATTGGGATCGTTCATCCAATTGCGCGGTGGAAGAAAATGCGCCACGGGGCGCAAAGCATCGGTCAAGGTCGCATCAGTCATGTGGGTTTCAATCTCACGCATCATTTCACACACAATTCAACAAACCCATCCGAATCACCCCCCGAAAGCCCACCCGCTCCGCGGGTGGGAGTCCGACGCGCGTAAACCCCGCGTTAAAACTCCGCGCCCAAAAACCGTAATTCCTACCCCCTCACCACCGCCCCCGCTTGATCCACCCACGCGGGCAACCTCAGATTCTCAACCACCATTTCCCCCACTTCATCGCCGCGCACCACCGGCCGCGGATCGCCGCCCTCCAAGTGCAGCCGCACATCCTGCAACGTCACCTTGCCCACCCGCCGCGCATACACCCCCCACACCGGCAGTGGCCGCGATCCGTGCCGCGGTTCCGTCACCTCAAAGTCCTTGCCCACATTCTCGGGCTTCAGCGCAAACGAAAGATCCACATTCCGCAGCACCACCTCGCCAATCGCCTCATCCGCCCAGCTTTCAAACGAACACGCCGCCTGATAAACCCCCGTGGCCGTGAGCCGATTGACTTCGATGCGCCCGATGGTGCTCTGCGGTTTGACGAAGCACATCAGCGGGCACATCACGTTGTGCATGGTGATGTCGTTGATTTGCACGCGGTCCAGTTCACCGGGCATGTTGCTCCAGGCGCTGGGTTGGAGCGTGATGCCGATGAGCGTGTTGAAACGATCCTGCGTGCGGTGCGGATGCCGACCGGGGCCGAAGATCACACAGCGGCTGATGAGCATGTCCCGCGCCGGGCCGATCCAGCGAATCGCGTTGCACGAGCTGTTGAGCAGGCAGTTGTCAATGACGATGTTCTCCACCCACGTCCCGGCGATGCAGTCGTCCCCCGAAAAGAAGCGACAGTTGGTGACGGTGATGTTTTTGCACCACCGATCGGCCGTGCCGCGAATGTGAAAGGCGTCCCACCCGCCTTGCACCGTGACGTTGTGAATGTCGATCTCATCGCTGCACACGGGAAAAATCGCGTAATTGGCCGAGTCGATGATGGTGATGTCGCGGATGACGATGTGGCTGGAATCGGCGGGGATGATGGTGTGCGGCCCGCGCATTTTCTCCTCGCCATGCGGGTCGTGAACCTTGCTTCCATCAATGGTGCCGGGGCCGCAAATGGTGACGTGATGAGCGTCCGTGGCCAAGATCATGGCGCGGTACCAGTTGGCGCGCATGGGGCCTTTGGCTTCCGGCCGCGCTGTTTCGTAGAGCGACGGATCATCGCTCCCCTTGAGTGTGGCACCGGCGTCGAGGTAAAGCGTTACGTTCGACAGCAGCCGCACCGTGCCCGTGATGAACACGCCCGGCGGCACCAGCACCTGCCCACCCCCGGCGCGATGACAAGCCGCCACGGCGCGGTTGATGTCCTCGGTGTCATTGGTGCGGCCATTGCCAATGGCACCGAAATCACGGATGTTGAAAGTGAGGCTCATGGTTGCTCGGTGGGGGGGTGAAGCAAGGCGGGGCAGGCGAATCAAAGCGGCGTGAAAGCGCGGCATGATACCCGTTTGCCATAAACCACACGCCAACTCACCCTCTCGGCTATGGGCTAAACTTTCCCGTCATGCAACCTGATGTCATGCCCCTGAATCCCGCCAACCGTCTGGGTCTCCACTACCGCGGTGAGGCTTCGCGCCTGCCTTGGCCCGGCCCGATCACCGACGCCCACGTTCACATCAGCGG
>JBBRGB010000184.1:0-7284 GCA_038241095.1 Phycisphaerales bacterium
TAAACTTGGACGCCATGAACGATCTTTTTTCCCCGCGCCTCAACGCCCTGCGCAAAGGTTTGGTCAAGTGGAACGCGCAAGCCCTGCTGGTGACCAATCCGCGGGACATTCGTTATCTCACCGGTTTCGCCGGCGATGACAGTTGGGCCTTGGTGCGGGCTGGGCGGGGCAAGGTCGATCTCATCAGCGACTCGCGTTTCGAGGAACAGATTCAGCGCGACGCTCCGCAGACGCGGCTGCACCTCCGCACCGGTTCCATAGCCGCGACCTTGACTGAGGTGATGAAGTCGCATCGCCTCACGTCGCTGGCGCTGCAACGCGAGCATGTGACTCTGGGGCAACGCTCGCGTCTGACCAAGGCGTTGAACGGCGTGAAGCTCAAGGCCGTGGACGATGGCCTGCTGGAACAGCGGGCGGTCAAGGACGCGGTGGAGGTGGCGGCCATTCGCAAGGCCTTGTCCATCCAACAGCAGGCCTACTTGCGAACCTTGGAAACCATCGAGCCGGGGCAAACCGAAGCATCAATCGCCGCCCGGCTGGAGTTCGAGGTGCGCTGCCTCGGCGCTGACGGGGTGAGCTTTCCCAGCATCGTGGCGGTGGACGCCAACGCTTCGCTGCCCCATGCCGTGCCCGGCCCGCGCAAGGTCAAGGCCGGTTCGCTGATCCTCATCGACTGGGGAGCGCGGTGCAACGGCTACTGCTCGGACCTGACGCGGGTGGTGGTCGTGGGTGGATCGGCCAAAAAGATGAAGCCCAAGCTGCGTGAGATTTACCAAGTGGTTCTCCAAGCCCAGCAAGCGGCCATCGCGGCGATCAAGCCCGGCGCATCGTTGAAAGAGGTCGATGCCGCGGCCCGCGACATCATCAAGGCCGCAGGTTACGAGAAAAACTTCGGCCACGGCCTGGGCCACGGCATCGGCTTGGACATTCACGAGCAACCCACGCTGTCGAACCGTTCCAAGGGCGTGTTGAAGCCGGGGCATGTGGTGACGGTGGAGCCGGGCATTTATCTGCCGGGAGTGGGTGGCGTGCGGATCGAGGACGATGTGCTGGTGACGGAGACGGGCGGAGAGGTGCTCAGCGACTTGCCCCGCGACCTGGATTCCGCCATGATTTAATGATTCCAGAATGGGATAATGAACACGAAGACACGAAAACACGAAGGAATGCCAAGACAATGGCGTGTACGTAGCAGTGATATTTCTCTGTATCCTTCGTGGCTTCGCGTCTTCGTGTTCGATTTGGTTTCCAAGAAATGCCCCGGAGGCAAACATGATTGAAAACAAGAGTTTGCGAACCCTCATCAAGCTGATGGTCGAAAACGATCTGACGGAACTGGACTTGCAGGACGCCCAAGGCGAGCGGGTGACGCTCAAGCGTGGTCGGCATGAGGCGGTTGCGTACCCCCCCGCCCCACCACACCCCGCAGTCATGCCGTCAGCGCCTGCCGTGGCGGGCCACCATGCGCCAGCCGACGGCGCGACGCCATCGTCAAGCGAGGCCAACGGAGCCGATGCGGGCCTGACACCCATCACCAGCCCCATGGTCGGCACGTTCTACGGCTCCTCGACGCCCGAATCCAAACCCTTCGTCAGCGAAGGCGACAAGGTCACGCCGGAAACCGTTGTCTGCCTCATCGAGGCCATGAAGGTCTTCAACGAAATTAGAGCCGAGACCACCGGCACCATTCAGCGTGTGCTGATGACCAACGGCAAGGCCGTGGAATACGGCCAACCGATGTTCATGATCCGCCCGGCGTAGGAAAAGGCTTGAGGCTTGAGACCAATACAGGCAACCTGATCACCCTTGGGGTTAACGCGTCCATGTTTTCACGCATTCTGATTGCCAATCGCGGCGAAATCGCCGTCCGCATCATTCGCGCCTGCCGTGAGCTGGGCATCGAATCGGTGGCGGTCTATTCCGAGGCCGACCGCGACGCCATGCACGTCCGCCTGGCGGATCAGGCCATCTGCATCGGCCCGGCCCCGGCTTCGGAAAGCTACCTGCAAATCCCCCGCATCATCAGCGCCGCCGAGGTCGCCAACGTGGACGCCATTCACCCCGGCTACGGTTTTCTGGCCGAAAACGCCCATTTCGCCGAGGTTTGCCGCAGTTGCAACATCGAATTCATCGGCCCCAGCGTCGAGTCCATGCAGCTCCTGGGCGACAAGGTGCGCTGCAAGCAGACCGCCGCGGCCGCCAAGGTGCCCCTCTTCCCCGGCTCCAAGGGGAAGATCGAAAACGAAGAGGAAGCCATCAAAATCGCCCACAAGATCGGCTATCCCGTCATCATCAAAGCCGCGGCTGGCGGGGGTGGCCGGGGTATGCGCGTGGCGCACAACGACATCAGCCTGCGTTCGGGCCTCCACGCCGCCCGCGCCGAAGCGGAAAAAGCTTTCGGCGACGGCACCGTGTTCATCGAAAAGTTTCTCGAACGCGCCCGGCATGTCGAGGTGCAGATCATCGGCGACCAGCAGGGCAACGTCGTCCACCTCTTTGAACGCGACTGCACCATCCAGCGTCGCCACCAAAAGCTCATCGAGGAAGCCCCTTGCCCCGTGCTTGATGTCAAGACTCGTGAGGAACTCTGCAAGAGTGCCGTGCGACTGGCCAAGGCCGCGGGCTATTACTCCGCCGCCACCGTCGAATACCTGCTGGACAAGGATCGCAACTTCTACCTGCTGGAAGTC
This sequence comes from Phycisphaerales bacterium, assembly GCA_038241095.1. Taxonomy (GTDB): domain Bacteria; phylum Planctomycetota; class Phycisphaerae; order Phycisphaerales; family Phycisphaeraceae; genus JBBDMX01. Next base: position 2,691 of record JBBRGB010000184.1, read on the forward strand.
AACACGCGGGTGCAGGTCGAGCATCCGGTGACGGAGATGATCACCGGGGTGGACATCGTCAAAACGCAGTTGCTCGTGGCCGCGGGGCAACCGCTGCCGTTTAAGCAGAAGGACATCGTGCTGCGTGGTCACGCCATTGAGGCGCGGATCAACGCCGAGGACCCGGAGCGCCGCTTCACCCCCTGCCCCGGGCTAATCGAACGCTTGGAACTGCCCGGCGGGTTTGGCGTGCGCAACGACACGCACTGCTACGCCGGCTACCGCGTACCGCCGAATTACGACTCCATGATCGCCAAGTTGATCGTCCACAAGCCCACCCGCGCCGAGGCCATCGCGGGCATGAGCCGGGCCTTGAGCGAGTTTGTCATCGAGCCGATCAAGACCACGATTCCCCTGCAAGCCTCGCTGATGAAGAACGGCGACTTCCTGACCAGCGACGTGGACATCCACTGGCTCGAACGCCTGCTCAATCAACCGGCCAAAAGGTAGCATCTCTACGTTCATGGCCCGGAAGTGTTGAGCCAGGGGATTTTCATCCCGCGTTTGAAACCGGGCCGATAACCATCGCACAGCCCGCGATCACCCCGCCCTTGGAGACGGAGCGTGTGGCGAATCCGCCCGCCGTGACCTATTCTGTGGGCATGGCCCAAGAGAAAAAACCCCACATGGTTGCCCAACGCCAATCCCTGCCGTTCACCCGTCAGTCGGTGACGCACAAGTTTCAGATCATGGGCCACGAAGGCTACCTGACGGTGGGCCTGCACGACGATGGCCAGCCGGGTGAGATTTTCATCAAGATGGCCAAGGAAGGCTCGACGATGTCGGGCCTGGTGCAGGCTTTCTGCCGCGCGTTTTCGCTGGCGCTGCAGTTCGGCCTACCCTTGGAGGAGGCCATCGCCCGCTTCAAGGGCATGCGCTTCGAGCCGATGGGCCACACCTCCAACCCCGACATCCCCGAAGTGCTTTCCATCATCGACTACGTGGCACGCTATCTCGAACTCAACTTCCTCGATGACGCCCACGGCCGACGATGAGTTAACTCGCCCCGCGACTCACCTGACCCGCTTGGCGACTTCCGCAAGAAACGCTTCCGCTGCGGTCTTGTCGGGCAGGCCTTTGTGTACCTGCAACCAAACGCCACGCGGGTCCAAGGCGTCAAGTACCTTCAGCGCATCAGTGGCGTCATCCGCCAATACCTGCACCGCCTTGCCCGCCGCTTGGCAACGCTGATACACATCGATCCACTTGGCCGCCGGCCCCTGGCCCGCGCCAAAGACCCATTGCACCGCGTCGAGATCGGGCATCGCCAAGAGCATGTCCAAATGCCGCAACGCCCTCGGCCCGTCCAAGTGAAAAATCGAGCGCTGCAACGGCTCCATCTCCCGCTTGATGGCGGGCAACACGATGTCGTGCGAAAGCTCGTGCGACAACATGCACCAGAAGTCGCACGAAGGCACATACGCCGGCCCAGCATGACCATAGTGAACCCAAGTCGTCGAAATACGCTGCCCCGCCCCGGCAATGATCCCGTGCAGACGCTCGAAAGCCTCGACATACACATCCGCGGCCCGCATCGTGGCCCGCGCCAGCAACTCCGGCTCTTCGAGCAGATCCATGCACAGAGCCTCCGGCTCACGCAGCCCGGCCAGCAGATCCATGTTGCCGTGCAGGTCGGCCATGCCCACCAGGAAACGTCCTTGTGAAACTTCCAAGGCGTGGCGGGTGGCGTTTTCGATCCACTGCCAATAAGGGTTGTCGAAGTTGGCCGGGGTGTCGAGGATGCGTCGCCAGCCATCGACCTCATGCACCACGGGCTTGGACCAACTGGTGTTTTCGCCAAACTCAAACTCCGCCCCCAAGAGCGTCGAAAGAATCTCCGGCCCAAGATTGGGCATGTACACCGGCAGTTTGTCCCCCAGATAAATCTGCCCTTGATGATGGTTGACCCAGCGGCCCAAAACGAACTCCATGTCCATCCAACGCTGGCGCAGGGAATCGTGTTGAGCCGCGATGACCGAGCCTAGCTTGCCGCCACCACACCAGAGGGTCACGGGTGGACGGTCGATGATTTCACGCTTCCACCAAGCCTCGAATCGCCCAAGGGCAAGATCGGCTTGGGGATGCCATGTTGGGACGGTGCTGGGTAAGGCGGTGGGCAAAGGATGAACTCCAAGGCGCGGTGTGGCGCGGGGCGATTGTAACTACCCACGCCAGTGCCACACGGGGCCTGACAGCCCTCGCTAAAAGCTCATCCCGTCAACGCCAATTCATTGCCCCGCGGGGCGGCCCACGTACAGCGGAACCATGCTGCCTTCACCACGGCCATAAGCCTCGCCGTATTGCAACGTCTTCTCTTCCTCACCGCGGATTTCCTTGACCGGGTTGAACGGCTGCTTGCGAATCACCCACTCGCCCACCGTGAAGGAAAGCGAGCCGTTGTCGTTGACGAACATGATCTTGCCCGGTTGGCGGTTCTTGTTGGCATAGACGAACCCGCCGATGATTTCCGCCACGCTCTTGGGATGGTTTTGCAACTGCACGGCATCTTCTTCGCTCTTATAGCCCAGCACCCAAAGTGTGCCGTGGTTGTCGATCTTGGGCCGCAACTGCCATCCTTCGATGTTGAGTTGCCGGGCGTACACGTTGCCGCCTTCGATGATGAGCTGGCCGGTGACAATATCGTTGAGAAACAGGTCACCCGATCCCGCGGCCTTGGTGATCTTGCCCCACTCATTGCGCGAAGTGTTGGCGATGACCAGCGCCCGCTTGCCCTCGTGGCGGAAGTGGATCGGGGCGTAAGTAATGTCGAAGCGCTCGATAATCAACGGGCCGGTCTCGTCGCCATCCTCGACGATCAAGGTCGCCGAGGTACCCGCGCCGTGATCCTCCACAAAACTGTTCTCCATGCCCATGATGCGCTTGACCTTGCCGCGGATGTGGACATCGGAAAACATGCCGTAGCTTCGCCCGGGGGGAAAATAGATGGTCGTCGCGCCGCTGTCGATGGCCGCCTGCAAGGCCGGTGCCCAGTCCGTGAGCTTGACCTTCTGATTGTCATTGCGGGTGATAACCCTCTCTTCGGGCTTAAACTTCGTCACCGCCACCCAGGTCGCTGGGTCTTCCCACACCGCCTGGGGCACTTCCTTAATCGGCAGATTCAACGACCGCTGGGGGGTTTCAAAAAGCGTCAGCACCGCGTGGGAAACGAACTCCGCCACCTCGGCGTGTGCGGCGTTTTCTTTCCTGCCCTCCGTATTCTCAATGGCCATCTTGTAACCACTGGTCTTGATGTTGCGGGCAAACAGGCCACTGTTGTTGATGATCGCCGGCACGTCACTGGCCGCGCCCGTGCCGACCAATTCACTATCGATCAGGGCCGTGATGCTCGCACCCTGGCGGTTGTGATAAGCGGTGACAGCGTTCTCGCTCTTCAACCCGCGCAGGCTTACGCACTGGCCATCGTTGAGCCAGCCGACCACCCGCTGATTCCGCAGCGTGATGTGTTCCGCCACCACGCCATCGACGGCATGTTTGGTCAGCACGCCCGTGTCGAACCCCTCGACAATCACATCCTGAATCAGGCACGGCCCCTGCTCGTTGGAATAACCCAAATCCAGCCCGATGTGGCCGATTTTGTCGGGGTCGGAGGAGCGGATGGTGATGCCGAACACGCCGCCTTGGTTGTTGGCGATGAATTGCAAGCCCGTAGCGCCGGGGTTGCCGGAGCCGATGTCCAGAGTGAGATTACGCACCGCGTTGCGGAAGCGCTGCGCCGGGGCCTTGCCCGTCCAGACCATTGCCGCCGCCGCGTTGGCGTCCTGGTAGCCGGGGCAGCGATCCACCAGTTTGATGACCGCGCCGTCCCGGCTCTGGCCTTCCAAAATGGTGCGCGTCTGGCGGCCGGTCCACTTAAGCGTATCGGTGATCAGATACGTCCCATTGGGCACGTAAACCAGTTTGCCGCCTTCCAAAGCCGCTTGAAAGGCCGCGGTGTCATCGTGCTTGCCGTCGCCCTTGGCACCAAAGGCGCGGATGTTGCGCACGCCACTGTCGGCGGGATAGACCACGTCTCCTTCCTTAATCCCCGCTTTGATCACCGCGGCGTTGGCGGCCGCCACCTGCTCGCTCGTGGGGTTGGCGATCACTTCGGCGCGGGGCATATTGGCCAGCATTTCACGGGATTCCTTGACTTTTTCATCCATCAGATCGGTGCCGATGGCCAGGCCCGTGAGTCGCACATCCACCCCAGCGCGGTCGGCGATCATCATCAATACCAGTTCATCGCCCTTGTTGGCCTTGACCGCCACCTGGCCGATCTCCTGCTTTTTGGAAGGTTCGAGTGACCAATCCTGGATGAGGTCCACCCGCTCGGCGGTGCGTCGCGCCAGTTGCAGTTTGAGCTTGCCGTAGCCATCCCAAAGGTTGGTCGAGACGTTGGCCTTCAAGCCGTACCAGCCGTCGGCCGGGACGATATAAACCAGCGCCGGGATTTTCAAGCCGGGCTTGCCACCGGCTTCGGCGCGGGCGCTGAGCAGGATGGTCCCATCCTTGACCTCGATGCGCGGCTGCCCGCCGTGGTCATTTTCGGTCGCCC
>JBBRGB010000185.1:0-7208 GCA_038241095.1 Phycisphaerales bacterium
CCCTCCGCTGTGCTGCGGGCTAAACGGGGATGCGTGTTGCGATGTGGGTGAAACAAGAGGAATCAATCGCGTGAACAATGTTTCTGACAATGTTTCGACGTCCGACGCCTCGGCCGACAATGCCGGGGATTCGTTGAGCAACCATTTTCTGCGGCAACTAGTGGCGGCGGACGTGGCGGCGGGTAAAAATGACGGCAAGGTTGTCACCCGCTTTCCACCCGAGCCCAACGGCTACCTCCACATCGGCCACGCCAAGGCCATCTGCATCGACTTCGGCATGGCCCGCGATTTCCACGGCCAAACCCACCTGCGCATGGACGACACCAACCCCGCCAAGGAGGAGCAGGAATACATCGACGCCATCCAGGCGGATGTCCGCTGGCTGGGCTTCGACTGGGACCGCATGTGCTACGCCTCGGACTATTTCGGCCAGCTTTACGACTGGGCACGCAAGCTCATCGAAGCCGGGCTGGCGTATGTCGATGATCAGTCGGCCGAGGCCATCCGTCTTTCCCGCGGCACACTGACCAAGCCGGGCCAGCCCTCGCCTCACCGCGATCGTCCTCCTGCCGAGAGCCTCGACCTCTTTGCCCGCATGAAAAAGGGCGAGTTCCCCAACGGCTCCAAAGTCCTCCGCGCCAAAATCGACATGGCCTCGCCCAACATCGTTTTGCGCGACCCCGTCATGTACCGCATCCTCCACGAAGAGCACCCCCGCACAGGCGGCGAGTGGTGCATCTACCCCATGTACGACTGGGCACACGGTCAGAGCGACTGGATCGAAGGCGTCACCCACTCCCTCTGCGACACCAGCTTTGAAATCCATCGCCCGCTGTACGAGTGGTTCATCGACCGCTTGGCGGAATTGGAAGCCTGGCCCCCCGGCCCCCCCAGCGTGCGACACAAGTCCCGGCAAATCGAGTTCGCCCGCGGCAACATCACCTACCTCATCACCTCCAAACGCAAACTGCTCGAACTCATCCAACGCGGCTTGGTCAACGGCTGGGACGACCCGCGAATGCCCACCCTTCGCGGTCTGCGCCGACGCGGCTACCTGCCCCAATCCATCGTCCGCTTCTGGCAGGAGGTCGGCGTCGCCAAGCGTGAGAACAACATCGAAATCGGCAAGCTCGAAAGCGTCCTCCGCGAAGACTTGAACAAGCTCGCCCCGCGCAGGTTGGCCGTGCTTAACCCGCTCAAGGTTGTCATCACCAACTTCGAGGCGGGCAAGACGGAAATGTTCGACGCGGTCAACAACCCCGAAGACCCCGCGGCAGGCTCACGGCAGATTCCCTTTGGCCGGGAGATTTACATCGAGCGTGACGACTTCATGGAAGACCCGCCACGCAAGTATTTTCGCCTCTCGCCCGGCAGCGAGGTGCGGCTGCGTTACGCCTACCTTGCGACCTGCAAAGAGGTGGTCAAGGACGCAGCGGGCAACGTCACGGAGGTGCATTGCGAAATCGACCCGGCCAGTCAAGGCGGCAACGCGCCGGACGGGCGCAAGGTCAAGGGGACGATCCACTGGGTCAGTGCCGCCCATGCCGTGGAGGCAGAGGTGCGGCTTTACGACCACCTTTTCACCGCGGAAGATCCGCTGGATGTGCCCGAGGGCGAGGACTGGTTGAAGAACGTGAATGCCGATTCGCTGACGGTGGTGCGTGGGGCAAAGCTGGAGGCGAGCTTGGCGCAGGCGACGGTGGGCGGGACGGTGCAGTTTGAGCGGCTGGGTTATTTCGTGGCCGATCAAGACGGCACGGCTGACAAACCGGTGTTCAACCGCACCGTGACCCTGCGCGACACTTGGGCCAAGTTGGCCAAACAGGGGTAAGCGAGGAAGAAATGTTGCGATGATTGAAACGTATCAAGCCCACAGATGAAACCGCAGCTTTGTGCGGGTTCTTCTGTGGGATGGGGGCGGGGTTCAAGTGGGGTGATCCGGGGACGATCCGGGGGTAATCCGGGGGCGATCCCACAGAAGCCGTCCAAGGCGACGGCATCTGTGGGCTTGCGGTAGTTCTTCATTTCCAAGCGGCCCACGGCACCTGCGGCGGGATGCTGTGTGGCACCGAACCTCAAGACACATCCCCCCCTCAAGCCTCAAGCCTTCTCTTTGCCTTCGGTATCGCTGTCGCGGGCCTGTTCCAGCACCTCATCGACCAGGCCGTAGTCCTTGGCTTCCTGAGCGCTGAAGTAGCGGTCGCGTTCGGAATCCTCTTCGATCTGTTCGATTGGTTTGCCGGTATGCTTGGCGAGGAGTTCGTTGATTTGGCGTTTGGTTTTGAGGATTTCCTCGGCTTGGATTTGGATGTCGGAGGTCTGGCCGTACACCCCGCCGTAGGGCTGGTGGATCATGACCTTGGCGTGGGGGAGGATAAAGCGTTTGCCCTTGCTCCCGGCCGCCAGCACGATGGCCCCGCCGCTCATGGCCCGGCCGATGCAGTAGGTCGCCACATCGCAGGGCAGGAACTTCATGGTGTCGTAAATCGCCAGCGTGTCATCGACGCTCCCGCCGGGGCTGTTGACGTAGAGGTTGATGTCCATCGTCTTTTTCTGGTTCGACAGATGCAGCAGCCGCATGATGACGCCGGTGGCCGAGGCGTGGTTGATCTCACCAACGAGAAAAATCACCCGGTTTTCCAAGAGCATCTCGTCGATGGTCATCTCGCGGTAACGCTGGTACGGCGGCTGAAGGCGGGTATCGACGCCTTGCCCGTAAGCGGCCAGCGCGGCGTGGTGGGGCGGCATGGGGAAACTGTGGCTCATAAAAGGAAACCTTTGACACGGTGGGATGGAACTCGCGGAGGCATGATAACGGTTCCGGCCCAGACGCGCCTTCACCAAACGCCAAAATGCGATATGATGAAGGACTTGCAATCCGCGGGGCCACCGCGCCTCGTTCCTTCAAACCCGCCCGCAATACCGGAGATTCCCAACGTGGCACGCAAATCCTTCATCGGTGGCAACTGGAAGATGAACCTCGATCTGGCTGGCTCCAAGGCCTTGGCGCAGAGCTTGGCTAAGGCTGTCAGCCCCAAGGTCGATGTGGCCGTGTTCCCCCCCTTCCCCTATTTGCTGCCCGTGGGCCAAGTGCTTTGCGAAGCCAACTCGACGATCAAACTCGGTGCCCAAGACGGCTACTTCGAGGCCAACGGCGCTTTCACCGGTGAGGTGAGCTTGGCCATGCTCAAGGACGTCGGCGTCAAGGTGCTCTTGGTGGGCCACAGCGAACGCCGGCACGTCTTGGGCGAGAGCGATGAATTGATCAACCGCAAGGTTCGCGCTGGCTTGGCGGCTGGATTGGAAGTGATCCTCTGCGTCGGCGAGAAGCTTGAACAGCGGGAAAAGGGCCAGACCGATGCCGTCAACATGGGCCAAACCATGCTGGGCCTGGCGGGCGTGACGGCCGAGCAGATGAGCCGGGTGACCATCGCCTATGAGCCGGTCTGGGCCATCGGCACGGGCAAGACGGCCACCGCCGCCGACGCCCAAAACGCCCATCGCCGCATCCGCGACGCAGTCAGCTACGGCCTGTTCGATGAGAAGATCGGCGAGGCGGTTCGCATTCAATACGGTGGCAGCGTCAAGCCCGCCAACGCCAAGGAACTCTTTGGCCAAGCCGACATCGACGGCGGGCTTATTGGCGGCGCGGCGCTGAAGGCCGAGGACTTCCTGCCCATCGTCGCGGCGGGAGAGTGAGAGTCGAGGTCCGGGATTATCTTGGGTTATCCCACGGAAGAGCCGCCCAGAGCGGCGTCTCATCCGTGGGCTTGAGATGGCGATTTGTTCCGTGGGTTTGAGAAATTGATTACACAGACTGGAACGCAATTATGACCGGAATCACTCTTCCCTTGGCGACCATCGCGCCTTACTTCATCGGCCTGATGACGGTGATGTTCGTCGTCGTCTGCGTCGTAATGGTTCTTGTCATCCTCATCCAAAAACCGCGCGGCGGCGGACTGGCCGGAGCCTTCGGCGGCGCGGGCGGAGCGGTGCAGACCGCCTTCGGCTCCAAGGTCGGCGACATGCTCACTTGGTTTACCACCGGCTGCTTCGTGGCCTTCCTGCTCCTGTCGATGGGGCTGACTTGGGCTGTGCGACCGGTCACCCTCGAAGTTGAGGAAAACACCGTCACCAACCCCCAAACCACGCCGGCGACAACCCCCGAAACCGTCCCGGCAACAACACCGGAAACGGCCCCCGCCACGCCCGACGCGGCCCCGGCCCCGGAAGCAACACCTGAAACGACACCGGGCGCGGTGCCTGAAACCACGCCGGTTCCCACTCCCGCGACTCCTCCCGCCACACCCGCGGAATAATCCTCGACAAATCAAAACGTCGCTTCAAACGCGGCGGGATGGTGGCGGATGATGGGGTCGCCAGATGGCGGCAGTTCCACCGCCAGCACGTCGAAGCGCATCGGGCGATTATTCAATCCACGCTTGCGTGACAGTTGGGTCGCCAGCGCCGAAAGCTTGCGCTGCTTGGCGGGGTTGACGTGTTGCTCGGGGCGCGTGGTTCGTTTCAACGGGTCATCATCCACCACGCCAGACTTCACTTCCACGACCACCACGGTGCGCTCGTCCGGGGACGGAGCCTGCGCCAAGATGTCGATCTCGCCCACGCGACTGCGCAGATTGCGGGCGAGAATGCGGTAGCCTTGGCGTTTCAAGTATCGGGCCGCGATGCGCTCACCCCGCCACCCCGTGGGGCCGCGGCGTTCCAGCCACATCAGCAGGCGATCCAGCACGGTCATCGATATGCCTCGTCAGAACCGCGACGCCTTGTCGGAGCCGTGGGGCGTAAGCCCCCGGTGGAAGGGGAACAGCGACCAATTGCCGACGCGGGGTGGATCATCCGGGGGCGGGGGCTTACGCCCCGCGGCTCTGACAGGCTCGAGTCATTTCCCCGCAGCGTAGCGGGTCACGGCGATTTCCACCAAGGCATCGGTCATGTCCTTCAAGGGATTGAACGTGCCCGTCTTGAACAACTCATCGCGGTAGCGGGCGGTGAGCGCTTGGAACTGTTGCCGACGAAGAACGTCCTCGATTTCCTTTTGCACTTCCCGCAGGGTTCGGGCCTTGCCGGTATCCATCGCCTGCACATGCACCCAATAGCCCGAGCCGTCCTGCTTGACCATCGGTGAGGTTTGGCCTGCCTTGAGTTTGAGCATCTCGGCGTTGAGGGGCTTGACGACCAGCAGTTCCTCGCCCTTCATCTTTTCGCCCAGCAGACCGCCGTGATCGACGTTGAAACTGTTGACGGGGGAGGCGGCGACCTCGGCGAAGTCGCGGCCTTCATCGAGCATTTGTTGCACTTGGCGCATCGCCGACTCGTCTGCAGCCCGGATCAACCGGATCGTCCGCCAGGCGCTGGGCTGATAAATCTCGGGGTGATCGTTGTAGTAGCGTTCGATGTCCTTGCGGGTGACGTTGATCTTGGGATGCAACTTGGCCGCCAAGTAACGTTGAATGACCATCTGGATGCGCAGGTCTTCGACGGTGGCCTCCAAGCCCTTGCCGGTCTTTTCCAGCAGGGCCTGATCCGCCACCAGCGGTGCCCCGGCCCCCCAGCGGCGAATCAATTCCTCCCGCCGGTCGGTCATGGTGAAGCGCAGACCCTTGCGTTCGTTTTCCGAAAGGTCACGTTCGGCTTCGCCCAGGATCAGGGCGTTGAAAACCGTTTCCTGCAGGATGCCGGCGATGGGTTTGCGAATCTCTTGGCGAAAGCGGGCTTCGGGCAACGACTCGCCCAGGCGGATGAGTTGTTCGTGCATGGGGTCGAGAATGGCGCGGGCGTAAATGGGCTGGCCGTTGACTTGACCGACCATGCCGGCGACGGTGATGCCTTCACCGGGTTTGAGCGGAGTGGCGGTGATGGTGGCCGGGGGCATGTCGTGGACGATCTCTCGTGCCGCCTGTCGCACGGCGGGATCGTCAGTGGTGGTGGCGATGCCACGATCAACAACGACGCCGGGCGTCTGTGCGATTGAGGTCGCATCGCCGCTTCCGGGGGCGGTTCCGGGGGCGGTGAAATCCGCGGGAGTGACCTTGCGGGTCTTGGGTTCGTCCCCGCCCCAAGCGCAACCCGCCAGCAGTGTCGTGGCCATCACCAGACCGATGAGTGTTCGTGTCATGGTGGAAGTGTACGGCTTGCCTTGCGGGCGGGCAAAAGGGGCAGACCCGGCAAAAGGGCGGGGTTGATTCGTGGTGCCCGAATCATCCGCGTGGCGCAGCGGCCCCCATGCCCGGAGGGCATGGGCTTTGGAGAACCGGGGTCCCGTAGGAGTCGGGGGCGGCGGTTTGGGCTTGGTTGGGCGTCGGTTATTCGGGCCGACTGCTTACGCGCTTGCTGGGCCGGGTCATGTGCAGGCCCATGCCCACCAAGGCGACGACCGCGGCGATGGCGAATACCATCCACCAAGTCGGTGCCATTGAAGGTGCCCAAGCGCGCACGATGACTTCGCCCAAGGCGAAGAGCAACCCCGCGATGCCGAGCACCGTCAGGAACCAACCGATTTCCTCGCGCCAATCTTCATGAACTCGCATGGCATGTCTCCCAAGAAGAGGGTTTTGGAGAAGTTCCGACACATTGCCAACTGCGCGTCGCGCCAAGTTCATTCGTGGAAGGGAGCGCGACGGAATGCTTCAATCGCCGACCGTCTGCTTTTAGTCTAGCCGCCATTGGCGCGGGAATAAAGGGCAAGAAGGCATTTTGTGAAAAAATTGCAATATCTTTTGTATGAAGTGAGGTCAGGGGAGATGAAGTTAACCACCAAGAACACCAAGAGCACCAAGGAAGGCCGGGCCAAATGGCTTTCGGCATCAAATCTGAAACCTTTTATATCCGTGTTCATCCGCGGTTTCTTTTGAAAAGACAATCGCTTCATCACTCAAGAGCGTCACCGGATTCTTTGGCTGTCCTTGGCTCTCCTTGGTGCTCTTGGGGGTCATTCTTGAAACCAATGCCAACGGCATGAAATAAAAAAGGCCTGACCGCCGAGAACGACGATCAGGCCTGGACCCCGCCCCTCCATTGTCCCCCCCCCCCCAATTTCCGGCCCCGGTCTGGTGGCCGGCCCGCCCCATGATCCCCGTCCCATTCCCCGTCCATTTCCCGTGGCCCCCGTCAATCTCCCAATCCCCTCCGCTCCCCTCCGGATTCGGAGGCCACCCCATCGGGCCGGTTGGTCCCGGTTTCGCCGACTG
>JBBRGB010000186.1:0-7195 GCA_038241095.1 Phycisphaerales bacterium
GGCTTCAAGAGTTGGTGAATGCCCTCAATGGCTGATCGGTAGTCATAAATGACATTGAGGGTCTGGGTGCAAACAAAACAATCTACGTACTCGCTCGGGAGCGAGGGCGGGTCGGTCAAATTGCCGATCAGGGCGCCGATGAACTCCGCAAAGGCGCGCAGCGTCATCGCCATCACGCCGCGTTCCCCACGCACAGGCAACACAAACACCAAGTCATCGGCGGGAATGTAAAACCCAGCCCGCACCCGCACCCGCCCCCGGCCTGCAGCCAGCGAAGTCTCGCTCAACTCCGCCGCCGACAGCGACGAAGCCGGCGGCAGCAAGGTCAACTTGGCACGCAAGGCCGAATCGTAAGCCTCGAAGGCCGCCGCCTGCCCATCCGCCACCACCGCGATACGCTTGGTGCGGGCATCGAGTAATGCTTTTCGTTGCAGGTTTGACAGCGCCCGTTTGCGACGACTCAACCATGCCGACACACGAGCCGACATGCTGCCGTCATAGCGCAACGGACCAGCCCACGGATGCACCACATCAGCCGGGATCAAGGTGCTCGTCGAGAGCGTCGCTTCCGGTTCCAGGCGTTGCGCCTCGGCCCCCACCCAAGCCACAAACCGTATCAGTTGCGCGATTCCACCGCGGTATTCGTCGTGACCTTCCCCCTTGGTCCGCGTGGCGGGCATGATGTGCAGATTCAACCCTTGGGGCAACAGTTCCGGCTCATCACATCGGGCCGTGAGCAGATGCGTTTGGTGCCCTCGCCGCGTCAACTCCCGCAACACCGCCAGATGCCAGCGCTGCGGCCCAGCATCCCCGCCGCGACGCCCCGCCCCACCGGCCACCGGATCACAACGCTCCAGAATCATCACCAGTTTCATCATCACCGCCAACGCATTTGGAATTGTTCACAGGCGTCCGCCACGAGCCACGCACAAAGAGCCGCGCACGCAGTAAGCGGATTCCGCGACTTGCCACAAGGTTTTCGCCCACTCCCGCACGATCGCGGCTCACTGGGACGCAATTTTGTTTCAAATCCGCCGCCCCCGCAACTTCAATCACCCTTGGCCGGTTTGTTTGTCGTCTCCCCCAATAGGCCCGCGATGTCTTGTGCTTCTGGCAGATTCTTCCAATATCGCCGGGGCATGTTCCGCGTCATGCAGCGCTCGTTGACCCGCGCGGGGTTGAACGTACCGCGATAATACGTCCGCCAAAGCTCTTCGACGGCATCCGCATCCGGCGCATCGGTCACCTTGGCACCGGGGCTGAATGTCAGGCGCTTGAGTTCCCAATGGGCACAGCGGTCGGGCGTCAGGATCGACCAACACACCTCATCCATGCGCTGTATGAAAGCGGGGGCGGTCATCTCCACCACATCATGCTCCGGCTGATACCAGGCGACCCAATGCGAGGCCGCCTCGGTCTTGACTTCCCGAAAGCGAACAAAGGCTTTCATCTTGTGGCACTCCCGTCCAACCTGCTTTCTCAAGTCCTCCAAGAGGTGGATGTCGGGATCGACGCCGATGTTCATCAGGCAACGCTCCCCGGCGTCAATCCGCCAGAGCACGCGATAGAGCAAAGCCCAGCGTTGCGGGTCACGGTGATGCGACGCCATCCAAGCCGCGTCCAAAAAGACTCGCGGAACCGTCGACGGTTTGGTCGGCTCAGTGCGATTGGCAATCCTTGCCGGTGGTGCCTCGCTGGCCGCGCCAAGTCCGTCCAACATGGGTTGCGACGCATCATTGGGCTGCCAGAGCACTTGGCCTGGTTCCATCTTTTGCTGAAGTAGTCGCCGTGCCTCGGCACGCCAGGCGGTGAAGGTCGGTTCAAATCGGACCAAGATCATCAGACTTCTCCCACCAAGGCCGAACGCGAGGCGGCGAAGAGTTCCAACTGGCTATGCAAAGGCGCGACCCGGCCCCGCAGATCGAGACGATCGATAGCCTTGACCGCCGGGTTGTGGTCGGCGGTGATGACAAACGGCCCAACCTTGCGCAGCGACACCCGCAACACGCGCAAGTCCTCCAGCCGTAGACTTCGATAACGACGAATCGCCAGAATCCGCAGCACATTGCGCACCCCTAGCCCCGGCACGCGCAGCAACTGCCCCCGTGAGGCGCGGTTGACATCCACGGGGAACTCCGCCCTGTGCCGCAACGCCCACGCCAGCTTGGGGTCGCATTCCAAATCAAGCGCCGGTTGATCGAGCGTGGTGAGTTCCCCCGCCTCAAAACCGTAAAACCGCATCAACCAGTCTGCTTGGTAAAGCCGATGCTCGCGCAACAGCGGCGGGGCTTGGCCCGGCAAGCGCACGTCGCCATGCGGAATGGGGCTGAAGGCCGAGTAATAAACACGGCGAAGCTGATGCTTCTGATAAAGGCCAGTGGCGGTGGCAAGCAGCAGGCGATCCGACGCGGGCGTGGCCCCGACGATCAGTTGCGTGCTCTGCCCGCCGGGCGCAAAGGGCGGTGCGGCCTTGGACTTGGCACGCTCCGTTTTCGACTCCGCCACCCGCGCCGCAATCGTCGCCATCGACGACTCAATCCCCGCGTGCGTCTTGCCCGGTGCCAGGGCGTCCAAATCTTCCTGCGTGGGCAGTTCGATGTTGGCACTTAAGCGATCCGCGTACCGCCCCGCTTTCTCCAACAACTCGTCACTGACACCAGGCACAGCCTTGAGGTGGATGTAGCCGTTGAAGCGATGATCCTCACGCAGCGACCGCGCCACCTCGGCCATTTGCTCCATGGTGTAGTCGGCGTTCTGAATGACGCCCGAACTCAGGAACAAACCGTCGATGTAATTGCGACGGTGAAAGTCCAAGGTCAGCCCCACCACTTCCGCGGCGGTGAAGCGGGCCCGTGGCGTATCGTTGCCAACACGGTTGACGCAATACTTGCAATCGAAAATGCAGTGATTGGTCAGCAGCACTTTGAGCAGAGTGATGCAGCGACCATCGGGCGTGTAGCTGTGACAGACACCCGCCCCGCCACCGGTGACTTGACGCCCATCGCCAGAACGCTTGGAACCGCTGGCGGCGCAGGAGGCGTCGTACTTGGCGGCATCGGCCAGAATGGAAAGTTTGACGTCCAGGTCCATACCGTACATTCCTTTAACAGAAATGATACGGCCTACCGCCCGCCCCGCCAAATCCACCCGCGCTGTAACGGATCGCCACCGCAATGAGCCACGCACGAAGTAAGCGGTGCCTTGCAAGCCACGACCATGAGTTGGCGGGTGACACGCCGGTCAATGAGGGCAAAAACTCCGCTTACTTCGTGCGCGGCTCATGCCTGACTTACTTGCAAATGCACATGCGTTTGCCCCGCCTCGTTCACCCCGCGATCTGGTCCAAGGCGTCGATGAGGGTGGCCAGTTGGGCCTCAGTGTTAAACGGGCCGGGGCTGATGCGCAGGGCACCGCTGGGGAAGGTTCCCAGGTGGCGGTGCATGTATGGCGAGCAGTGCAGGCCGGGGCGGGCGGCGATGTCGAAGTTGCCATCGAGGATGGAGCCGGCGTCGGAAGGTTCGTAACCCTGAATGTTCAACACCAAGGTGCCCACGCGGCGAGAGGCGTCGGGTGAGCCGTAGAGCGTGAAACGGGGGTCATTGCCGAAGCGCTCGATCAAGGCCGCGACCATCGCCTGCTCGTGGGCCATGGTCTTTTCCATCGGGTGGGCGTTGATGAAATCCAAGGCCGCGTTAAGCCCGGCGAGGCCCACGGTGTTGGGCGTGCCACCCTCTAGGTAGTAGGGATACAACGGCGGCATGGTGGGCGTGGCGCTGTCACCTCCGGTGCCCCCTTCGCGCCAAGGACGCATCGGGGCACGACCCGTCGCCACGCCAGCCTGCTGCTGGCGCGTGATGCGGCGATCCATGTGCCCCGGCTCATGCGTCGCGGCCACCGCCTCGGCCGGCTCGGGACAGCGCGGCCCGACATACAGCCCGCCCGTGCCCGTCGGCCCCAAGAGCGACTTGTGCCCCGGAAAGGCCAGCAAATCAATGTGCATCTTCTGAATCGAAATCGGTACCACCCCGGCGGTCTGGGCGGCATCGAGGCAGAAAAGCACATCGTGCTTGCGGGCGATGGCACCGATGGCCGCGGCGTCCTGAATCGTGCCCAGCACGTTGGAGGCGTGGGTCATCACGATCAACACCGTGGCGGGCGTGAGGGCGGCTTCGATGGCGGCGGGATCGACAAAGCCCAAGTCGTCGCAGGCCACGCGGGTTAGAGCGATCTCCCCCGCCATCGCCAGCGATTGCAGCGGACGACTCACGGAATTGTGCTCTAAAACCGTCGTGATGACATGCGGCTTGACGACCCCGCCCCCCCCGTCTCCCACCGTCGGTTCCGCAGCCCCCAGCACGCCCTTGATGGCCATGTTCAGGGCATCGGTGCCGTTCATGGCGAAGATCATGCGTTCGTGGCTCTGGCCGTCGAAAAGCCGGGTGAGTTTCAGGCGCACGTCATCAAGCATCCGTTCGGCGGCCACGGCCATGCGATGCCCCGCCCGGCCGGGGTTGGCGGCGTCGGTCGCCAGAAAATGCGACATGGCGACGGCGACCTCCGGCGGCTTGGGAAAACTCGTGGCGGCATTGTCAAAGTAAATCATGGCAACATCCTAACGCCTGCCTGCCGTGGGCAGACCCGCGGGCAACGGAATGAATCGTGCCGCCCATCGCCTCATCCGGTGGAGCTTCAATGAGGCTGATCGTCGCCAACGCCACCCGCCGCGGCGCGGCACTCGGCCAGCACATCCCGCGGCACGAACCGCAACCCCAAGGCGACAAGCCCCGGAACGATGAGCAGGTCATCGAGGTGGCCGATGAGGGGAATGAAGTCGGGGATCAGATCGATGGGCATCAGTGCGTAGGCCACCGCCGCCGCCAAGCACCATTTGGAAAACCGTGGCGTGCGCGGATGGCGGGCCACGAGACGCCAGACCCGCAATTCTTTTTCCACGGCGCGGGCGAATTGAATCAGGGATCGCTTCATTGTCGCTTCACGCCCCCATCGCCGAGTAGTGCTTCAAACCCCGCCGCCATAGCCAACGGTTTAGCAGAGCGAAGAAGCAGGTCCAGGCGATCATCACCGCGAAGCCTTGGACGGGCGGGATGTGCCATTGGTCATCACCGATGCCCATCGCCAATTGCGCGGGGAAATAGAGCATGTAGGGGAAGGGCGTCCAGAGGGCGATTTCGCGCGCCAGGGGCGGGTACTGGTTGAGCGGCGCAAGCATCCCGGAGAGAAAGAGGTAGGGCAGAAAGAGGAGTTGTTCCAAGGCCCCGGCGCGTTCGAGCCAGAAGCAGAGCATGGCCAGGGAATACTGGAGCAGAAAGCGCATGGCGAACGCCAGCCAGACCGCCAGCAGTGCCAAGCCCAAGTTGCGCCAGCCGGGCCACCACAGGGCCTCGGGGTAAAGAAAGAAAAAGACCGCCACCAGCCCCAGGCCAAAGGGCACGCGAATGACCTGATCCGCGGCGTGCTGGGCAAGGAAGCGCCAGATGACATCGATGGGGTGCAAGAGGAGCGGTGAAAGCCGGCCGGTGATGACGTGGTACTCGAACTCCCAGATGACCCAGACCGTGGCCATCTGCCGGGCGATGAACACGGCGATGAAATAGCGCTGCACCTCGACCCGCGAAAACGCCAAGGCACGTCCGGTGGCGTCGGCGGCCTCCATCCAGATGCCCATCATCACAAACGGCATCAGCCCCGCCAAGGCCCACAGGAACAGCTCGGCACGATAGGCGCTCATGTAGGCGAAGTAGGCGGAGAAAAGGGCACGGGCCTTGCGGGCGATCATCTGACACCCCTTGCCTGGCAAGACTCATTGAGCCGCGCCGGGCCAGCCGTCGAAGACGAACTTGCCATCCCGGCTGATGACTGCGCCATCGACGGTGATGGTGCCGCCTTGGCGAAGGTCGCAGACCATGTCCCAGTGCAGGCCGGACTCGTTCTGGTTGCCCGTTTCCGGGTAGCCAGCCCCGACGGCCGCGTGGAACGTGCCGCCGATCTTTTCGTCAAAGAGCGTGTTCTTGGAATACTGTTGGATTTCGTAGTTGGTGCCGATGGCGATTTCGCCCAGCTTGCGCGCGCCGGGGTCTTGGTCGAGCATCTGCGTGAGAAAATCCAAGCCCTTGGAAGCGGTGGCCTTGACGACCTTGCCTTTCTCGAAAGTCAGTTCGATGTCGTGGACTTCGTGGCCACCATGCACCGCGGGGAAGGAGTAGCGCACGATGCCGTTGGTGCCGCCGTCGGGGGCGTCAAAGTTGGGGCCGGTGAAGACTTCGCCATCGGGGAAATTTTCGTGGCCGCAACAGTTGATCCAAGTCATGCCCTCGACGTTGACCGTCAGATCGGTGCCGTTGGCGGTCTGGAAGCGGACGACCTTTTTGCCCTGGAGGTAGTCCACGACTTTCTGCTGCTTGACGGCGATGGCTTTCCACGCCGCGACGGGATCGGGCTTGTCCAAGTGGCCGGCGGAGAAGACGAAGTCTTCGTATTGCCGCAGACTCATCTCGGCGTCCTGGGCGCTGGCCAGCGTGGGAAACAGCGTGCCAACCCACTTGAGTTGGCCCTTGGCGGCGCGATCCATAAAGACGGAGAAGATGGGCTTGCGCGCCGCCGAGGCCTTGCTCTGCCGGGAGGGATCGGTGCGGCTTAAGGCCTTGGTGTTGGTCTCGGCCCACAGCCCGATGGAAACATCGATTTTCTCCACTTCATACTTCGCCAGCGGGCTGACGAACTTGAGTTGATCCTCGCTGGCGAGTTCCATGAACAGGTCGTTGAAACCGTTGGGCTGGCAACGCAGATGCGGATGCGCCCCGGCCCGCAACGTGTGCTCGTAAAGGGCTTCGAGCAGGGGCATGGCGACGGGATCGCCACTGATCCGCACCACCTGCCCGGCTTTGATGCCCGTGGAATAATTCACCAGCACTTGGGCCAGTTTGTCAATTCGAGGATCGCGCACAAGAGAACTCCGTAAGAGTGAATCCGAGCATGGTATCAGGCTCCGCCGTCAGAGCCGAGGGGCGTAAGCCGCCGGTGCCTTGTCAGAGCCAAAGGGCGTAAGCCCTTGGTCGATGGTGCAATGGCGTACTTGCGCACGGTGACGTCCGTCCGCAGGCTCACGCCTTGCGGCTCTGATTGCCACATCGACTCGCGGTCTCAATCCAGCAACTGCACCAGGGCCTTGCCCGTC
>JBBRGB010000187.1:0-7193 GCA_038241095.1 Phycisphaerales bacterium
CAAGGTCGGCAAGCAGTACAGCGCCAAGACCACGCCCCACATGTTCATCATCCACAAGGGCAAAATCGTCTATCACGGCGGCATTGACAACGACCCGGCCGGCAACAAGGCCGATGCCGATCGCGTCAACTACGTCGATCAGGCCCTGACCGAACTGGCCGCGGGCAAGGAAGTCTCCGTCCCCGAGTCCAAGCCCTACGGTTGCAGCGTCAAGTATTGATTGACCCGCTGACGATACGACCGCCCCAAGCCTCCGTCCCACGCTTGCGGTTTAGCGCATCCCCCCCCAACCCCACCAACCGCCGGCACCCCGGCGGTTTTTCTTTCATCGTAAAATCGCACCCGTCATGGCCGAGAACCACCCCTACGTCTCCCGCGGCGGCATCAAGCTCGCCGCCGCACTCGACGCCTTCGCCATCGACCCGGCGGGCCTCACCTGTGCCGACCTGGGCTGCAACGTCGGCGGCTTCACCGACTGCCTCCTGCAACGAAACGCCGCCCGTGTTTTCTCCGTGGACACCGGTTACGGCACGCTGGCTTGGAAGCTGCGCAGCGATCCCCGCGTGACCACACTCGAACGCACCAATGCCGTGCATTACGCGCCAACCTCCGAGCAAGCGATGTGCGACTTGGTGGTCATTGACTTGGGCTGGACGCGGCAGAAGCTTGCGATCCCCGCCGCCCTGCGCTGGTTGCGAAAACAGACGCAAACATCCGGCTTCCAGCCCGCGATTATCAGCCTCATCAAACCGCACTACGAAGCCCCCGGCCGCCATGCAGCCGTGCTGGAGGAAACCCAGGCCCGCGCGGAACTGGCGCGGGTGCTCGATGAAATGCCCAGCCTCGGCGTGAGCGTGGCAGGTTGCATCGACTCCCCCATCCGTGGCGGCGCAAGCAAAGGTCACTTGGGCAACCACGAGTTCCTCGCCCTGCTGCGACCCGTCGCCTGATATTCAGTCACACCGATCCGCGGCCACCGCCGATATAATTGGGTCTTCGCTTCCCGCTCCTCCGACTGCCGCCCACACCCATGCACGAAAGGATCACGGATGATCCGTTTGCCGTTTGCCATTGCCTTCTCTCTTTTGGTGACCATCCTTCTCACGGGCTGTCAGACGCCGCAAGCCGGGACTTCCGGGGGCGGGAGCGCTGTCGCCCCAAGCCCCACACCCACCCTTGCGGTGAGCCAACTGCGAAGCGAACCCATTGTCCGCATCCGCATCGCCCGGCAAACCCCGCGCGCCACCTTCGGCCAAGTCGGCGGCTCACAGCCCCTCCACATTGCGGGCCAAAGCCTCACCCCACCCGTCGAAATCCTCCGCCAAAACGGGCGATTCATGGTGCGTTCCACCGCCCCGGGCGCAACCCACGGCAACAACTGGCTGGCGTTCGACACCGCGCAAATCACCCTTGCGACGAGTGCCAGCAGCGCGGGCAACGATCCACGCCTCACCTTCAACAACGCCCCCTTCCCCGGCCAATTCACCCTCGTCGCCAACGGCCCGGCCAGCTTCGACATCATCAACGCCCTGCCCATCGAAGCCTACCTGCCCGGCGTGCTGGAACGCGAGCTTTACCCCAAGTGGCATCGCCAGGCTTACGAAGCCCAGGCCATCGCCGCCCGCTCCTACGCCATCGCCCACCTGCCGCTATCGCGCGACAAAGCGTTCGATCTGGAATCGAGCGTGGCATCACAGGCCTACGGCGGCACGGCGCGCAACGCCACCGCCATCGCCGCCGTGAGCGCCACCCGTGGCCGGGTGCTCACTTGGCATGGGCAGGTCATTCCCGCCTACTACTCCAGCAACGCCGGCGGCGTCGGGCAGGATGCGGTCGTGGCCATCAAGGGCGGTCCGGACATTCCGCCCCTGCGTGGCACGACGCATGGCGGTTGGGCCGCCGCCAGCCCACGTTTCACCTGGGGCCCCATCGTCCGCGATCGCGCTGACTTGGCGCGACGCCTGGCCGCTTGGGGCCGCGCCAATAAGCACCCCGTCGCCGGCCTGCAATCCATCGCCGACCTCGCCATCACCCAGCGCAACAGCGTGGGCCGACCGACACGCTTCACCGTCACCGACGCCACCGGCCAGCGCTACGACCTCGGCCCGGAGCAATTCCGTTTCGCCGCCAACTTCGCGGCCCCCGCCCCCGGCAAAAGCACCGTTCCCTTGCCCGAAGCGTTGACCCTCTACAGCAGCTTCGTGGAACTCCGCAGCGACGCCCAGCGCATCATCATCACCGGTCGCGGCCACGGCCACGGCGTGGGCCTGGACCAATGGGCCGCCCAAGGCATGGCAACCCAAGGCCACAACCACGCCGCCATCCTGGCCTTCTTCTACCCCGGCGCGACCATCACGCAAGCGTACTGAGAGGCTTTACACACCAGCTTTGATAAATGCGGCCTCGATGCGCTGCACGGTGGCGGCTTGGGGAACGTGCTTGGCGCTTTCCAGGCGGCTGACGGTTTCCACGCGGACTTTGGCGCGTCGCGCCAAATCCCCCTGCTTCCATCCAGCCGCCAGACGACGCGAGATGATTTCACGGGCGATGGAAACCCGGCCGTATTCCGCCGCGGGCACGCCACCACTGGCCTTGGCTTTGGGATAGGCTGGCAGCGCCACCCCTCCCGCCTTGGCAAGCGTCGCGGCCCATTGGTCTTCCGGCACGGCCACATAGCGGCGATCGTCAAGCGTCAGTCGAATGGATTTGGCTTGGGGCATGGTGCTTAACTCCTGAACCTAAATTAAACAAACATGACAATCTTTGTCAATCATCCTCCCGGCAATTTCACCGCGCCTTGCCCCAGACGTACAGCCCCACGCCCAGGGTCATCATCACCGCGGCGATGGCCCGGCGAATCAGCACGTCGCGGGGGGCGTGGGCTTCGAGATGGTGATGCCCGGCTCGGGCGATCAATGCGCCGAAGAGCACCGAGAGGATGCCGCGGAGGGATTGGAGGATGTTGGCCAGCACGACCTGCACCAAGGCGATGGCGGCGAACATGCCGAACATCGACGCCAGCCAAGCCGTGGCGTAGGGCGTGACGCCGCGCCAGTCGGCCACCTTGCGCGAGCCAAGCCAGGGCAGCAGGGGAATCGCCAACAGACCACAGAAAAGGTGTTCGAGAATCATGGCCCGCACGGAGGCCATGATGAGGTTGTCATCGCTGTTCAACCCGATGATGAGATGGACGATGCACAGGTCGCTTAGGGAATAGAAGAGGCAGGTCAGGAGGATGGCGGCGACGGCCCGTGGCGGGTTGGCCCCGCCGGTGTAGTTAAGGACGAACGCCGCGGCCGTGGTCAGCGCCACCGCCAGCCACTGCACCGGCCCCAAGGGCAGTTGCAGCCAGACGGCGGCGATCACCGCCAAGATGACGATTTTGAGTCCCAAGAGCGGTGCCACGCGCGAGGCTTGGGTGTGCCGCAGAGCATAAAACAGGCCGATCTGGCCCAACAGATAAAACCCCGCCGTGCCCGTCACGGGCCAGAACCATCGCGCCGGGTGATGGAAGTCCTCCGTCCAGACAAAGGGCAGCAGGGGCAGCACGGCCAAGCCCATGAGCAGGTGGCTCATAACCAGCAGCCGCGCCAGAGCGAAACCGCGGTGGACCAGTCGCCGTGAAAACACATACGCCAAGGACTGCCCGGTGGCGGCCAGCAGCCCGGCGAGTAAGCCAAGGATGAACATCGCGGCATGGTAGCGAAAGGGCGCTGGGCGTCTTGTCCGAGCCGCGAGACGTGAGCCTGCGGTCGAGCGGCACTGTGTGTCAATACGTCCTTGCTTCATCCGTCCGAGGGCCGAGGGCTTACGCCCTTCGGCTCCGACGAGACAATGCCATCCTCGCAGCCTGACACCGCGTTGCGTTACACTTCCGCCATGCCAAAACGTCCGCACAAACTTGATCTCTACCGTCTCTCGGTGCAAGGCCCGCAACAGGAAGTGGAGTTTTTCTTAAAGGCCCACGCCCACTATGCCCGCAAGCGTGGCACCAGCCACACGCTGCCCACGCGCTTAAAAGAGGACTTCTGCGGCACGGCCGCGGTCGCCTCGACGTGGGTGGGCATGGACGAAAATCACCGCGCCATCGGTTTGGACTTGGACGTGCCGACGCTCAAGTGGGCCCAGCGCCGGGCCGACCGCGTGCTGGACGATCGCGCCGGCGATCTGCACTTGATCATGGGCGATGTGCGGGAGATGACTCCGCCGCTATTGCCCAAGGTGGACATCGTCACCGCCACCAACTTCAGCACCTTTTTCTGGAAGACGCGGCAAGCGATGCGCGATTATTTCAAGGTCGCCCGCAAGTGTTTGGACACCGGCGGGCTGCTGATCATCGACGCCTACGGAGGCCAGGGCGGCTTCGAGGAGGCCGAGTGGTCGCAAACCATCAAGCCGCCCAAGCACGAGGGCATCGCGCCGTTCAAATACATCTGGGAGCAGAAGTCGTTTGACCCCGTGACGCACCACACCGATTGCCGCATCCACTTTGAGATCAAGGGCCAGAAGCGATGGAGCGATGTGTTCCGTTACGACTGGCGGCTCTGGACGCTGCCGGAGTTGACGGAGCTGATGCTGGAGGCGGGCTTCGCCGAGGCGCAGGTCTGGGCCGACCGCTGGGATACGAAGAGCGACGACAGCGATGGCATCTTCCGGCCCACGAAAAAGCTAGACGCCCGCGAGGATTGGGTGGCCTACATCGTGGGCGTGAAGTAGCGGGGGAGGGCGGAAAGACGCGACGGGCCACCACGCCCGTCATGCTAGAATGCGGTTCTTGTCCTTGAAATCCCTGAGACTGCCCCATGAGTTGGATCGAAAACCGCTTTGAAGAAGGCCTCATCATCACCAGCGTGGACTGGGCGGTGAACTGGGCCCGCAAGAACAGCCTTTGGCCCATGACCTTCGGGCTGGCCTGCTGCGCCATTGAGATGATGGCCGTGGGCGCTTCGCGCTACGATCTAGACCGCTTCGGCGCCGGGGCCTTCCGCGCCACGCCACGACAGAGCGACCTCATGATCGTCGCCGGCACCGTGACCTACAAAATGGCTTCGCGGGTCCAACGCCTCTACGACCAGATGCCCGACCCCAAGTACGTCATCGCCATGGGTGCCTGCACCATCGGCGGCGGCCCCTACTTCAAATACGGCTACCACGTCGTCAAGGGCGTGGACATGGTCGTGCCCGTGGATGTCTACGTCCCCGGCTGCCCCCCCCGGCCCGAAGCCTTGATCGAAGGCCTCATGCGACTCCAAGACAAAATCAGCAAACAATCCATCGCCACCGGCAAAGTAGCCAAACGCGGCGCTGCCGAGGAACTAGCCAACACCACGCCCTTCCCGCAACCCGCAATGGCGTGAGAAGCAAAAGCGGAGAGGGGAAAGCGGAGAGCGAAAAAAAACGCAGCGCCGCCCCAACCCGCGCAAGTTTCAAGCCTCAAGCCTCAAGCCTTCTCCCTCAAGACTCAAGACTCACCCCTCAAGACTCGCAGGCCCCCATGACTCCCACGCAGATCGCAACCTTTCTCACCCAGCGCTTCGGCGACGCCATCACCGCCAGTCTGCCGGATGACAAGCACCCGCGGGTTCACACCACCGTGGCCGCGTGGCGCGAAATCGCCGAGACGCTGCTGCACGATCCGCAACTCGCTTTCGATTGGTTGGCGTGTCTCTCAGCCGTCGATTACGTCGCCGATGAACAGTTCTGCTGCGTCTATGACCTGCGTTCGACCCTGCACAACCACTGGTTTGCCGTCAAGGTTTACCTGCCCCGCGCCGAGCCTGTCATGCCCACCGTCAGCGACCTTTGGCCCACCGCCGACTGGCACGAACGCGAAGCCTACGACATGTTCGGCATCACCTTCACCGACCACCCCGACCTTCGCCGCATCCTCCTGCCCGAAGACTGGGAAGGCTTCCCCCTGCGAAAAGATTACGTCTTCCCCACCCAATACCACGGCATCCCCGCCACCTATCAAAGCCCCGCCCCCGGCCCAGCCCCCGCCAAATCGTGATGGTTCGTTGCCCCCGGCGCGCAAAAGTTCAGGATACCTTCCCCCTCACAGCCGCAACGTCCCCGTTGCGCGTCTTATCCGCGTCACTGACTATCCGCAGGCAATTGTCCTGGAGGCAGCGCAATCGACGGCCCCGGTATCACCCCATACCCCCTCAAACGCTCGTTGACCTCAGCATTGTCCGGGGCGATGAAATAAGCCTGATACAGCGCCGTCTTGGCGCTGGCCACATCGCCGATGTCCGCGTAGTGCCGCGCCGCTTGCAGGTAGGGCGTCAGGTCGGTAACCGGGGCGATGTTCCGCGCCTTGCGCAACGCGATGTCAGCCCCATCGTTGTCGCCCACCAGGCTCTGATACTTCGCCAGCCGCAGATAATCGCGCACCGTCTGCACCTTCGTCGCCCGCTGTTGCAGCACGGTGAGCAACTGCGAGCGCAGCCCCTGCCGATAGAGCGCCTCGGCCAGCACATCGTAAATGTCCGCCGTGTCGGGGAACTTTCCGCCCGCGTCAAACGCTGGCCCAGCCAACTCATGCTGCCCCGGTTGACGACGATCATCCACGGGGTGCATCACCAGCGCCTGCTCCGCGTTCAGTTGCGCATCGAGCGGCTTGTCCAGTGCCAGTTGCACCCGCGCCAGTTGCAGCCGCGTCTCCCAGTTGCCGGGGTTGCCGGCCACCACCGCCTTGAGCTGTTGCTCAGCCGTGGCGTAGTCACCGATGCGCATGGCCTCAGCCGCCTGCTGCTGCCGCACCAGACTGCGAACTCCGCAACCACTCAACGCCAGCATCGCGCCCAAAAGCGCCAAGCTGCAAACCAGCGAGCGAAACGACAACATGCGGACGGCTAACAATGGCATCTGATATCCTCGAAGCACGGGGGGCGGGGCACGGGGGGGGCGGGGGGCCGGGGGTTGGCCCGGCGTGAAGGTTCTTCAAATCGCAAACACGCGGGCCTTGCAATGAAGATACGCCCTGCGGGTCAAAGCATCAACCCGCGCCATGCGCTTTGGTGAAAAAGGGGACATCCACAATTTCCCTTTCCGGTATTTTTTACAATTATCATACAACGGAGGTGCATACGGAGGTTGGCAAACACAACCTAATACAACAACTGTGCAGGCTTTGATCGAAAGCGGATTAACGAAAATTGCCGGATTAAAGGATCACATAACCGGATGTGGAC
>JBBRGB010000188.1:0-7114 GCA_038241095.1 Phycisphaerales bacterium
ATGCAGGTGGGCGTACGGTTGGCCCAACAGCAGTTGCCGCCAGAGGTTTTGATGCCAGTCCTCGGGCAAGCGGAGTTTCAAGGCCCCGGCCTCGACCCATCCGGTGTAATACACGCCCAGGAAGGCAAAGACGATGGTCCAGAAGACCATCGCCACCCCCAGCCGACTCAGGCGCTTGCGGACAAAGACGCCCAAACTCGGATACCGGCCAGGCTCCAGAAGAATCGCCCCCGAGAGCATGATGAACATGGGCACGGCGAAGCGGGCCACGGACTCAAAACCGTTAGCGATCCACCAGTCGGCGGTGAGATGAAATCCCCCCCCGCCCCCGCCCCCGGCAGTGCCAGCCGCACGGGCTTGGACATTACGGTCGGCAAAAAGCACCATGTCCGCCACATGACCCAGCACCACCGCCAACGTTCCGATGACGCGCACAAACGTGCCATAGGGCAGCCAGGCGCGATCCGTCACCAAAGGACTGCGCAAGGTCGGCGGGTATGCTTCAAAAGTGGTGGACAAGGTGGTCATGGAATGAGCGAGGAATCACCAACAGTCTTCAATGCGGAACGCATTCATCGACCCACCCAAACCCCACCCATCAGGCTTGCCGATTAGCGTCTGTTCTTCGCCTCAAGCCTCAATCCTCAAGCCTTTCCCATTCCGCCGTCTCCGGCGTGAAATAGCGTACCCGGACTTTCTTAAACTCGCGCAGGCTCCAGAGGGGCAGGTATTCCCCCAGACCGGCCCGCGTTTGCAGCGACGCCAATGTGGCCAGGCATTCCTCCCGACTCCGGCCATGCACCATCGTGTAAAGGGCGTAAGGCCAATCGGGATAGGTCGGCCGCCGGTAGCAGTGACTCACGGCCTCGCTCTGGGCCATGATTTGACCACAGCGTTCGATCTCGGTTTCGGGGCAGCGCCAGACGGTCATGACGTTGGCATCGTAGCCGGCCTTGCGATGGCGCAGCACGGCACTGAAGCGTCGCATCTGCCGCCGTTCTACAAAGCGCTTGGCCGCGGTCAGCAGGTCATTAACCGTGCAATCGGCTTGGGTGGCCCACGCATCGAAGGGCCGGGGCGTCAGGGGCAGGTCCTGTTGCAGCGCCAAGATCATCCGCTTGTCACGTTCATCGAGTGTGAAAGCCGCAGCAGTCTCGCGGTCGGCTTCGGTGAAGGCGGGCGGGGGTGAAGCGTCTAAGGTCGCCGGGTCGCTTGACGTGTCCGTCTCGTCGTCCGAAGCGATTTTCAGTTTCACGCCGATCTTAAAGAGTCGCAGGGTGGGCAAGGCCCGCATGGACTCGGCCCCGCTTTGCCGGTTGAGCTTTTCAAGGGTTCCATCCAGCCCCAGCCGACTGTCGGGCGGCACCGCCAAGGTGAACCAGAGGTTAAAGGCGTGGCCGCGGAGGTAGTTGTGCGACACGCCCGGATGCCGGCTGATGACGGCGGCGGCCTCCTCGACTCGATCCGCGGGAATCTTCGCCGCCACCAGCGACGAGGCGTAGCCCAGGGCCTGAGTGTCGAAGATGGCGGAAATCTGCCGGATGACACCCCCATCCCCGCGCAAGCGTTCCAAGCGGGTGACGCAGTCCGCTTCACTGATGCCCAATTCCTCGCCCAGTGTGGCAAAGGGTCGCGGCTCCAACGGGATGCCCCGCTGCACGCGATCCAACAATCGGGCATCGACAGCGTCGATGTTGGCGGGTGTTTCCGTGGGGCCAGCGAGGGGATGACTGGAGGGGTGTGGCATGAGGTCAGAAGATGATATCATTCCAATCTAGGAGTGTGGCCCCCCTGTAAGCGGCGGTCGCGTGAAATGATTGGCCCGCGATGACGCAAAGCACCCTGAGTCCACAGCGGCAACGCAAACTGCAACGCGACCTGCGCGTGCTGGCGCGGTTCGTGGCGATTTACTGCGATGACCTGCACCGCCAACAAAACCGCTCTCCCGCCCACATCCGCGGCCACGACGTTACCACGCTGCTTGGCCACGAGATCGAGCTTTGCGACGACTGCCTGCGCCTGCTGACGCATTCGCTCGTCAAGCGCAGCCTCTGCCCCTTGGACCCCAAGCCCGCCTGCAAGCACTGCCCAAGCCACTGCTACCATCCCGACTACCGGGCGCAAATGCGGCAAGTGATGCGCCACTCCGGCAAGCGACTGATCCTCAGTGGCCGGATCGATCTGCTGCTGAAGTATTTCTTTTGACATTCTTGAACTTGGCGTTTGAAGCCACGGGGGTGGGGGGCTAGAATCCCATCGTCGCCAATGCGTGGCGATCAATCCCTCCCCGACATCCTTACCCAACCAAGGAACCCGACATGGCAGGCAACAACGTTTTGGAACTGACCGACGCGAACTTCGAGGCCGAGGTCATCAACGCGGATCAACCCGTGCTGGTGGACTTCTGGGCCGAGTGGTGCATGCCTTGCCGCATGTTGGCGCCGACCATCGAGCAACTGGCCACCGAGTTTGACGGCAAGGCCAAGGTCGGCAAGGTGGACACCGACGCCAACCGTGAGGTGTCGTTGAAGTACGGCATCCAAGCTATTCCCACGGTGATCCTGTTTCACAAGGGTCAGATCGTCAAGAAGATCGTGGGCGTGCAGCCCAAGAAGGAATACGCTGGCGAAATGGAAAAAGCCGCGGGCTGAGTGCCATTGGCCGCGTTACTTCCCAACCTTCCCCAAGCCCCGTCCCAGCACGGGGTTTCTTTTTCGCTTGCGGTTTAGCGCATTCAGGCTTGAATCGTCAGACAAGCTAAACTGACCCTCGATCAAACTCCTTGGACACACCCATGAGCCTTGAATTTCGCAAAGCCACTTTGGACAACGGTCTGACCGTCATCGCCGAGGTCAACCCCGACGCCCACACCGCCGCCATCGGTTACTTCGTCAAGGCCGGTGCCCGCGACGAGGAGAAGGTGGTCATGGGCGTGAGTCACTTCCTTGAGCACATGATGTTCAAGGGTACCGCCCGCCGCTCGGCTGACGATGTCAACCGCGAGTTCGATGAAATGGGTGCCAACTACAACGCCTTCACCTCGCACGAGATGACGGTCTATTACGCCCATGTGCTGCCGGAGTTCCTCCCCCGTGCCACCGATCTTTTAGGCGACATGCTGCGTCCCGCCCTGCGGAGCGAGGACTTCGAGATGGAACGCAACGTCATCCTCGAAGAGATCGGCATGTACGACGACCGCCCGCAATGGCGGCTCCAGGACACCATGCTCGAAACCTACTTTCAGGATCACCCCTTGGCCTACCGCGTGCTGGGAACTAAGGAGACGATTGCCGCCCTCAAGGCCGAGCAGATGCGGGGCTACTTCGACGAGCGCTACGGTGCCAACAGCATCACCGTGGCGGCCGCGGGGAAGCTTGATTTCGACGCCCTGGTCAAGGACATTCAGGCCATCGCCGGTCAATGGCCCAAGGCTCTGCGGCAACGGCAATACGACAAGCCCCAAATCATTTTCAACGAGCGCTCGCTGACCGACGCCAAGCTCAGTCGGCATTACATGGCCGCGATTTGCCCCGCGCCTGCCGCCCAGGACCCGCAGCGCTACGCCGCCATGATCCTTACCGATGTGCTGGGCGATTCCGACGGCTCGCGCCTCTACTGGGCCTTGATCGAGCCGGGCCTGGCCGATGAGGCGTCGTTTTCCTACGACCCGCAGGACAACTTCGGCGGCTACATCGCCTTTGCCTCCTGCGACCCCGACCGCGCCGGCGAGGTCGAGGCCAAGTTGCTATCGGTGCTGGATGAGTACGCAGGCAGCATCGACGCCGATGAAGTCCAGCGGGCCAAGAACAAGATGGCCACCAACCTGACCCTGCACGGTGAGAGGCCATCGGGGCGAATGAACAGCTTGGGTGGAACGTGGACGTACCTTGGCAAATACCTGCCCTTGGGCGAGGAACTGGAGCGCATCATGGCCGTGACGCCCGACGACATCGCGGCCCTCCTGCGTGAAAAACCCCTGACCCAGCGTGCCATCGTCCACCTAGGGCCAAAGTAGAAATCCCGCAACAAACCTCCGTTTTCACGCTTGCGGTTTAGCGCCTCAAGCCTCAAGACTTCCCCCCATGCACCCCATCCCCGCCATTCTCGACGACCTCCGCGCCGGCGGGATGATCGTGCTTATCGACGATGAAGAGCGCGAAAACGAAGGCGACTTGGTCGTGGCCGCGCAATTCATCACACCCCGACTCATCACCTTCATGCTCCGCGAAGCCTGCGGGATGTTGTGTGTCCCGCTGGCCGGTGAAATCTGCGATCGGCTCGACTTGTCTCCCCAAGCGGCGGTCAACACCACCCAGCGGGGCACGGCCTACACCATCAGCGTCGATGCCCACGAGCGCTTCGGCATCAGCACCGGCGTCAGTGCCGCGGATCGCGCCGCGACCATCCGCATCCTCTGCGATCCCGCCGCCCGCACCGCCGACTTGGCGCGACCGGGCCACGTCCAACCCCTCCGCGCCCGCGACGGCGGCACGCTAGTGCGCGCCGGGCAGACCGAAGGCTCCATCGACCTTTGCCGCATGGCCGGCCTCCAGCCCGCCGCGGTCATCATCGAAATCATGAAGCCCGACGGCACCATGGCGCGGCTGCCCGACCTCCAAGAGTTCTGCCAACGCCACGACCTGAAAATGTGCAGCGTCGCCGATGTCATTCACGCACGTCTGGAACAGGACAAGCTCGTCGAGCGCTTGGGTGAAATGGACATCCAAACCGATGCCGGCCCTTTCCGCATGATCGTCTTTGGCAGTCAGGTCGATCAGTTGCCCCACGTGGCCTTGGTGCTGGGCGACATCGGCCGACTTGATGCCCAAGGCAAGCCCGTGGAGATCGACGGGCCGGTCTTGGTGCGCATGCACAGCCAGAACTTGTTGGGCGATGTCTTTGGCGATCACGCCCAGCCTTCGGGGCAGACCTTGCGTGAGTCGATGAAGATGATCGCCGCCGAGGGCCGCGGGGCGGTGGTCTATCTGCGGCATGAAGGCATGGGCAGCGGCTTGTTAAAAACGCTGCAAACCGGCCGTCACCGACAACCTGCCGATGAAGAGGCGGTGCAACTCGGCCGCTCGCAAGGCGCGCCGGGTCTGTCGGCCCCGGTGGACAAGCGGGACTACGGCATCGGCTCGCAAATCCTCCGCGATCTAGGCATTCGCAAACTCCGCCTGCTGACGAACCACCCCTTCCATCCCACAGCCTTGGAAGGCTTCGGCCTGTCGATCAACGAGTTCGTGCCCATCGCGGAATGAGCGCGGGGCCACGGGATGCAAGCTCGCCGCTGGTGAACCCGCCGCGGCCAAAGCGCTCTGATGTATCATGTCGCCCCGCAATCAGCCTCCCCAAAGGAACACCCCATGAAAATCCTCCTCACCACCACCAGCTACCAGGACACCCCCGGCCCGCACCACGAAACCCTCGCCCAAAGCGGTTACGAAGTCGTCCGCGCCCGCGGCCCACTCAACGAGCAACAAATGCTCGACCTCATCGCCAAGCACGGCGGCTTCGACGGCCTGCTCAACGGCGATGACCACATCACCGCCAAGGTCATCGACGCCGCCCTGGCTTCGCCCACCAAGCTCCGCGTCATCGCCAAGTACGGCATCGGGCTGGACTCCATCGACGTCAAGCACGCCACGGCCCATAAAATCCCCGTCCTCTTCACCCCCGGCGTCAACCACACCACCGTCGCCGAACACACCTTCGGCCTGATGATCGCACTGGTCAAACACTTCTGGCCCCACCTCCGCGCCGTCAAGGGCGGGCAGTGGAAACGCATCACCGGCAACGAGCTGTACGGCAAGACCATCGGCGTCATCGGCATGGGCCGCATCGGCAAGGAAGTCATCAAACGCGCCCACGCCTTCGACATGAAGAGCGTGGCTTTCGATGTCTATTGGGATGACGCCTTCGCCAAGGAATACGCCGTTACCCGCTGCGACACCGCCGAGGATGTGCTCAAGCAAAGCGACATTGTGAGCCTGCACATGAACCTCACGCCGGAGAACAAGGAGTTTGTCAACAAGGATCGCATCGCGTTAATGAAGCCCGGCGCGATTGTGATCAACACCGCCCGCGGCGGCTTGGTCAACGAGGCCGATGTGGCCGCGGCCTGCAAGAGCGGGCAACTCGGCGGTTACGGCGCGGACGTGCTCAATCAGGAGCCGCCGCAGGCCGGGCATCCTTTTGAAAGCGTGGACAACGTCATCATCACGCCCCACGTCGGCAGCCGCACGTTGGAAAGCGTGGAGCGGCAAGCGATGCGGGCGACGCTGAACCTGGTGAACTATCTTCATGGCGACAGCGACTTCATCCAAGCCAACAAGTTCTGATTTCGGCTTCGGATTTCGACCCCCGGCGGCTATAATCTTCGTAACAACGCCGGGCCGGCGAGCAATGGATGGCACGCTCCCAGTGTGGGTAAAGTCGGCGTTGTGAGTCCCATTGGCAGGGAGGTCGCCATGAAAGCCTCGGAATTAAAAGATCGCACCCAGCAATTCGCCGTGGACATTCTGCGCCTGTCGAAAAAACTGCCCAACACCGTCCCCGGCCGGGCCGTGGCGCAACCCATGCTCCGCGCCGGCACCGCCGTCGGCTCCAACTACCGCCACACCTGCAAGAGCCGCAACCAGTACGACTTCATGCACGGCATCGGCTTCGTCGAGGAGGCCACCGACGAAACCAGCTACTGGCTGGAACTGGCGCGGGAAGGCGAACTCCTCAAGGCCGACGACGTCGAGCCGCTGATCGAGGAAGCCAAGGCCTTAAAGAAAATCCTCCTCCGCTCCCGCCGCACCGCCGAAAAGCGCTTCAAAGAGCGCACCAAAACCTTCGGCTCCGATGGCGAGGACGTTCCGTTTTGAGAGGGCATGAAGCGCGCAAGGAAACCGCGCGAGTCGGGCCACGAGCCGCGCACGAAGTGAGCGGGTCTTTTTACCACCATTGACCAGCGTGGTTACCCACTCCCTTACGGTCGCGGCTCGCTGTGTGGCGTTATTGTCAGTTGATGCGTTTGCCCTGCGCGAGTAATTTGTTGCCGCTGTGTGTTCAGACAAGCCGTAATCGCCGCAGAATCAAGCTAATCGCCGCATGTTTTGCGGTGATT
>JBBRGB010000189.1:0-7034 GCA_038241095.1 Phycisphaerales bacterium
TTGGACTCGCCTGTGACGAGCAAGGTGATCCAGACGGCGCGGGCGGCGCGGTGGCTGGAGGCCGCGGGGGTCAAGGTGCCGCGCAAGGCCGATGGGAGTGTCGATGCGGTCATCGAAATCGCCCAGACCACGGCGATTTATCCCGACGATTTGAAGAACGTGAAACTCCCGTGTGAAATCATACGGGGGGATTCGGTAGTGTTATAAGAGTAACCGCAGATGAACGCTGATGAACACGGATTAGGAACAGGATGGGATAAAAACAAATGCATGGAGAATGCGAACAAACCATTGAGGGTATGACCATTTTGGGGTTCTTGATGAGTTTGGTTCTCTTGGCGGTTCAAACAAGATATTCATTGCTTATCCATCCGCGGTTTTATCCGCGTTCATCTGTGTTCATCCGCGGTTAAAACGGAATAGTAGAAAGCGAGACAATACCATGGCGCATCTTTTGGGAATCGACATCGGCACTTCCGGCACCAAGACGCTTATTTGCGATGAGATGGGCAAGGTCATTGCCACGGCGATGGCCGAGCATGACATCGCCTCGCCCAAGCCGGGTTGGAGCGAGCAGAACCCCCGGCAATGGTGGGAGGCGACCTGCCTGGCGACCAAAGCGGTGTTGAAGAAGGCCGGCAAGGTAGCCAGGGTCAAACCAAGCGACATCACCGCCATCGGTCTGTCGGGCCAGATGCACGGCTCGGTCTTTCTGGGCGCGGGCGAAAAGCCGCTGCGGGCCGCGCTGTTGTGGAACGATCAGCGAACCGGGGCACAGTGTCAGGAGATCGAAGCCAAGGCCGGGGGTCGCGCCAAGCTCATCGAGATGGTGGGCAATCCCGCGTTGACCGGTTTCACCGCGCCCAAGATTCTCTGGGTGCGGCAACACGAGCCGCGGGTGTATGAGAAAACCCGCCACATCCTTTTGCCCAAGGATTACATCCGCTTTTGCATGACCGGCGAGTACGCCACGGAAGTGGGCGACGCATCGGGCACGCTGCTTCTGGATGTGAAGAAACGGCAGTGGAACCAGCGGATGCTCGATTTGCTGGAGATCGACAACGCACTGTTGCCCGCCTGTTTTGAGTCGCATGTCGTCAGTGGCTCGCTGCACGCTGCGGCCGGCAAGGCCCTAGGCCTGCCCGCGGGTTTGCCCGTAGTCGGTGGCAGTGGCGATCAACCCGCCGGGGCGGTGGGCAACGGCATCGTCAACGCGGGCATCGTCAGCGCCACCCTGGGCACTTCGGGCGTGGTGTTCGCCCATGCCGATCAACCCACCTACGACCCGCAGGGCCGGGTTCACACCATGTGTGCCGCGGTGGAGGGCAAGTGGTGCGTATTCGGTTGCATGTTGAGTGCCGGGGGTTCGCTGCAATGGTTCCGCAACAACATGGCAACGACGGAAATCGCCGAGGCCAAACGCAAGAAGATCGACTCCTATGTGCTGTTGGATCAGCAGGCCCAGCGTGCCCAAGCGGGTTGCGAAGGGCTGTTCTTCCTGCCCTACCTCACCGGCGAGCGCTGCCCGTATTCCAACCCCGCGGCACGAGGCGGGTGGATCGGCCTGACGGCCCGGCATAACCGCGAGCACATGATCCGCAGCGTCATGGAAGGCGTCACCTTCGGCATGGCGGATGCCTTGGAAATCATGGCGGGCATGGGCATCGACATCAAGACCGTGCGACTCTCCGGCGGCGGTGCTCGCAGCCCGTTCTGGCGGCAAATGCAGGCTGACATCTACAACAAGAACGTCGCCATCATCAACAGCCAGGAAGGCCCCGCATACGGCGTGGCGATTCTCGCCGGCGTGGGCACGGGCGTGTGGAAGGATGTGCCCCAGGCATGCAAGGCCATCATCCGCGAGACGGAAAAGCGCAAGCCCAACCGCAAGACGGCGGAGCTTTACAGTCGGCATCACAAGCAGTATCAACGCCTCTACCGCGCTTTGGCGCCGGAGTTCGACGCCATCGCGGGGTTGTGAAACTTGTGCCGTTGACTTGTCGGCAAGGACACGGCGTCGTAATATATGTCAACGGCTTGGGAGCGCCTGATGCCCGAATGGATACTCATTTGGACGCATGACCCACATGAGGGAAACGTGGCGCACTTGGCCGAACACGGCGTGACACCAGAGGAGTATGCACAAGTGGTGCGAAATCCGATTCGCGGGCCGGAACCCAGCCACAATCAACCCGCCTATACGGTCGTTTGTGGTTTCACTGATTCAGGCTGATATCTGATGGCGGTGTATTCAGTGGTCGATGCGGCCACGATCATGCCGGTGACGGCCTATGAACTGACCTGAGGATTCAACCATGCCCAAAGCCAACCCCAAGCGGGATATTCACAGGAATATGACTGTCGCGGAAAAGCGCACGGTTGCGGCGATTCGCGCGGATGTGGAAGCCCGTCTGCCGGAGTTGATGGCTAAGGGCCGGGCCGCCCGCATTCGTCATGATGCCCTTCTCAATGCGATGAAACTGCTGCATGATGCCCGTGTCTCCAAAGGCATGAGTCTGGCGGATGTGGCGCGGTTAAGCGGCATCGACAAGGCCAGGCTGTCGAAGTTGGAAAACGATCCCCATCCCAATCCGACGCTCGACACCCTGACCCGTATCGCCGCGGCTTTGCAAAGTGAATTGTCCATCGTGGTCAGTGAGGCGGCGTGACGCCAATGTCCTCACCTCCCCCGCAACACGATCCGCACAAGCACGATCTGGTGAATCAACTGGGCCGGCAGATCAACCATGCCACACATCAGGTGGAGCGGGCGGTGCGCGGGGTCGAGCGCACGATGCGCGGGCTGGTGCTGCCCACGCGCTTTCGCAAGTCCAAGCCCGGCGCGACCCCCGGCATCGACGCGGCGGCCTTGGATCAACTCCCACGATCCGAGACGCCAGCCTATGTCACCTGCATCGACTACGGGCCGGACAACGTCCAGCAACAGGAAATCAGCGACCTGCCGGATTTCCTGAATCACCATCGCCCCGAATGGTCAACGGTGCGCTGGATCAACGTCGATGGCCTGACCGACCCGGCGATCATCAAGGCGCTGGCGGCGAAGTATCAACTCCACCCGCTGGCGATAGAGGACGTGTTGCACACCGGGCAGCGGCCCAAGGCCGAGTCCTACGGCGGCAACGGTCAGCCCTCATCCCACCATTCCGATCAAAGCGTCGGCGCGGTCACGCAAGAGACGGGCGGGACAACCACCGAAGCCCACGCCGATCAACCCGCCCGGCTCTTCATCATCGCCCGCATGTTGCAACTCCGCGGCGAACACCTGCACAACGAACAAATCTCCTTTTTCCTGGGCCACAAAACGGTACTGACGTTTCAGGAAGACAGGGGCGATGTGTGGGACCCCATCCGCGCCCGCATCAACGTCGCCGGCAGCCGCATCCGCAACAATGACGCCAGCTTCCTGCTTTACGCCCTGCTTGATGCCGCCGTCGATCACTGCTTCCCCATTCTCGAACACTATGGGGATCGCTTGGAAGACCTCGAAGACGCTGTGCTGGAAAACCCTGCCCGCAACACCATCCACATCATCCACGGCCTGAAGCGCGAACTGCTGCTCTTACGCCGGGCGGTCTGGCCCATGCGGGAAATGATCCACGCCCTGCAACGCGACCCGCACGAGTGCATGAGCGAAAACACCCGCACCTTCCTCCGCGATGTGTACGACCACAGCGTGCAGATCATCGACATCGTCGAGACCTACCGCGAAGTCGCCACCGGACTGACGGAAACCTACATGTCCTCGATGAGCAACAAGCTCAACGAAACCATGCGCGTGCTGACGGTCATCGGCACGATCTTCATCCCGCTGACGTTCCTGGCCGGGGTGTACGGCATGAACTTCCAAGGCATGCCCGAAACCGAGTCGAGTTGGGCGGTGCCTTGGGCCTACCCCATCGGCTTCTGGGGCATCTGCCTGGCGGTGGCGGGGGGGCTGGCGCTGTTCTTCAAACGGCGAGGGTGGCTGTGACGCGAGGCGACCGGCGGACTGCGACGACTCACGCCATGCTCACGACAAGTTGCTCATCCTTGGCATCGACCTTGACCGTCGTTCCCTCGGCGATTGCGCCCGCGAGGATGGCGCGGCCGATCTTTGTCTCGACCTGATGTTGCAGGTAACGCTTGAGCGGCCGCGCGCCGTACACCGGGTCGTAGGCTTCCGCCGCCACCAGCGCCACCGCAGCCTCGGTCATCTCCATCTTCAGATTCTGTTCCGCCAGTCGGCGTTGAATGTCCGCGACTTGCAAACGCACGATCTTTTCGATTTCCTTCTGCGTCAGTGGCTTGAAGATGACGATGTCATCGACGCGGTTGAGGAACTCGGGGCGGAAGTGCTGTCGCAGGGCGGAAAGCACGCTCTTGCGGGCGTGGTCGCTGATGTCCCCGCCGGTCATGGTGTCTTCGAGCAGGTATTGCGAGCCGATGTTGGAGGTCATGATGATGACGCAGTTCTTGAAGTTGACGGTGCGGCCTTGCGAATCCGTCACCCGGCCATCGTCGAGAATCTGCAAGAGCACGTTGAAGACATCGTGATGCGCCTTTTCGATTTCATCAAAGAGGATGACGCTGTAGGGCTTTCGCCGCACAGCCTCGGTGAGTTGCCCGCCTTCTTCGTAACCGATGTAGCCGGGCGGCGCGCCGATCAAGCGTGAGACGGCGAACTTCTCCATGTATTCGCTCATGTCGATGCGGACGATGTTGTCTTCGCTGTCGAAAAGGGTATGCGCCAAGGCGCGGGCCAGTTCGGTTTTGCCCACGCCGGTGGGGCCTAGGAAGATGAACGACCCGATGGGCCTGCGTGGGTCTTTGATGCCGCTGCGGGCGCGGATGACAGCATCGGCCACGAGTTGCACGGCCTCGTCCTGGCCGATGACGCGCTCGTGCAAGACGGTATCGAGCTTGAGAAGTTTCTCGCGCTCGCCTTCCACCAAGCGGGTGACGGGAATCCCCGTCCACTTGCTGACGATCTGGGCGATTTCCTCCTCGGTCACTTCCTCGCGGACGAGGCGGGGGGCGGGGGAGTCCGACTTGTTTGCAGAAAAGGTCCCAGCCACGGGAGCGGCTGGGCTTTGGGGGACGGCGCTTGCGCTTGTTGTTTGCGACAGCGCCGCGAGTTTCTTTTCCAGATCTGGTAGTTGGCCGTATTTGATTTCCGCGGCCTTGTCCAAGTTGTAGCTGCGCTCCGCCTGCTCCATCTCGATGCGGAGCTTGTCGATCCGTTCACGCAACTGATTTTCGGCATCGACGCCCGACTTCTCCTGTTGCCACTGCGCACGCATGGCGTCGGCCTTGTGCCGCACATCCGCAAGTTCGCGCTGCAACGCTTCGAGCCGCTGCTTCGAAGCCGCGTCCTTCTCCTTCTTCAACGCCGCTTCCTCAATCTCCAACTGTGTCACCCGACGGGTGAGCTGGTCCAGCTCCGCGGGCATGGAGTCGATCTCCGTCCGCACCATGGCGCAGGCCTCGTCGATCAGGTCGATGGCCTTGTCGGGCAGGAAGCGGTCGGTGATGTAGCGATGCGAAAGCGTCGCGGCACTGACCAGGGCGTTGTCCAAGATGCGCACCCCGTGGTGAAGCTCGAACCGCTCGCGCAAGCCACGCAAGATCGAGATGGTGTCCTCGACGCTCGGGGCATCGACCAGCACCGGCTGAAAGCGCCGCTCCAAGGCGGCGTCCTTCTCGATGTGCCGGCGATACTCGTCAAGCGTGGTCGCGCCGATGCAGTGCAACTCGCCCCGCGCCAGCATGGGCTTGAGCATGTTGCCAGCGTCCATCGCCCCTTCGGCCTTGCCCGCGCCGACAATGGTGTGCAACTCGTCAATGAACAGAATGATCCGCCCCTCGGCTTGCTTCACCTCGTTAAGCACAGCCTTCAAGCGCTCCTCGAACTCCCCGCGAAACTTCGCCCCCGCGATGAGCGAACCCATGTCCAAGGCGAAGACGGTCTTCTCCTTGACGCTCTCGGGCACATCGCCGCGAACGATGCGCTGCGCCAAGCCTTCGACGATGGCCGTCTTGCCCACGCCCGGCTCGCCGATGAGCACGGGGTTGTTCTTCGTCTTGCGCGACAGCACGCGAATGACCCGGCGAATCTCCTCATCGCGCCCGATGACCGGGTCCATCTTCCCTTCCCGCGCGATTTGCACCAAGTCCCGCCCGTAGCGTTGCAACGCTTCGTAGGTCGCTTCGGGGTTGTCGCTTTGCACCCGCTGATTGCCCCGCACTTCGGTCAGCGCCTTTAAGAACGCATCCCGGCTCACGCCCAGGTCTTTGAGCAGCTTCCCCGCCGGGGCATTGGACGCCAGCATCGCCAGCACCAGATGCTCGACGCTGACGTACTCATCCTTGAGCCGCTTGGCCTCCTTGTCAGCCTCGACAAGCAGATGATTGAGTTGCTGCGTGACATACACCTTGCCCACCTCGGCACCGGGGGCACCGGGGCCTTTGATACTGGGCCGCTTTTGCAGTTGCCGCTCCACCTCGGCCACGACCACCTCAGCGGGGCGGTTGAGCTTTTGCAACAGTCGCGGCACAAGGCCCTCGGGCTGCTGCGCCAGCGCCAGCAACAGATGCAGGTCGTCGATCTCAACGTGCCCAAAGCGCAACGCCACCGCGTTGGCTTCCCGCAGCGCTTCCTGCGATTTCTGTGTCAGACGATTGGTGTCCATATTGTCACTCCCACAAAACAAGCGCGCGGCTCACTCACCATCGCGCGGATTGAACTTCGATTCATCACGCAGTTTCTCAAACAGTTCACGCTCAGCCTCACTCAAGGTCTTGGGCACCACAATGCGCAGCTCAACGTAAAGGTCGCCGCGCGCCCCCCCGCCCTCGCCCCCGCCCCCTTTGCGCGGCAGGCCCTTGCCTTTGAGACGCAGACGTTGACCGCTTTGCCCACCAGCGGGAATGGTCACGGTCACTTCGCCATCCAAGGTTGTCACGGGCGCTTTGGCACCCAGCGCCGCTTCCCACGGCGAGAGTTTCAGTGTGGTGCTCAGGTCGTGGCCGTCCAC
>JBBRGB010000190.1:0-7015 GCA_038241095.1 Phycisphaerales bacterium
CGAATCGTGCAGTTCCTGGCCGATGCGGCGCTGCTCGCTGGTCGTCAGGTCGGTGATTTCCTTTTGCAGTTTTCGCACATCGGCACTGGCCTTTCGCTGTGCGGTGATGTCTTGGACGACGCCGATGCTGTACTGCCGACCTTGGCGGTCATGGAAGGGTGAGACGGTAATCAGCCCGTAAATCAGCCGACCATCCCCCCGGCGATAGCGTTTTTCCATTTCCAGCGTGGGCCTGAGTCCATCGACGATTTCCTTGTAGCGTTGCAGTTCGTTGTTGCCATCCTCCACCGTGACATCATCGACGGTCATGTCGAGCATCTGATCGCGGGTGAGGCCGAAAATTCGCGTCATGGCGGGGTTGACATCAAGAAAG
The DNA here is from genome assembly GCA_038241095.1 of Phycisphaerales bacterium. GTDB lineage: Bacteria > Planctomycetota > Phycisphaerae > Phycisphaerales > Phycisphaeraceae > JBBDMX01. Next base: position 374 of record JBBRGB010000190.1, read on the forward strand.
CGTCGGCCTTGGTTGGGGTCCACGATGCAGACGCCCACGGCCGCGTTTTCAAACAGGGCGCGGAAACGCTCTTCACTTTCGCGCAAGGCGGCGGAGGCACGCTCATGGCGATCAACCTCATGCCGCAGACGTTCGTTGGCGCTGGCCAGTTCGGCGGTGCGGTGGACGACATGGCTTTCCAAGTCGTGGTGTCGCCTCATCAGCGCCTGGCGGGCCTGGTTATCCAAGGTGATGTCGCGGGCGATGCCGAAGAGGCCGGTGATTTGGCCGTGGATGTAAAGCGGCCCGCTGGTGATGCGGATGTCGATGCGTTGGCCGTCCTGACGGATCATGGCGGTGTCGAGTTCCCGGGTTTGGCCTTGGAGGCAACTCAGAAAGACTTCTTGGAGGCGATGAACCTGATCCGGGGCGGCGAGTTGGGTGAAATGCAGGCCGATTAAATGCTGACGGGAAAGTCCCGCCAAGGCCTCGGCCGCGGGGTTGACGTCCGTGAACCGGCCCGTGGGGTCAATGAAATAGGCCGCATCGAAGTTGTGTATGAACATGGAGCGGTGACGATCCGCTTCCTTGGCCATCCCATCCCGCATCATCTGATCCGCCCGGCCATTATTGCCCGACAAGCCGCTGGTGACCATGTTGTTTCGATTTGATTCATCAGCCGCCACCGTAGCCCCCGTCATGCCGGACTGGCGCTCAACCCCATCGCCTCCTTTGGCAATCAACGGAGTCATCCCCTCGGATGCCTTGGCAATTCCTGTGGGATTATTCTCCCCTTGCGGGAACGGGTTGGAATCGTGTTGTCGCCCCTGATATGACATGGCCCTGACACTCCAGGCCACCCCCACACATGCGAACTTCTTAACACAGTATAGCTCACGTTTGGGGCGCGGTCACCAATTATTCACGCTGTTTGCAAAGAATCGTCACTTCCGTGCCGGAGGGTCAACGGGAGGCTTGCGTATAATCCGCCCCATGCTCAAAGCCATTGTGTTTGATTTTGACGGCGTGCTGTGCGATTCCGAACCACTGCATTACCAGGCGTTTTTGCGGGTGATGACAACAGTCGGCAAGCGGTTTACTTATCGCGACTATCTGGAGCGTTATGTGGGTTACGACGACCGCGATGCTCTGCGGGTGATGCTCGAGGAGGCCGAACGTCACGAGGCCCGCGACTCGGCGACCATTGCCGCGTGGGTGAAAAAGAAGGGGGATGCCTTTGCGGAAATTGTCGCCAAGGGTGCTGAGAGCTTTCCCGGCACGCTGGATTTCGTGCGCCATGCCGGGGCCACGATGCCACTGGCCATCGCCTCCGGTGCCACGCGGCGTGACATCGACCTGATCTTGGCGGGCATGGGGGTGGCGGGATTGTTTGACGTGATTGTCACAGCCGACGATGTGCGGCACTCCAAGCCCGATCCCGAAACCTATCGCCTGGCGGTGGAGAAACTCGCGGCCAAGCATCCTTCGCTGGGGCTGACACCGGCCCAGTGTCTGGCGATTGAGGACACGGCCGCAGGGTTGGAGTCGGCGCGAGTAGGGGGGTTGCGCACGCTGGCGCTGACGACCACATCAACCGCCGATGAACTCCCGGCCGAGCATGTGCTTGCGGGTTTGCAAGGTCTGACCTTGGCGCGACTCCATGCGCTGTATGGAAGCTGACCTGAGATACATCCGGCGCTAAACCGCAAGCGTGGAAGCGGGCGTCCCTTTGCAAAAAAAACGCCCGCCGGCGACGAATCGCACGGCGGGCGCAGGAGGTTTCACACATTTTAGCCGCAACGTCCGCGCTGCGGTTCTTTCGTTATTCCTTGACCTCAAACTCGGCGTCGATCACATCATCGCCACCCTTGCCGTTCTTTTGCCCGTTCGCAGCGCCATCGCCACCGGCTTGCCCGGCTCCGGGGCCATTTCCGGGGGCAGATCCGGGGGCACCTTCGGCTCCGGGGGCCTGACCGGTCTTCTCATAAATCGACTTGCCCATTTCCATCGCCACCTTGTTCAAGGCCTCGACCGAACGCTTGATCGCGTCGGCGTCATCGCCCTTGAGTTTGGCGTCAACATCGTTGGCCGCGGATTCAATCTTGCCGCGCAGCTCGGCGTCGATCTTGTCGCCGTGCTCTTCCAACTGTTTGCGAATCTGGTACACGGTGGACTCGCCCTGGTTGCGGGCATCGACCGCTTCACGTCGCTTCTTGTCCTCGCTGGCGTGGGCCTCGGCATCCTTGCGCATGCGCTCGACCTCTTCTTTGTCCAAGCCCGATGAGCCGCGGATTTCGATCTTCTGCACCTTGCTGGTGGCCTTGTCGGTGGCCGAGACGTTGAGGATGCCGTTGGCGTCGATGTTGAACTCGACTTCGATCTGCGGCATGCCTCGTGGTGACGGCGCGATGCCCTGCAAATCAAACCGGCCCAGCGTGCGGTTGTCCTGCGCCATTTCACGCTCGCCTTGCAAGACGTGAATGGTCACGGCCGTCTGGTTGTCGCTGGCGGTGCTAAAGGTTTCTTTCTTCGACGTCGGGATGGTGGTGTTGCGTTCGATGAGTTTGGTCATCACGCCGCCGAGGGTTTCGATGCCCAGCGACAGGGGAGTGACGTCCAGCAGCAGCACGTCCTTGACATCGCCCTTGAGCACGCCGCCCTGAATGGCCGCGCCGACGGCGACGACTTCATCGGGGTTGATGCTGCGGTTGGGTTCTTTCTTAAAGATGTCCTTGGCGATCTGTTGCACCTTGGGCATGCGGGTCGAACCGCCGACGAGCACCACCTCGACGATGTCCGCGGCCGTGAGGTTGGCGTCTTCCAAGGCCTTGACCACCGGCCCGCGGCAACGCTCAAACAGGTCCGAGCAAAGCTGCTCGAACTTGGTGCGGGTGACGCTGATTTGCAGGTGCTTGGGGCCTTCCTGGGTGGCGGTGATGAAGGGCAGATTGACGGTGGTTTCCTGGGTGGTGGAAAGCTCGATCTTGGCCTTTTCAGCGGCCTCTTTCAAGCGTTGCAGGGCCATGGCGTCCTTGCGCAGGTCGATGCCTTCCTGCTTCTTAAACTCGTCGGCCAGGAAGTCGATTAAGCGTTGATCCCAGTCGTCGCCGCCGAGGTGGCCGTCGCCGTTGGTGGCGAGCACTTCAAAGACACCCTCGCCGATGTCGAGGATGGAGATGTCAAACGTGCCGCCGCCGAGGTCGAAGACCGCGACCTTGCCGCCCTTGTTTTTGTCCAAGCCGTAGGCCAGCGCCGCGGCCGTGGGTTCGTTGATGATGCGCTCGACCTTGAGGCCGGCGATCTGACCGGCTTCTTTGGTGGCGGTGCGCTGCGAGTCGTTGAAGTAGGCTGGCACGGTGATGACCGCGCTGTCCACCTTCTCGCCCAGATAATCCTCAGCCGTCTTTTTCAAGTCCGCCAGGATCATGGCGCTGACTTCCTGCGGCGTGTAGGTCTTGTCACGGATGCGCACCTTCACGAGTTCATCCTCAGCGCCGATGACCTCGTAAGGCACGAGTTTCTCTTCGCTGTGAACTTCGTTGTGACGACGGCCCATGAACCGCTTGATGGAAAAGACGGTGTTCTTGGGGTTGGTGATTTGTTGGTGCTTGGCGAGCTGGCCGACCAAGCGTTCGCCCTTGTCGGTGAAGCCGACGATGGACGGCGTGATGCGGTTGCCGGAGCTGTTGATGAGCACCTTGGGCGTGCCGGCTTCCATGATGGCCACGACGGAGTTGGTCGTGCCTAGGTCGATTCCGATGATTCTTGACATTGCGCACCTCTTGTTGGGGTGAAGAAAATTGTTTTGCGTAAATCGGCGACGGCGGGTTTCCGTGGTGGCCACCGGGCCGAGTGACGCGGACACATGCCCGCGATACAGGTGACTCTAGGGCAAAGCCGATGCCGCCGCCGCCCGGATGGCAAACGAAGAAAAACATAGGGTTTTGGCCGATATTCGTGTGATTTAGCCCATGGCGCATCTGCCAATGCCACCGGGGCAATCACCGGGACTGTCATATTGGCAATTGCCCATCGGCCTCCTTCCCGGCGGGTGTGAAAGCACCGGGGTTGGGCAAACCCCTAAAAAAACGGTGGAAAACTCGCCACCCACCTAGCAAACCCTTGAAAAAGCGTTATGATCGAAATCGTCACGGATGGTTAAACCGAAACTGTTAACCCCAAGCAAGGAGAGCCACACATGGCTAAAAGCGCCAAGATCGACGCCGCCGCAAGCGGCAAAGCACCGACCAAGAGCGAAGTGTTCAGCACCATCTCGACGGACACCGGCCTGACCAAAAAGCAAGTCGCCGCGGTCTTCGAGAGTCTCTCGAACCACATCAAGAAGACCTTGAGCAAGAAGGCCGGCCCGGGCCAGTACACCGTGCCGGGCCTGGCTAAAATCCGCGTGACCAAGAAGGACGCGGTCAAGGCCGGCGAACGCATGAACCCCTTCACCAAGCAGATGCAGATGATGCCCGCCAAGCCGGCGCGCAAGGCCATCCGCGTTCGCCCGCTGAAGAACCTCAAGGACATGGTGGCCTGAATCGGCCACCCGTGAATCGCACCGGTTTGGCCCGGCCAAGGCCACAAGCCAAACCAACTTCCACCACCGTGACAAACAAAGAACCCCCGGCAAGCTCCGATCGCCGGGGGTTCTTGTTTTCCCACTGCCAATTGATATTCCGTCAAAAGTCGCTACACTAAGGGGCTTGACAATTTTCCACGCCTCGCGGCCCGACGCCGGCTTCACAAAGGGATTCAGACTCGGGCGTCCATCCCACGCACACAAACACAAGCCCTAACGATGGTTAACATTTACGTCGGCAACCTCCCCTTTTCCGCCACCGAACAGGACCTCCACGCCCTCTTCGCACCCTTTGGCCAAATCGCCAAGACGGCCCTGATCCTCGACCGCGAAACCGGCCGCTCACGAGGCTTCGGCTTCGTCGAAATGCCCGACCGCGATGAGGCCCTCAAGGCCATCGAAGCCCTCAACGGCTCGGACGTCAACGGACGCAACCTCACCATCAACGAGGCCCGACCCCGCGGATCGGGCACCACCGGCGGTGGCTCCGGGGGTGGGTTCAACGAACAACGCTCCGATCGTGGCGAGGCACGTGGCTTTAACCCTGACCAACGCCCACGTTATAACGAACGCCCCCGCTACGGAACCCAAGGTTCCGCGGGCGGCTCCGGGGGCTCCGGCTCCGGGGGCGGGGGTTCCTACGGCTCCCAAGGAAGTTCCCCCGCCAGCGTCACCGGCTCCCGCGGCTATGGCAACCCCCGCATCAAGCCCGCAGGCGAAGCAGGCTCCGAAACCCCCAACGGTGGGGCCGGCGGCTATCGCAACAAGCATATTGAAACCCCCTCCGACGACGAGGCCCCCAAGGCCAGCGGATACGGTAACTCCCAAGCGGATCAAGACTAACAGCGATCCGCCAAGCTTTTCCCAGCCCCCGCCCAAGCCATTTTACCCCCTCCAAGCCACGTCCCGCATAGGCAATTCACCTAAGCGGCGTGGCGACTTTTCCTTATTCATTTTCGCCCAAATATCCTATTGTGCCCACCTTGCCCACAGCGGATAATGGGACTTAAAGACTCGAACATGCTGCCCCGCCCCCAAAGAGGGTTCCACGAGGAGTGCGCCCGTGAACGCCAAGAATCCTAAATCCGTTCCACAACTCACGTTAACATCAGTGCATCCCACCCATGAGCAGATCGCTCAGCGGGCTCACCAAATCTGGCTCTTCGAAGGTCGGCCAACGGGGCGCGAGCGGCAGCACTGGATCATCGCCGAGGCCCTGCTCCAAGCGGAAATCGACTGCGACCTGACCCGCCGCCAAATCATGGCCCGCCGGCATCATCGGCAAACCATTGACAACACGCATGTTACGCCTCCCGCCGCCCACCGCTACGCCCACAGCCTCCCCCGGCTCACCGCCCTAAACGCCTAAAGAAAACGCTTGCGGTTTAGCGGCAATCATGGCTGAGAACCGGCCGGGACTGCCCCATTCCCACCTCACCGGTTCCCCTGCGTCCCCACGCCCCACACCCGGATCCGCGTGTCGTAACTCACGTGCCCATCTTCAATTACCTGCGGATCAAGCCCCGCCGCGCCGGTCAACACGATTCGCCCGAACGCCTCTAACACACGGTGGCCCAAGGGTTTATCGATAACCAGCATCCGGTCGCAATCCAACCTCACCGCGCCAAGCTCCGCCCGCACCCGGCCGGAATAAAGCGTGCTGACCCCATCCACCCGCCGACTCCCATCGGCCTGGATGCTCAACGTGGTCATGGCCGACCCATTCACATGTCCATTCGTGACAACCCTTTGCGCCCCCGGAGCCACCCCCGGAGCCACTCCCGGAATCGCGCCAACCGAGCCCGTCAGTGGCACCAGCAGGCGATCTTCGACCGCCGGCCGACCCTGGCTCAGGGCGACGGGGACTTCATTGTCCCACCAGATCGCCGGCCGCAGCACCGCCAGGCCGATGACCGCGAACACCGCCATGCACGCCGCCGCCAGCGCCGCCGGCATCAGTCGATGCCCGCCCCCCAACGTCCAGCCATAAGATTTTCCCCTACCCGCCAACGAGTAATTTCCCTGATGCTCCTCGCCCCCAGAAGGCGAAATTTTACGAATTTTCAGCGTCCCAGCCC
>JBBRGB010000191.1:0-7011 GCA_038241095.1 Phycisphaerales bacterium
ATCGCTGGTTTGGAAGGCGATGAGAATGGTCATGATCTCACTGACGCTGAGTTGCCCCGCCCGCCGTCTGTGGCGGGAGCCGTCGGAGATCAATCGTCGTTGGTAATCGTCGCCGAAGCTGCGCCAGAAGTCGTCCACGGAAACGTAGAGGTCGGTAAAATCCATCGTGTGGCTTCCTTGCCGTGGGTGGTGTCGTTCAACAACATCCACTTCGGCGGGAAGCCGCTTTTCACTTTGCTTATCCCGAACTCAGGTTTGCACCTTTTGCGCACGCTAATCGCACCTAAACACTGGACGTTGCCCCGATGATACGGGGCATGAATGAACAACCCCCCAAACTGTTGCACACTGGCGCGATGGCACGAAGGTTGGGTGTCCGAACTGACTGGCTGAGACAAGAGGCGAAAGCCGGACACATTCCCGCCCTGGCCGCCGGCGACCGGTATCTATTTGACCCGGAGGCGGTCGAGGCCGAGTTACTACGCCGCGCTCGCGAGAACGGAGAGGGGGTGCGCCATGAGTGAGGCCACGACCCCCACCACGACCACGATCCCCGGCCCGCTGGCCCTGCGGCCGCGGGATGCCGCCGCCGCCTTGGGAATATCGGAGCGGCTGCTGTGGAGCCTGACGGCCCGTGGCGACGGCCCCCCAGTGGTGCGGATTGGCCGCGCCGTCCTCTATCCGGTTGACGGCCTGCGCCAGTGGCTCCGCGATAAAAGCCAGGGGGGTGCCCCATGACTGACACCACGACCCAAGCCCCAACTCGACCGGCTCCGCTCCTCGTCGATGAGCGTGAGGCGGCCCGTCTGCTGAGTGTCTGCCCCCGCACGGTTTTTGCCCTGGCCGCACGCGGAGAACTACGGCCCGTCCGCATCGGTAACGCCAAGCGCTACGTCCTGTCGACCATCCACGAATACATCGACCGGCAGGTGCGGTCGGGGGGTGCGGCATGAGCCAGACACCATCGACACCATCCGCCAGGGCCCCCGGTCAACCCGACCCCCGGCCACTGGCTCCGCTGGCGGCGGAGCTTGGCGTGAGCATCGAGACGCTGGAGCGGCTGGGCGTGACCCCGCACGGCGGCGAGTGGCACATCCCCGAGCGCGACGCCGAGGGCGTCATCATCGGCACGGGCCGGCGTCTTCACGACGGCAAGAAGAACTTTGTAGAAGGTGGCAAGCGCGGGTTGATACTCGGCTGGCCGCTGGACGCTTCCGCCGGCAGCGCCCCGACCTGCCCCGTCATCGTGGTCGAGGGCATGAGCGACACCGCCGCCGGCATGACGCTGGGGTTCGACACTGTTGGGCGATACAACGCCACCGGCGGGGGCGCGATGCTGGCGGATCTGCTGCGCGGGCGTCACGTCTGCATCGTCGGTGAGAATGACGGCAAGGGAGCCGACGACCCCAAGCGACCCGGCAAGCTGGGCGCGGAGGCCACGGCCAACGCACTGGTGGCCGTCTGTCCATCGGTGCGGATCATCTACCCCCCGGCTGACGCCAAAGACCTGCGGACGTGGCTCACGTCCCCGGCCCCGCCGGACAAGGCCGAGGTGGAGGCCGCCATCTCCGCCGTCGATGCCTGGCCGCCGGCGGTGGAGGAAGCGTCCCCGGACAAAACTGGCCCGGTACTGGTTTGCATGGCCAACGTAGAACCACGGGCGATTAACTGGCTCTGGCAAGGCCGCATCTCGCTGGGGCGATTGTCGCTGTTGGTGGGGCGACCCGGTGAGGGCAAGTCATTCCTCACAACCGACATGGCCGCCCGCGTCACCACGGGCACGCCTTGGCCTGACGGCTCGCCCTGCGGCGAAGGCTCGGTCATTCTCATCACCGCCGAGGACGATCCCCGCGATACCATTCGGCCCCGCCTCGATGCCCACCATGCCAACCTGCTGAGGGTGCATCACATGAATACGGAGTGGCGTGTCGGCAAAGACGGTAATCGTCAAGAGGTGCTATTCTCCCTAGCCGATGTGGAGGATCTGGAGAAGGCGCTGCGCCAGCATCGGGACTGCAAACTCATCATCATCGACCCGATCGGCAGTTTCCTGGGTGGCCAAACCGATGCCCACCGCGATAACGAAGTGCGGAGCGTGTTGGCTCCGGCGGCGATGTTGGCCGAGCGTTACGGCCCGGCGGTGCTGGTGGTGGCCCACCGCAGAAAGAGCGGGGGCAGTTTCGCCGATGACACGGCCCTGGGGAGCCGGGCATTCACCGGCATCGCGCGGGCGGTGTGGCATCTGTCCCGCGAGAAGGAAAACATATCGCGGAGACTACTGCTGCCGGGGAAGAACAACTTGGCCCCCGAAGGTCACGGGCTGGCGTTTTCCATTGCGGGCGAACCGGCGGCGCTGTGTTGGGAGCGTGACCCCGTGACCATGAGCGCCGATGACGCCTTGGCCGTGGAGAACGGCGACCGTGACGCCGAGGGAGCTAAGCCCGGCCCCGCACCCGTGGCCCGCGACAGCGCCGCCGAATGGCTGCGGAAGCTGCTGGACAATGGCCCGATGGAAGCGGCGGCCATCAAGACCGACGCGACCGTCGCCGGGTACGCATGGAGGACGATGCACCGCGCCAAGGATGACTTGGGCGTGTTGCCTTACAAGCGCGAATTTTCCGGTGGCTGGTGGTGGCGATTGCCGGACGCCCCAACATGCCACACCCCTGAAGAACAAGAGAACATGGCATCTTGGCATATTGGCAAAAACACCGGAAAAAGCGATGCTTCTGAACATGGCAGGATAGCAGGATGCCAAGATGATTTTTCTTGGCACCTTGGGAAGAAAGCGCCCCGCGTCACCCCCGACGGCTGGGCCGAGGAGGGCGAGCTGTGACCGCTGGCGACGCCCTGATTATCGACGCGGTTCGGGCCGGGGTGTTGCTCTATGCCGAAGGTTCGGCGCTGCGGTTCAAGGCCATGCACCCGATACCGCGCGACTTGGCCCAACGCATCAAGACCCACAAGACCGAGGTGCTGGCGGCCCTGGCCTCACCTGTTATGCAGGTGGCTTTTGAGCCGGCGCCAAACGCCCGCCCCGCGACCGCCGGTGGCAAGGGCGACCCCGCCGACGCTTTGACCCCGGCCCTGCGGCAGACCCTGGACACCATCACCCAAGTGTTCGCCGACCCGCCGGACTTCCAAGGCGTGACCGTGCTGGACGTGAGGACGGATGACGACTGGCCCAAGCGACAACCCGCCACGGTTCAACATCCGCGCCAACGCATCACCCACGCCCTGCGCCATGCCCGCCGGCGTAATCGCCAAGAGGCCCGCGACCTGCGGCACGACTACCACGAACGCCTGACCATCTGCGCCAAGGACGGCGGCGTCACGCCCGCACGGGCTCAGGCCATCGCCGCCGATCAAGTGACGCCGGCCAACGCAAACGACAAAAATGAACTCCAACCTTGCATTATCCGAAGAACAAGGCTTCAATGCTTTCATGAGCATCACCGGAACACTTCGCAAGGCCTTGGCCGACTGCGGCAAGAACCGTCATCGGGTGAGTCTGGATACGGGCATCCCCGAATCGACGCTGTCCCGCTTCCATCACGGCAAGCCCCTGCGCGGCGAGAACATCGACAAGTTGTGCAAGTATCTCGGACTGGAACTGACACCCAAGGCTGACAAACCCGGCAAAGGACGGTGAATCATGGCCAGCATTACGATCAATCCAACGGGCGCAGACGGTTACAGGTGGTGCTTCCGGGCGACAAGCGCGTTTCGTTGAGCCTTGGCAAGATGTCCCTGCGGCAGGCCGAAGGGGTCAAGGCCAAGGTGGAAGCTTTGGTCGCCGCCATGCTCAGCGGGCAGGGCGTGGATGACGAAACATCGCGCTGGCTGTCACAGCGAAACGCCTCCACGGTGGCGAAGCTGGCGGCGATGGGCCTGTGCAAGCCGCGGGAGTCGATGACCCTTGGCGGCTTGGTCGATGCCTGGATGGAACGCCGAAGCGGCAATCTCGCGCCGGGCACGGTGGTACGCCTCGGACAGGGAAGCCGGTCGTTGTTGGCTTACTTCGGAGCGGAGTCGTCTCTGTCGAGCATCAACGAAGGCAAGGTTGAGGACTACCGCGAATCTCTGCTGTCCGAAGGACTGGCCGAAGCCACGGTGCGGAAACGTTGCAGCGATGCCCGTGTCTGGTTCCGCTACGCAGTGCGGCACGGCTACACGCCGTCCAATCCGTTCGAGGCCGTGCCCACTTCGGCCATTGCCACGTCGTACTTGGCCTACATCAGCGAAGCCGATGCCCGCAAGGTCATGGCGGAACTGGCAGACCCCGCCGTGCGATTGATCTTCACCTTGGCCCGTTGGGGTGGGCTGCGAACCGTCAGCGAACCCAAGGCCATGACTTGGGATTGCATTGATTGGGAAAGGTCGCGCATCATCGTCAAATCGCCCAAGACCCAGCGCCACGCCGGGCACGAGCAACGCACCATTCCCATGTTTCCCGAACTGGCCGGGCCGTTGCAGGACGCCTTTGACCGCGCCGAAGCCGGGGAAGCCCACGTCCTGCCGACGCTGCAAACAATCTCGTCGGCGGCATTGCGAAAGCCGATGCTGTCGGCGATTAAGCGGGCCGGGGTCAAGCCGTGGCCCCGCCTCTGGCACAACCTGCGAAGCTCGCGGCAGACCGACCTTGAGCAGCGCTTTCCGTCCCATGTGGTTTGCTCGTGGCTGGGCAACTCCACGACCATCGCCCGGCGGCACTACTTGCAGGTGCTCGATGGCGACTTCGACAAGGCCACGAGCCACGTTGCCACCAGTGAGGCGGCGCAGACCCAAGCCCGTGTGCAAAATCGAGCGCAGCAAGCGCACGCAAGGCCCGGAATCGGCCGGCAAGGGATGGAGGGTGTAAATGAAAAAACCCCGGTTTTTGCGGGGTCTTGCGGGTCTATGCCGCGAGTTGCGGACATTCCAAGTGACCCCGACGGGATTTGAACCCGTGTTACCGCCGTGAAAGGGCAGTGTCCTAGGCCTCTAGACGACGGGGCCGGTCAGTTGGGTTGCCACGCCGGTTGTCATCGGGCCGGGGAGGGTGGCCAGAAGTCTTTCCTTGCGTGGGGGCAGTATTCTACGGGGATTGGCGGGGATGGCAAATCGAGGGTTTTGGCGCGGAAGTGGGGTTGGCGTTTGCGTTGTTGCGCGGCGCTAAACGGCAAGCCTGGTTTGGGGCGTCTGGGTGTGCGGGTGAGCTTGGTGAATCACGCGCGGGAATGGAGGTCAATGGGTGGCGCGGAGCTTTGGCCGGACGGCGCGGAGGGGGGATTCGTAGGCGGGCGGGGTGGCCCACTGGGTATCGTCTTGCAATACGTTAAAGGACGCATCGGGTGCCTCCTCCATCACCCGATGCGTCCGCTTGAACCATAGCCGCAGCAGCAGGGCGGCGATCAGCGCCACCACCACGCCGCCGGCGAAAATCATGCCCGTCATTTTCAGTCGTTCATCCGCCAACGGCGTGGCATCGCGGGCTGCGGCTTGCGCGACCTTGGTCGTGATGGGGCGATCGGCTTGGCGGTCGAGGACCATTTGGTGGCCGACGTAGCCCCGCGCCACGGATTCGAGGGTGGCGACGACCTGCTCGCGGTTGGTGTCGGTCAGCGCCAGTCGCACCGTGTCGGTGCCGGTGGCAGTGACGGTGAGGTTGTCGCGGAGGTAGTCGTGGAGGGCCTCGGTGGAGTCGAAGGGCCGCACACCGCGCTGGCCCATTTGATTCATGGTCTCGGCCAGCACGGGCTGACGCAGCATGTTGAGCGCGATGGCGTCGAGCCAAAGTTTGGCCGCCTGGGGTGAGTCTTCCGACGGCGGCGCGGTGACCAGGCCGGCCGTGGCACGCCAGACGGGTTCGACGATCTGCTGGGCGGCGATGTGGGAAAATACGCTTAGGAAAAGCAGTGTCAGCAAGGCGGTGACCACTAGGCCGGCGCTTTTCTGCGTGGCCCAACGACGCACCATTTGCGTTTCGCTTTGCGTCAGGAACTTCCGCACATCCAGCACGATTTGCCGCTGCTGGAGCAAGCCTTCGTACTGGCTGACGTAGGAGTTGATGCGGGTTTCGCTGGAGCGCACAGCACTGCCACGCTCGCGCAACAGTCGCTTGTAGCGTGAGAGTTTGGCGCGACGGCGAATCAGGACGGCATCGGCGTCTTTGATGCGTTGCACCAGACGGGGGTTGACGCTCTGCGCCAGTTGTTGGGCCTTGGCACGCTCATCGGCGACGGCGGCTTCCCGCTCTTGAAGTTCCCGCTGTTGATCTTGGAGTTCTTCACGCTGCTTGGCCATCTGCGCAGCAGCTCGCTTGACGGTCTGTTGATACTCGGCCCACTTGGCTTCAAGCTGGGCGGCGCGGCGGTCAAGGGTTTCGACCCGTTGCGCCAGCTCGGCGTCACGTTGCGTCAACCCGGCTTGACGTTGCCCGAGTTCTTCCTGTGCGACGGTGGACTGGGCCTCGGACACGGCCGGGCTTTGCGATGCCAATGCCTGTTCTTTGGCGGCCAGCTCGGCGCGTTGTTCTTCCATGCGGCGCTGCTGATGCGCCAACTCGGCGCAACGGCTTTCAAGCTGGTTTTCCCTTGCCGAAAGAGCCGCGGCGGCTTCCTCGAAAGAGGTCAAACGCTCCTGATGTTGACGCCGGGCGGCATCCAACTCGCGTCTGTCACCGGTGAGTGTGTGTTGCCCGGTCTTGAGTTCCTCGCGTTCCTCGGCAAGCCGTTTTCGCGCGACTGTGAACTCATTGCGGGCTTCGGTGATCGCTTGCCGCTCAGCTTGGAGTTTTTCTTCCAGCGTGACCAGCGCGGCCCGTTGTTCTTCCACCCGCGCCAAGGAGCCACGGGCTTCTTCGCGTTGCTTGCTCAGATCATCACGGCGAAGTCGCACCGCCTGCCGCAGGGCTTGGATTCGAGCGCGGCGACTATTCAATCCTTGTCGCGCATTATCAATGCCGCTTTCTCGCCGGGCCAGGTCATCGACTTGTTGCCGCAGTGATTCTTCACGCGAGGCCAGTTCACC
>JBBRGB010000192.1:0-6994 GCA_038241095.1 Phycisphaerales bacterium
ACGCGGACGTTGCGGCTAATAAAAACATCCACAACTCACGCCAACCCCTTCACCTTGTCACCCCCTCACCTTGTCACCCCCTCACCTTGTCACCCACTCACCTTGTCACCCACTCACCCCCTCGCATGGCTGAAAAACCCACCACCAATCCCGCTCCCGACGATCCCGCCGCCCGCCCGCTGCGCGATCCGGACATCTTCGTCCACCGCGCCTGGTGGCGCTTCCTGCATTCCCTCTGCTTCATCTGGTTCATGTTCTGCTATCGCTTCCAAGGGCACGGCTCAGCCAACATTCCCGACCGCGGGCCGGTGCTTTACGTCAGCAATCACCAGTCATTTCTCGATCCCATCATCATCGGCCTGGCGGCGCATCGGCGGCCGTTCTTCGCCCTGGCCCGGCTGTCACTCTTTGGCCATTCCATCCTCGGCTGGCTGATTCGCTCGCTCAACGCCATTCCCGTGGAGCAGGGCACCAGCGATATGGCGGCCATGCGGCTCTGCCTGACCATCCTCGACGCCGGCCACGCCCTGATGGTTTATCCCGAAGGCACACGCACTCCCGATGGTACGACCAAGGCCTTTTCCAGCGGCACCATGCTCCTGATTCGCCGGGGCAAGCCGATGGTGGTGCCGGTGGCCATCGAAGGGGCTTACGAGGCTTGGCCCCGCAGTCGCAAAGCTCCGCACGCCACGGGACGCATCGGCGTGAAGTTTGGCAAGGCCGTCAGCAGTGAGACGCTATTGAAGATGGGCAGTGAAGCGGCGTTGACCCACTTGCGTCAGCAGGTCGAAACCATGCGTCTGGAGTTGGCGGAGTTGCACACCCGCGCCGCCGGTGAATTGGCGCCCGCCCCAATCACGCCTTGGCAACCGGGTGAAACCGTTTCAATCTGAATCGGCAAGCCACGTTTTTGATCTGTTCCCAAGCCCACGGATGAAACCGCGGCTCTGAGCGGGTTCTTCCGTGGGATGCGGTGGTGACACTGACGTTCGATCCCACAGAAGCCGTCCAAGGCGACGGCATCTGTGGGCTTGGGATGATGAATGATTTTTTCGGGAAAGCTCGTGATCTGCTCAACCTTCGCGGCTCTTGCGAAGCTCTTCTTCCAAGCGCTGCAAGCGTGCCTGGGTCTGCCGCAGTTCTTCTTCAACCGACACGCGATTGGCGTTTTGATCCTCGAGGCGAGGGGCGGCGGCTGGTGGAGCTTGGGTCATCCGGGCCGCGGAGCCGATTTCGTCTTCCACGCCCGACAGGCCCTTCTTGAACTCCACGATGCCCTTGCCCAAGTTCTTGCCCACCTCGGGCAGGCGGCGACCGAAGATCAGCAGGCCCAGGAAAGCGAGAATCAGAATTTCCATCCAGCCGAGATTGAACATAAGGCACCTTGGGTGTGGTGAGACATCGAGGGAAGCGGGTGTAACGCGTTTGGGCCGATCCTATTGCCAATCAGGGCCCGGGCGGGGGCGGCGCTAAACGGCAAGCCTTGTTGGGCGAGTCCACATTGTATCGGCTCAAAACGCCGACTGTGGCCGCAAGCGGGTAAAATGCGATCAAAGGAAATCGCACCATGTCGGCCTCCAAGCCATTCAAATCCTTGCGCGGGCAATTGCTCATCGCACCGCCCGCCATGCGGGACCCCAACTTCGCCCGCGGCGTGGTGCTCATGGTGCAACACGGTGACGAAGGCGGACTGGGCCTGCTCCTGAATCGTCCCACAGCCGTGCCGGTGAAAGAGGCTTGGAAGCACGTGAGTGAATCACCTTGCCACGTCGAGGAGACGTTGGGGCAGGGCGGGCCATGCCAGGGGCCTCTCATGGCGTTGCACACTTGTGCCCAGGTCGGAGAAGTGCCCGTGATCGAAACGGTCAGCCCGGCGGGTGGCAAATTGGGCGAGGCCCTGATTGGGCAAAGTGAAACCCAGCCGCCGCGGGTTTTTTTCAGCGCCCAGGAGGATCACCTCATCTGGCTGATGGAACACGGCGCCCGGCGGGGACGGGTGCGGTTCTTCATCGGCTACGCGGGCTGGAGCCCGGATCAACTCGAAGCCGAGATCGAAGCCGGCGGGTGGCATGTGACGCGGCCACGGGCGGGCCATGTTTTCAATGAGGGCGATCTTTGGCCCCATCTTTCAGCCGAGGCGGCGCTGGGCCGACGGTTGAACCCGCGCATCATGCCCATTGACCCGCGGATGAATTAGATCAATGGATGTGTGATTGCGATGTGGGAAAGGTGAACACTCCGCTTCGCAGAGCCTGCGCTCCGCGGCTAAACGCGGAGGCCTCGTTTCGCCGCCAAACGGGGCGGGTCATGCGGAAATTGCCTGATGCGGGCATCAGAAAATACGCAAGTCTGAAGTAAGTGGTGCTTCTTTTGTTGCTCTTGGGGAAATAGGCGCTAGAATCCGTTGTGTGCGAAACGTGAAACCCGCCGCCGCGATTGACCAATCGCCGCGGCCCAACCCACAGGGAGCTGTAACGATGCCCGACATGAACCAAGCCGCACAAGCCGCCAAGTCCACCGCCCAAGCCGCCGCCGGCGAAATCAAGTCTGCGGCCCAACAGGCCAAAGGCGACATGAGTCCCGTGGCCGAAGATTTGCGCAAGATGGTGGAACACCTGCGTGAAGACATGGCTGACCTTCGCCGGGACATGGGCGATGTGGCTGGCAAGTGGCAGGAGCGTGGTGCCAAGGCCGCGTCCGAAGCCGGTGCCACCTTGAAGCAACGCGCCAGCGAACAAGCCGAGAACCTCAAGCGCGCTTGGGAAGTCTCGCGTGACCGCACCAAGGAAGGCGTGGAACGCGGCGAGCAGTGCATTCACGATCACCCGTGGACCAGTATCGCCATCGCCTTGGGCGTGGGCTTGGTCATCGGCAAACTGCTTGATCGGAGATAACAACCTTGTTTGAATCCATGGCCAGATTTGTGGTCTCGGTTTCCGATTTCGTGGAAGCCCAAGCCACCCGTGTCGCCGCCGCCGTCGATGCCCGCAGCGACCATCTGCGCAAAGCCACCCACGATGAACTTGGAGCCTTCCAAGACGGTTTGGCGCGGCAAGGCGAAACCGTGCGCCTCAAAATCCGCGAGGAAGGTCTAGCCCTACGCAAAGGCATGTGGAACGCGGTCTTCGCCTTCACTTGGCTCGCGGTCGCGGCGGTACTGGTGCTGCTGGGCTTGGGTGTCGTGTTCATCGGCGTCTATTTGTTGATCTATGAAATCGTTGGATACCACTGGGTCGCGTCGCTGATTACCGGGGCGCTGACGCTGACAGTGGCTGGAGCCTTGATATGGATTTCACGCAAACTGGCGGATTAACCCCCCCAAGAAGTTACCCCGGAACTATCGCTCCCGGAAGTATTCCCGGTAGCAATCCCGCAACGGTAGCCCAAGCGGCCAAGGTCGCTGCGGCGACGGCCGGGGTCCAAGCCGCCAAGACCAAACTTATCAACGAGGGCCTGTACCTCGATGAAGACTTGGCGGCCATGCCCGTGCGGTTGATCCAGCGTTACCCGTGGGCGGCGGTGGGTTTGGCCGCGGCCATCGGCTTCACTATTAGTCGCTCACCCCGCATCACCGCCCTCTTGTCCGACGCCTCGGCCACGCTCGTTGAGCAGTACATGAAACAGTTGCGCCCGTAGCACAGGCGCGGGGAAATGGCGCGTAGGGCCAGCACTTGCCCATCCCACGGAAGAATCCGCTCCAAGCTGCGGTTTGATCCGTGGGCTTGTTATTGATTGAGTTCGTGGGCTTGCAATCCTCGCATCACGGCCCGGCGATGAGCAGGGCCGGGCCGCGACCCTTGACGTCCCCTGAGGTCAAGGTTTGCCAAGTGGCGGCTTGGGGATCCATCCGTTGCGCCAGATGCAACGGGTAATTCTTGCCGTTCCACACATAGGTCGCCCTTATGCTGCCGCCTTCAGTGATGAACAGCGGCACGCTTGATCACACATCCCGCAAGGGAATGACAGAACAATCCCCCCAACAGTTCCACTCGCCCGCAACGCCATCGCCACCGCCAGCATGGCGACCATTCCACGGGTACGAAGTAACACCATCGTTAACGAATCCTTCCGTTGTGTTTGTTTGTGTGCGTTTACGGGCTTCACCCCAAGACGGGAACATCACTCCATCAAATCATCGACCCACAGGTCGCTGTTGAGGTCCTGCACCATCGCATCGTAAATGGTCTGTTGGGAGATCGAAGCGGTGTGGCCATCGACGAAGGCGGAGTTGAGATTCTTGTCGCCGCTGTGGCGGAACTCCAGGAAGTTTTCGTCCAGGAACCGCGTTTGCGGCTTGACGCTGGAGATGGGCCGCATGGTGACGACCACCTCGTACGCGGCTCTGGGCCTGACTCTCTTGCAAATCCACATGCGTTTGCCTGGATGAATTAACCGCGAGAATTTTTCAACCCACGATATTAGTCAAGTATGGGGCAACACGGATCGACCCACTCACCCTCCCACACACGCCTCAAATGTAATTCCCGCCCCGCTCCCGGCAAAACGTCGCGATCCCCTTGGGATTCATCCGCCCATCACGGTTGGTCACCACGTGGTAGCGCTCCACGCGCTGGGCATTGGGCGGGCCTTGAAGCGGGGTGTTGTTGACCTGATGCACCGACACCGGCCGAGTGGTGGTGATGAGCCAATCCAGCAACTCCAACCGCATCGCATCGACGACCCCCTTATACGCCGGGTCGCCATGCAGATTGGTCATCTCCCACGGGTCGGCTTCCAAGTCGTAAAGCTCGCCAAAACCCTCGGGATGTTCGGTCGGGAAATACCCGCGCGGGTAATGCACGTAACGATACTTCCCTTGGCGCACGCTCTTGGCCCAGGCAAACTCCGTCACCCCGATGCGATGCACTTCACCCTGCCCGCCTGTCAGCAAGTGCGACACATCCTGGCCGTCGCTGGTCTCCAGATCATCGAGGCCGCAGAGCCGACTGAGCGTCGCGCCCATGTCCACCGCTTCGACGATCTCCTGGGCGACGTGGCCCGACGCGAATCGGCCCTTGGCCCGCCAGATGAAGGGGATACGGGTGATGGCGTCCGAGCTGATGCCCGGCGCTTTTTCCATGATGCCGTGCTCCGTGGCGTAATCGCCGTGATCCGAGCCGTAAACAACAATGGTGTTCTCATCAAGCCCTGCGGCCTTGAGATGATCCAACATCAACCCCACGGCGTGATCGACCTGGGCAATGGCCGCCAAGTAACCCCGCAGCTTGCGCAGCCGGGCCGCCTCAAAGGTCTTAGGCTCGATCAGAGCCCAGTCACCCTTGCGCCAGTTCTCCGCCGTGCGGCGAAGGTTCGGAGCCTTGCCCGACATGTCGTAACCCTCAGCGTTGGCCGGCAGCACCAGTTCCTCGCCATCAAACAAGTCCCAGAACTCTTGGCTGGGGCTGGTGCATTGATGCGGCCGGGGCAGACTGGCGTGAACGAAAAACGGCTTGCCCGCCGCCTGCGCCGCCTTGATGGTCTCAATGGTCTTGCCTGCGATCCAACCCTCCTGCGATTCCTCGAAGGTCAACGCCGAGGGCCGACCCTCCATGCTCTGTCGCCCACGGTCGCCGAACTCGGACATGGCCCCGTGGTCTTCCTCCTTGCCGCGATTCTTGAGGAAGTCCGAGTATTCCTGTGAACGCCCGCCGATGGAACAGCCCGCGGTTTCGTGAAACACATCACAGTCATCCTCGACCCAGTATTCCGGGCAATGGATTTTGCCAATGGCGGCCGTGGTGTACCCCGCCCGGCGGAAGTGGCCAAAGAGCGTCGGAATCGCCGGCTTGGGGCCGCAAAGACCGTAATGACCGTGGTTGTGGCAATACTGGCCCGAAATGAACGACACCCGGCTGGGCGTGCAGATGGGGTTCTGCGAAATGGCATTGGCAAACCGCACCCCGTCCGCCGCCATGCGATCCAGATTGGGCGTCCGGGCATTGGGATGCCCCATGTGGCCCATGCAGCGGGCATGATGCTGATCAGCCAAGATCCACAAAACGTTGGGAGGCGTGTTCATGGGGCCATCATAAGGTCTGGATGTCTGGCGAGTGACTTCAAGCGGAGCAAGGTTTTGCGGGCCTGACGGTCAGAAAAAAGTAAAACCCGTCCCATGCGCGGCATTGCGGCTGGCGAAGCGAATGGGCGCCAATCGACTCCACCCTCCCTACCGCGACGGGATACGCATCATCAATAATTTCCCGTCACCCAGGGCAAACGCATGTGGATTTGCAAGAGAGCCACGCCACGAGCCGCGACTGTAAGGGAGCGGTGCCACAAAGAGCCGCGCACGCAGTAAGCGGGGTTTGAGCAACGTTGGCCTGAGTAACCCACCGCTTACTTGGTGCGCGGCTCGTGGTTTGGGGGACACGGTGACAGGGTGATGGGGTGAACTTTCGGGGGGGCGTTACGGGTTGAAGGAGGGGCTCGCGACGAGAATGAGGACGAAGAGGGCGATGACGGCGATCATCATCAATAGGGATAACCAGAGAAAGGCGAAGGTGGCGCGCAGGCCGCTGACTTTTTGGGTGCGCATGGTGATGAGGATGCTTAGCACCAAGGCCCAGATTTGCCAGGCGCCGTTTAAGTAGTAACCGCAGAGGGGGATGGCGAAGAAGACCAGGGGGGCTTGGGCGTACAGGACGCTGGCGGCGGTGAGGGAGAAGTGGCCTTGCTTTTCGCCGGTGAGTTTGAGGAAGAGGTGGGCGGGGGCGGCGGAGAAGAGGATGATGGCCAGAGGGCTGAGCAGAGCGCCGACGATGGCGAAGATGGGCATGATCGCAGCCATGAGGAACATGGCGATGGCTCCGGAGTCGTTTTGCGAGATCATCCAGATGCCCATGCCGATGAGGATGATCGACACCATAAGGAATTGCGCCAACATGCCAAAGCCGTAGGTCCAAGCGGCGAACCAGTAGGCATCGTTCCATTTGACGTTGGGGTCGATGCGCTCGGCGGTGCGCAGGGGGGACTTGATGAACAGGGTCGTGGTTTG
>JBBRGB010000193.1:0-6963 GCA_038241095.1 Phycisphaerales bacterium
GCGGCAGGGGCACGCCGCCGTCCGAGGCCAGGTCCGACTTGGCGAAAGTCAGGGGCAAACGCATGGTGGCGGGATTGATGAGCAGGTAGTCAAAAGCGTTGTCGCGCAGGGTTTGCACCTCGGCCTTGGAAGTGATGCGCAGCGATTCGTGCAGGCCATCAAACCATGCGAGATGGGAAGTGTCGCCATCGAGATCGACACAGGGCGTCAGCCCCGCAGGCGTCGGTTCGATGGTCATGGCGTGCGAAGCAACGTGCTGGGTCACATCGTGACGCGGACAGAGGCGCATGACGTGCGGCTCGATGAACACGGCCCGGCTAAAGCGGTAGGTGGTGATGTGCGTGATCGAAAGGCGCATTTAACGCAGCTCCGAGAGCCGCGGGCCACCTGCCTGTTGTTGCTGCTGGGCGGCCTGGGGGAGCGACGGCGATGGCCCGGCAACGGCGGCGGGCCGAGGGGGAGGCATCTTGTTTACCGCCGCTTCCATCCAATCCGTGGGCAGTTCCCCCACCAGTTTCAGCAGCCCGTCGCGCCAGTGTTGTGAGACGCCCAGCAAAGCCTCGCGTTCATAGCGGTGCATAGTCATCTGATACGTGCCCCGTCGATAGAGCACCACATCCAGCGGAAAATCGACATCCGTGGCACTGGTGCGGGTGGCGTCGAAAGCCAGGTAACCCAACTTCAACGCGGTTTGGACCGTGGCGTCGTAACGCAGGGCGCGATCCAAGAGCGGCTTGCCGTAGCTCGATTCGCCGATCATGTAATAGGGCGTGCCTTGGCTGACTTCGACCCAGTTGCCCTGGGGGTAAAGGAGAAAGAGTTTGTGCTCGCGGTCGCCTTCCAACTGCCCGCCGACGAGTGAATACAGATTGAAGGGCAGGCCGGCTTCGGACAGGGCCTCGCGGTCTTCGCTGGCGACCCGGCGAACCTGCTGGGCAAAGGCGTTGACCGCCTTGTAGAGCTTGTCGAACTTCTGCGATTCGTCCTCCAGCAGTTCATCGAAGTAGGTCAGGGCCTTGTCACGCACCGAGCGCAGGCCGGAGGTCATAAGAAACAGCGAATGGCAGTCATGCTCGTGAATGGTGACCTTGCGCGCGGTGATGCACTCAGCACCCGTGGTGACGCGGGTGTCGGCAATGCCCACCAGCCCGTCCTGAACTTTCATGGCGATGCAGAATGTCATGGGGTGATTGTAGGGGGAAGAAGGAAAGTCTTGAGGGATGAGTCTTGAGGTTTTTTCGGACTATTAGCCGCGGCGTCCCCGCTGCGCGTCTTCGATTTAGAGCAACTTCACGGACGCGCGGCGGAGACGCCGCGGCTGATAGTCAGAGGATTGCCATCGCAAGTTGATGGTTGTTTCATTGGCTCATGTCGTACTCTCAAGACTCGGCACTTATTCCGAAGAACGTCTCGGAAATCGCCTGGCCCACGCCGTTTAGGCGGTTCTGGAACTGGTCGAGGTATTCGTGGAGGCCGAAGCCGACGATTTCATCGATGGAGGTGTAACTGAAGTCGGCCCGCAGCTTGCCCAGCCGCTGCTCGGCGCGATTGCTAAAGGTGTCCTGGGGCGATCCGCTGATGATGTGCAGGCAATCCTCGGCCACCAGCAGGCAGTAGTGAATGGCGCGGGGGAACTGATGATCGAGAATCAGGAACTGCGCCACCCGGGCCGGGGTGATGCGCTGGAACTTCTTGCGATACATCTCCAAGGCGCTGGCGCTGCGCAATAGCGCCTGCCATTGCAATGTGTCCAGCGGCGTGCCCACATCATCGGCCTTGGGCAGGAGCATGAAATACTTCACATCCACGATCCGCGAGGTTTTGTCGGCCCGTTCCAGCAAGCGGCCCGCCTTGGCGAAATGCCAAGCCTCGTTGTGCGACATGGTGGAGTCGGTGACACCCTCAAAGAGGTGGCTGGCGAGCTTCACCGCGGTGAAAAAATCGTGCGGCGATTCCAGCACCCCGCCAGCACCACCCGTCGCGGCCCCGACCAAGTGGTACATGCCGTTGATCCGCTCCCACATCTCCGAGGAAATCACCTCGCGGATGGTGCGGGCGTTTTCACGGGCGCTGCGAACGCAGGAAAGAATCGAGTTGGGATTCTCCACATCCGTCGCCAGGAAGCGGATCACCGATTGCTGCGTCGCCTTGCCGTAACGCTCCTTGAAAATCTTGATGTCACCCGTGGCCGCGACGATCGGCTCCCACTGATCGTGCAGCCCCAGCGAGGAGGACTCCAACATCAACAGCAGATTCACATCGAGAAACCGCGCGACGTTTTCCGCACGCTCGATGTAGCGGCTGGTCCAGTAAATGGAATCGGCGACGCGACTCAGCATGAGACACCCCCCTGCCCTTGGCCTTGGCTTTGGCCCGTGGAAACGCCGTCACGGGAATCGCCCTTGCCCGCACTGCCGGATACATCGACGACCCAGGTGTCCTTGCTGCCGCCACCCTGCGAGGAATTGACCACCAGCGAGCCTTTTCGCAAGGCCACGCGGGTCAGCCCACCGGGGATGACGTAGATCGATTCGCCGTAAATGATGTACGGCCGCAGATCGACATGCCGTCCCTCGAAGTGGTCCTCGACCATCACCGGCGCGCGTGACAACGCCAAAGTGGGTTGTGCGATGTAGTTTCGCGGCGTCGCGGCGATGCGGCCGGCGAACTCCTGACGCTCCGCCTGCGTGGCGTGAGGCCCGACGAGCATCCCGTAACCACCCGCCTCGTTGGCGCTCTTGACCACCAGCTTGTCCAGATTCTCCAGCACGTACTTGCGATCCTTCTCCTCCCAACACAAATACGTCGGCACGTTGGGAATGATCGGCTCCTGCTTCAAGTAATACTCGATCATCTTGGGCACATAGGCGTAAACCACCTTGTCATCCGCGATGCCCGTGCCCGGTGCGTTGGCCAAGGCCACCCGACCGGCGCGGTACACGTCCATCAAGCCCGGAATGCCGATCATCGAATCCTTGCGGAAGGTCTGCGGGTCGATGAAGTCATCATCAATGCGGCGATAAATCACATCCACCCGCTGCAAGCCCTTGGTGGTTTTCATGCAGACGTAACCGTCTTGCACCACCAAGTCCCGGCCTTCGACAAGTTCCACCCCCATCTGCTGCGCCAGGAAGCTGTGCTCAAAATAGGCGGAGTTGTAAATGCCCGGCGTCAACACCACGGCCGTGGGCGTGGCGATCGTTTCGGGCGTCAGGTGCATGAGGGCGTCAAAAAGACGATTGGGGTAATCATCGACAGCCCGGACGTGGGACTCCTCGAACACCACGGGGAAGGTGCGTTTGAGTACCTGCCGATTTTCAAGGACGTAGGAAACGCCCGAAGGGCAGCGAAGGTTGTCTTCGAGAACGTGGAACACGCCCTTGCCATCGCGCACGAGGTCAGCGCCGTTGATGTGGCACCAGATGCCCTTGGGGGGTTTGAGGCCCTTGCATTGTGGGCGAAAGGCGGTGCCGGACTCGATGACCTGCCGGGGAATGACGCCGTCGGCGATGATCTTTTGGCCGTCGTAGATGTCTTGGAGGAAGAGGTTAAGGGCTTGAGTGCGTTGGACAAGGCCGCGTTCGATGGGTGCCCAGTCGGAGCCGTCGATGATGCGGGGCACGATGTCGAAGGGGAAGATGCGTTCGGTTCCGCCGTCGGCACCATAGACGTTGAAGGTGACGCCCATGCTCATCAGCGCCGCCTCGGCCGCCTTCTTTCTGCGCACCAAGTCGCCGGTGGGCAGGCTTTCGATGCGTTGGACCAACAGTGACGCAGCGGTGCGGGGGCGGTTGTCGGGGTTAAAGAGCTCGTCGTGGAAGCCCTCGGTTTGATAGGTTCTAAAGTCCACGTTAATCCAGAGTTAGATTTCGCACTGATATTCTAGGCCGCATCGTCGGAGGCTTCGGCCGTTTCGTCGGGTCTGACGATCCACGTCATGCCACGTCATGCAAATCTCGTTCCACAAATTGTTTCCTTCCGTGGTCTTGGGAAAGATGCTATACTTTGGAAATCTTCCAATCACGTGCCGCCGCGTGAAATCGCCGGGGCGATCCCATCAACACCCTTGTTCACCACCCACCCACGGACCTTATTAGGATTCGACATTCATGGCCAATGGTTCCCCCGCCAACGTCTCTTGTGCCACCCCAAGCGTCTTGAAAAAACGCTGGATCACCCTGCCGCGACTCGACTGGAAAGTCGTCATCGCCATTGTCGCCATTCACATCGCCGCCTTGGCCGCGCCGTGGACATTCACTTGGTCGGGCCTGCTGGTCATGCTACTTTTCTCGTGGCTCACCGGTGGCATCGGCATCACGCTTTGTTACCACCGCCTACTGACCCACCGCTCCTTCACCACGCCAAAATGGTTTGAGTACCTACTGACCACCATCGGCTGCCTGGCGTGGCAGGGTGGCCCCGTGCAATGGGTCGGCGTTCATCGGCTCCACCACAAGCACTCCGATGAGGAACTCGACCCGCACACCCCCAAGCACGGCTTCACTTGGGCACACGCCCTTTGGTGCATGCACCACCCCGAAGGCCGCGACCCCAAGCAAGCCGCCCTTGACCTGCAACGCGACAAAATCACCAAGCTGCTTGATGACTATTTCTATGTGCCGCAGTTCCTGCTTGTTGGCCTAACCTACGCCGCCGGGCAGTGGCTCATGCCGTTGATGGGCTTCGGGGCCGTGGGGCTGTCATGGGTCATCTGGGGCGTCTGTCTGCGAACCGTCATCGTCTATCACGGCACGTGGTTCGTGAACTCCGCGGCCCACACCTGGGGCTATCGCAACTACGAAACCACCGACATCTCCACCAATCTCTGGTGGGTCGCCGTGGTCTCCTTTGGCGAAGGCTGGCACAACAACCACCACGCGCACCAGCGTTCCGCCGCCCACGGCCTGCGCTGGTTCGAGTTTGACCTGACCTACTGGACCATCCGTCTGCTGGGCGTGGTGGGTCTGGCGCGGAATATCGTCATGCCCAAGGAAGAGGAACTACCCCACAACGCCGGCAAGACGGCGATTGGCAAGGTCAACGCGGCCGGCGTGTAAAACGCCAAGCCCGGCGATTCGGCGGTGCAAGCCGTCGTCAATCGCGTGGCGGCCAATTCCGCGGCATAGCGATCCTTGGTTACTCTGTGTGGCATGAATGACATCCAGCGCGAAATTGAAACGGCCACCGTCGCAGTGCGGCAGGCCATGCTTGCCTGCCAAGCGGTGCAGGCTCAACTTGTGCCCCGCGACACCCTAGCCAAGCAGGATCGCAGCCCGGTGACAGTGGCGGACTTCGCCTCCCAGGCGGTGGTTTGTGCCGCATTGCAAGAGGCGTTTCCCGATGACCCCGTAGTCGGGGAGGAATCAGCCGGGGCTTTGCGCGAGGATCAACAAAGCGTTCTGCGTGATGCGGTGGTGAAGCATGTTTCCGAGTCGATGGGCCGGGACGTCGAAGCCTCGCAAGTGCTGGCGTGGATCGACCGTGGCGGAGCGGATGAGAGCGTCAACCGCAAGCGCCAGCGACACTGGACCCTCGACCCCATTGATGGCACCAAAGGTTTTCTGCGCCGCGAACAATACGCCGTGGCCTTGGCGCTGATTGAGGATGGCCAAGTGGTTCTCGGCGTGCTGGGCTGCCCCAACTTGGAGGGCGGAATGATCCTCGTCGCGCCCCGTGGGCAAGGCGTCACAACGCTCGATCCACAAAACGAAAACAACACCTCATCCCACCCCCGAAAGCCCAGCCGCTCTGCGGCTGGGACCTCCCCCGAACTCCCCACCCCTTCTTCAAACCCCCCGCGTTTCTGCGAATCCGTCGAATCCGCCCACTCCGATCAAAGCGCCACCGCCCGCATCGCCACCAAGCTCAACATCACCACTCCGCCTCTGCGCATGGACAGCCAAGTGAAGTACGCCGCCGTGGCCTTGGGCTTGGCGGGTATCTATCTGCGGATGCCCACCTCCGCCACCTACCGCGAGAAAATCTGGGATCACGCCGCGGGCTTGGCGGTGGTGCTGGAGTCCGGCGGTATGGTGACCGATGCAACCGGCAGGCCCTTGGACTTCACCCAAGGCCGCACCCTGGCGGGCAATCGCGGCATCATCGCCACCGGCCACGGTGTGGCGCATGGCCGGGTGGTCCAAGCCGTCGCCGCGGAACTTTAAGCAAATCACCCACGGCAGAGGCCCGCCGTTTGCCTACAATGAATCAGCCCGGAGGGCTAGCCCATGACCACCCCAACTCGCCGTCACTTTTCCCGCCTCTCCACATTCGCCGCCCTGTGCGCGGCCATGACCTTGGCCACCGCCGCCAATGCCCAAACTAGCCCCGGTAATGGCCGGGCACTGGACAACAACCTTCAGCAAGGCAGCGGCGGGGTCAACCAAACCCAAGCCTCGCCCAACTACCAGGCCCGCAATAACCTCGTCACCGGCAACGTCTCCGGCTTGGGTTACTTCCACGACAACGTCGGCTACCGCGCTCCGGGCGACTTCCAAGCCCGCAGTGGCGACGATGCCCTCTTCCGCTTCCGTGCCCAAAGTTTGGCACCCAGCGGCGGTTACCAGCCTTACGCCATTCCCGGCTACGGAGCCGGCGGTGTTTCACGCGCGCCCGGCACCCCCGGAGAAAGCGTCTATCGCAGCTTCGCCCCGGTCTCGGCCAACGATGTGCGGCAAGGTGGGCAAAGTTTGTTGATGTCCCCCACGGGCTTGGTCGTTCGCCGCGACACGGGTGTGGATTCCTTCTCCAGCACGCCCAGCAATTCGTTGCTGGCCAGTGACCGTTTGGGTGGCGATGCCTTGGCAGGGCGAAGCATGGAAGTGACGATGTCGCCCCTGCTGGGTGTTCGCCGGTCGCAGCCGGTGAGTCTTGAACCGCAGCCGGGCCAGTTGACGGGCGTCGATCAAGGGGTGAATCCGGGTGTGAATCTGGGGCTAAATCCGGGGGCGGGGGCGAATCCGG
>JBBRGB010000194.1:0-6919 GCA_038241095.1 Phycisphaerales bacterium
ACGACAATCGGTTTTTACATGCTTGCCCAATCCCGGCGTGTTTTGAGTGTCGCGCCAGGTGTTTTTTGGTTAAGGATTCCAAAATTCGCGTTTTCCCCGTGTTTTGTATTTTCATGGGTACCCAGGCGCGGGGGGGTCGAGGGGGGGACAGGGGGGGGTGAGGGGGTAGCAGGGGGTGGTGGCGTCTGTATGTACCGGGATAAAATCTTTCAAAATGACAACTTTGGAACTTTTATATCGGTAGTATTCCAGATTCGACCCCTCCCCGCTGGTGGAGAGGCGGTGGATAAGTCAATCCGATTTGACATGTGGTTGGCGACTTGTTAAAATGGTGATGAACAAAGAGGGAAGAAGGAGGGGCCGGGCCGGCCGGTTGGTCGGCCAACCGAACCCACCAGGCTTCACGCTTTGCGTCAGGCCAAGACGCGCCGCGTCAGCGGGGGGACATGCTGAAAAATCAATGCCACCCGATGAGCCGGGATCGTGTGGGCGCGTTTGGCCACGCCTGCCAATGAAGGCAAAAAATCCCGCTTACTTTGTGCGCGGCTCTTGGCTTGGCTCTCTTGCAAGATCACGTGTGGCAATCGGACCAAGGGCGGGAGGGTGCCGGATAGAATGGTTGACTCGGCAGTCGGTGATATGCCCCCGGAGTCATGCCCCCGGAGATATGCCTCGCTTTTTCACGCAAGTGCCAATCGTGCCGCAAGAAACACTCGCCTCAACTTCTTCAGAATCACGCCCGCTTCCGCCTCGCCGTCGGTGGAAACGCTGGACGTTGTTGTGCGTTCTGCTGACGCTGGCGTTGACGGGCTGGGTGGCGTATCGGCATTACACCAGTCCCGATCAGGTGCGTGCCATGGCGGTCAAGGCCATTCACGACGCCACCGGGGCACAGGCCGTCATTGGCGATGCCGCGTTCGAAATCTCCGGCTCGTTGACTCTTCGTGAGGTGACGCTCATCGTCCCGGGCATGCGCGGGCAGGCCGCGCGATTGCTCGATGCGCCCTTGGTTATTCTGCGATTCGATCCTTGGGCCTTGCCACGCGGCAAGTTCAACATTACGCATGTAAATCTGCCG
This sequence comes from Phycisphaerales bacterium, assembly GCA_038241095.1. Classification (GTDB taxonomy): domain Bacteria; phylum Planctomycetota; class Phycisphaerae; order Phycisphaerales; family Phycisphaeraceae; genus JBBDMX01. The sequence continues at coordinate 1,079 of JBBRGB010000194.1, forward strand.
CAAACCGTGACGCTTTATGTCACCGAAGACCTCGCCACCGGGCGTTACGGCTTCCAGAATCTTCAACCCAAGCAAGGCGAGATGAAATCCGGCGTCGTCACCGTGCCCGAAGTGACCGTGACCCAAGCCGACATCGTGATGGGGCAAACGCGAGGCGACGCTTACGAGGAAACCCAGCGCGTCAGCGTCACCGGCCAGATCGCCCCGGCCTCGGGCAACCCCGGTTACGAGTTTGTCCTGCAACAAATCAACGCCGCCGAGGATCCTGCGCCGCGTTTGGGGGGCACGCTGAATCTCGACAAGCTCGCCTTCACCGCCTGGATCGATCACTTCTCTTTCGCCGGTTGGCAGCGGCAACTCATCCCACACACGATGCGTTCGTGGTGGGATCGGCTTGAACCGACGGGGCGGATTCCGATGGTTCGCATCGGCTACAACCCGGACCCGCGAGTGGGCATTTACGCGCAGTTCGATGTGCGCGATTTGGAAGTCAACATCCCGCATGAAACGGTGAAGGTTCGCACCGTCATTGACGAGGCTTCGGTCTCCATCGACCGTGCTGGCGTGCGGGTCAGCGATTTGAAAGGTCGCATCCAAGATATTGCGTTGGAGGTTTCCGCCGCGGCGATTGAGGGCTTTGAGCCTGAGGCGAAGATGTCGCTTTCGCTGAGCATGAAGGGGCCGATTCCCGGCAAGCCGCCGCTCTTGGAGGTGTTGCCGCAGGTGTTGCGCAAGACGATGGATCGTTTCGGGCCGGTGGGCACGTTTGTCGCGGAAGTCAAGGCGCAGCGCGAGACGGATGGCGGGCCGCTGATCCTCGATGGCCAAGTCGAGTTCACTGCCAGTCACATGCTCGACCAGGAGAATCCATATCCGATGACGGATGTGCGGGGCAAGTTGAAGCTGACGCCCGAGCGTTTGACGTTGGACATTGACGCCAAAGGGCCGACCGGCGCGGTGATTACGGTCAAGGGAGTCATCGAGCCACCGATGGCGGATCGGCCGGCGTTTGACTTCGCCATTCACGCCGCGGATGTGCCGATGGACGAGCACGCCTGGGGGGCACTCAACGAAAAACAGACCAAGGTGGTCAAGGGCATTCTTGACGCCGAGGCTCACGCGACCCTTGTCGAAGCGGGGTTGATTCACACCCCGGCAAGCAAGGCCGCGGCCGATGCGGCGCTGGCGAAAGCCGAAGCCGATGCGCAAGTCGGCGCTGGCGTGGATGAAAAAGAACTCGTGCGGCTGCGCCAACTCGCCGCCCGCCCCGTCTTTGAACTCGGCGGCAAGCTTGATGCTGACATACGCTTCCTTAAAGAACCCGGCCCGGACAAGAAAGGCGTCACCACCGTCGCCATCGACATGGCGGGCATGAACGTGCTGGTGACGCCTTGGCCCTACCCGCTGACGCTCGACGCTGGCAAGCTCATCATCGAAGGACGCGAGGTCAAACTGGTGGGCGTCGAGGCCCGCGGCGTTTCTAGAGGCGTGGACGGCGGGGCGGGGGGGCAAGGCAAGTTCGACGGTGTCTTCGCCCCGGCAAGTGATGAGAATCCCCGCATCCTGCCCGACCTGAACTTCACCGCCAGCGATCTGCCCGTTGACGATTTGCTCATCGCCTCGCTGCCCAAGGGGCCGGGGCAGTGGGTGGCGAGTTTTGGTGTGGAAGGTCGTGTCGATTTTCAGGGTCGCATCTTTCCGCGTGAGGATAAACAGGGTCACACGTTCGCCATCGCCACGCATCTGCACGATGCCACGGCCACGCCCTTTGCCGGCAAGTATGCGTTGGAGAAACTCGACGCCAAACTGCTGCTCAAGCCCGACGATTTTCTTATTGAGTCGCTGGAGGCCGCGCATGGCGAAACGAAACTGGCGTTGCGTGGCGAGGTGCTGTGGCGGGAACGCAAGCCGGACTTGCAACTGAGCATCCAAGCGCTGGCGTTGAACCTGGACGATCCCGTGGCCGACCTATTGCCCCCGGCGGAGGAGGCGATGGATCAGGCCCGCACGCTACTGGCGAATTACAAGCCCTCGGGCGTGGTCGATCTCGATCTGCAATTCAACACCTCGCCCGGTGACAAGGAGCGGAAGTTCAGCCTGCGGCTCTCGCCCAAGACGCTGGCTTTCGACCTGCCCAGTGGCGCGCGGGTGAAGTTGAGCGATGTCACCGGCGATATTTTCGTGATCCCCGGCTGGGCCAAGTTTGATCAATTCGCCGCCACACTCGGAGCCGCCAAAGTGGGCCTTGAAGGCGTCGTGGCCACGGGGGGGGCGATGAATGTTGATGTGGACATTGACGCGGCGGGTTGGCAACTCGACGAAGCGATGCTGGCCGTGCTGCCAGCGCAGGTCGCCGCCACCTTGCGCGGCCTGGAAGTGCAGGGCGCTTACGCCATGCGGGAAGCCAAGTTCAAGATCGTGCCCGCCGAGCAAGGCCAGTCGTTGGACTTCACCGCCAAGGTTTCGCTCGACGATGCCCGCGCCGTGGTCGGTGTGCCCGTGACGAAGATCAAAGGCGTGATGGACATCGCCGTGCGGCAAAAGCTCGATGAGGCCTCACCGCAAGTCACGTTGGCTCTTGACGCCGAGCAACTCCGCGTGCTGGATCGCTTCATCACCACCGCCCACGGTGAACTGCGGCCCTTGGGCCGGGATGACCTGTACGCACTGGAAAAACTCCAAGGCAAAATCTACGGCGGAACCGTCGCGGGCCAAGGCAATCTGCGACTCGGCAAGGAAGGCTGGTATCGACTGAAATTGGCGATGGAGGATGTGGCCTTGGAGCCAGCGACGCATCCCGAAAAGGATGACGCCTGGCGGGCGGCGGTGGAAGCGGCGGCGGGCGATGAGAAGGCGGAAGTGCCGCCCGGCAAGTTCACCGCCAGCCTCAACATCGAAGGCCGACCCAGCGAGCCGGCCAGCAAGCGCGGCCGGGGCGAAATCAACATCCGCGAAGCCAAGTTCTATCAAGTGCCTCTGGTGATGACCATGCTCCAACTCATCAACCTCAGCCTGCCCGGCTCCAACAGCTTCGACCGCGTGATCGTGGGCTTCGCCATCGAGGGTGACATTGTGCGGCTCGACCCGCTGAGTTTCGAGGCCAAAAACGTGCAGATCACCGGCTCGGGCACCATGGACTACAACACCCACAAACTCGACTTGGAAATGTACAGCCGCAACCCGCGCTTCAGGCTCGGTGTGCTCAGCGACGCCTTTGACATGATCAAAAACGAACTGGTGATGATCAAGGTCGGCGGCACGCTGGAAGAACCCAAGGCTGGCGTGCAACCTCTCTCCAGCATCAAACGCAGCATCGGCGACATCTTCGGAGGCGGTGACGAAACAAACGCCAAACCCCCGCTCAAGCCCAATCGGTAACGCGGACAAATCAATCCCACCGTAAGCCCGCGGATGAAGTCGCTCTGGACTTCTTCCGCGGGATGAGCCACGACTGTCACTGATTTCAGTGTCACGCGCTTTTCAGCGCATGATCGATTTTGTGCAGTGTGGAAGGGTGCGGTTTGTGCTTGCCGCTTTCCAGACGACTGATGGTCTCGACGCGCAGTCCCGCGCGGCTGGCAAGCTGTTCCTGAGTGAGCCCCGCTTCAAGACGCTGAATAATCAGGCCACGCGCCAGCGAGGCGCCGATGAACCCCAAGGCTTCCCGGCTGCCGTCGGCCTTGGCCGGGGCATACGCCGGAAGACGCACGCCATGCGCTCTTGCCAGCAGATTCTGATATTCCTCCTTGGGCAGGAGCACGTACGACTTCTTGTCCACCACAATGGTTTGGGTCTGCGTCATTTCCAAACTCCTTATTCGTAAACATCACGCCGCAGGGCAACGCGAACAACTTCGATAATCTTCTCTCGATCAAAAACCCGAAATATCAGACGATAATTACCGCTGCGCAGTCGTGAAAAGCCCCGCCATTCGCCTGTCAGCGTTTTGACCCCACTGATCTGAGGCCAGTTCGCCAAGCGCTGCAGCGATTTCCATATTTGGTTCTTGTCCTTGGCGGGCAGTTCGTCAATCTGCGCCTGGGCGTCAGCGCTGACCCTGAGTTCCATACGGTCACCCTAGCCTTAAATGTCAATTATGTCAAGTTATAACAGAGCCTCACGCGGCATGCCCAGCACCTCCGGCCACCAGGTCAATGCCACGGCGTCGAGGATCGCGGGGGGAATCAAGCCCTGATGCGGCTGCACAGGTTCCTTGCATTGGGGCACGGTCGCCAGAATGGGCAGGCGGGTCATTTTCGTCAGCCACTGGCGGTTGCTGGTCATGGAGATGTCGGCTGAACGATCCCCGCCACGCGAGGAATCAGCGTCGTAGCCGTTGATCACCAGCCCCGCGATTTTGCAACCGGCGCTCTTGAGCAGTCGCGTCGTCATGGCGGTGTGGTTGAGCGTGCCCAGACCGGCCCGCGCCACCACCACAACGGGATAACCCAGCGCCACGGCCAAATCCAGCATCGTCACTTTCGCGTCCCGATGATCGATGGGCACCAGCAGCCCGCCGACGCCTTCGACCAAGAGGCAATCGCCCCATTCATCGAGCACTTCCAAGGCGCGGGCGATTGATGCGAAGTCCACGGCTGTGCCCGTCATTTCCGCCGCCACCGCCGGGGCTGCGGGCGGGACGTAACGCACCGGGCAGATGACATCCAGCGGTTGCCGGCAATCGGAAAAATGTGCCAAGGCCTCGGCATCGGTGGCGATGAGGCCTTCCCGGTCACGGCGACAACCCGTGGCCATCGGCTTGCAAACGGCGACCTTTCCGCCGGGCATCTGTTTGCGCAAGGCCGCGGCAATGGCGCAGGTCACCACCGTCTTGCCCACATCGGTGTCGGTGGCGGTGATGAACAGGCCGGGCTTTTTCAGCGGCGGGGGTGATGCGAAGAGCATGGCGGCGTCTCTCCGATATCAGCGGCGTTTGCGACGTTGCTTGAACTGCTGCGACCGACTGCGGGCCGGACCATCACCCTTCCTCGCCGCCGCAGCGCGACGGGTGTGACGCGATTGCGCAATCGCGTCTTCGTCACTCCCGCCTTCACTGCCTTCACCTTCCGGGCCTTGTTGGGCGATGGCGCTTTGCGCCTCGTCGTGCCGCGTTTGCTGGGCTGTGTAAACGTTTCGCGTCTGCGCGTTGTTTGTCAGCCGGGCGCGGAAGATCAGGTCCGTCACGCGATCGCGCACCGCTTTTTGCATCTGCTTAAACATGTTGGCGCCTTCGTGTTTGTACTCGATGCGCGGGTCCTTCTCGGCAAAGCCACGCAGCCCCACCGAACCCTTCAACTGATCCATGACGTAAAGGTGATCTTTCCACGTTTGGTCGAGAATCTGCAACAGCACGAAGCGTTCAAGCTGCGTCAGTTCCGCCCGCAGCATGGCCTTGCCCTTGGTCAAGAGCAGTTCACGCCGCGTGGTGGGGTCACTCAAATCCTTGGCCGTGACTTCCTGGCCGAAACGCTCCTTGGCCCATTCCGCCAGCTTTTCAGGCTCGCGGTGCTTCTCAATCCCGGCGTCCACAGCCTTGGCCAGGGCGTCGCCCTCAATCCATTTCCGCTGCGCTTCGACGAGCTTTTCACGCATGTCCGTGGCCGTCATCTGCGCGATGGTCTCAGGCTCCCAAGTGATGTCAAAGCGGTTGAACGCCCAGTTGGAAAGCTGATTGGCGGCCCAGGAACCGTCCTGCTGCGCCGCTTGAAAAGCCATTTCCAAAATGAACTCCACGGGGTACTCGATCTCCCGGCGATGGTACGACTCCCGCGCCTTGTCGAGAATGTAAGGCACCAACTCCGTCGGATCCTTGCGACGCAAATCGGCCATGTACTCGGCGTC
>JBBRGB010000195.1:0-6884 GCA_038241095.1 Phycisphaerales bacterium
CCACAGGTTGCCCAAGACGACTCGTCCCACGCCGTCGCCGCCGGTGACGAACACGACGTTGCGGCCCACGGTCACGTGCCTCATGCGTTGCTGTCGCTTGGAACCCGCAAAGGAAACGCTGTAGGTCTTTTCGCTGTCGGGAATGACCAAGTCTGTTTTTTCATCCCAGAGTTCAGTCGCCGGTTTCCCGTCCTCCAACCAATTGGCGGGGTCTTCAACGTTGAGGCCTTTCTTGGCATTGGTGCCACCGTCCGTTCCGGGCTTGGCCCAGACCAGTACCCGCCCTTTGGGCCACTTATAAAGGCAATAGGCCTCTTTGCCGGTGGTCAGGGGCCATATCTTGCGGTCGGCGAAGTTGGGGTCATGAGCGGTGGCCTTGTCGTATCCGGGCGCATCGGCAGCCGCGGCGTAGGGCGAAAGCGGTTGAGGCGGAACCGTGCAACCCTCGGCATCGGGCACAGTTTTGACCGGAGCGTTTGGGGCATCCGGGGTATCCGGGGCGTCGGGGGTGGCGGCCCGTGAACATGCAGCGGTTGCAAAGAGACAGCAGCAGACAATCAGCGTGTGAAAGAAACGTGAGGATGGCATCTGGAACTCCTAGGGTTATGGCGTGGGTTTGGTGGCGGTCTGGTGGGGCGGTGGGACGGTTTGAGTTTCGGGCCTGGCCAAACGAAGCCTTGTGATTTGGCCTGGCTCCAGTTTCATTTCGCGGCTCGCGCTGACGCCATCGGACCAGCGGACGACAACGGTGATGACCTGCGGCTCGCGCAAGGCAATGCGTGCCTGGTGGGCAGGGCCGCAACCCGTCAGCACGGCATCGCCGATGCGTCGCCAGGCCAGCGGGTGTCCCCTGGCATCAGTCACGTCAACCCGCGCCCCGACCACGCCACGCTGGGCGGTGAAGTCCAACGCCAAAATGGCGGTGCGGCAGAGCGTCCACTGTTGGGAAAGATCGTTTTGCTTGGGCTGGCGATTGGCCAACACATCACTGAGCAACAGCCGCAGTTTGCCATCCATGCCGCCCAGCAGCAGGTCGGTCGCGCCATCGCCATCCACATCGCCGGCCGCGGCACCCCAGTGGCCCACGTCGTAAGCGCCGCCGGGCATGATTTCTTGACGGCTGTAGAGATCATCCACCATGTACGACCCATAGCCGCGGTTGGTGTAAAAAATATTGCGGCCATCGACTTGGCGGGTGAGCGTCAGCAGGTCCACCCGGCCGTCCATGTTCAAATCCTCGGCCAAGGTGGCCAATTGGCTGTTGCGCGAGAGGTGGATTTCGTTGCCATCCCGCGCCACGTCCACGCCCTTGCCATCCCTCCGGTTGATTAGCGCCAACCCCAGATCCTGGGGCACGACCAGATCGCTGCCGGTCTCGGTCCACAGCGGGGCAAAGCCACCCGCACCCGTCAGTCCCTGAAGCTCGCTGTCATTAACACCGAACGACAAATCCACGTCCAACCGTTCCGGGCGGAAAACGCCCGCTTCATCCTGAATCAACAGGCAACCCTTGCCCGCGGCATAAAAGAGATCGGTGCGACCGTCGGCGTTCCAGTCGCCTGGAAACACAAACCCTGTCATGCCAGCCCCGGCTTGCGGCTTGTCCAAACCCAGTTGCTCCGTAACTTCCACAAAGGCGGCGTCGGCCTTGCCGGGATTGATCCATGCCGCCAAGCCGCCCGCCTCGCGTGACACCAGCACATCGGGCCAGCCATCGCCGTTGAGATCGACGAACGCCGAAACCTTGACCGACTCGCCAGCGGCGGCGGCAAGACGTGGCGACAAGGCGAACTTGCCGCCCTGGTTGACAAAGAGTTTCCCATCCAGCAGCACATCCACGTGCCTGTTGCCATCGACGCTGGCCAGTGAAACGCTCTTGGCTTTGATGTCGGCGAGTCCCAGGGCCTCGGTGTGATCGGTGAACTCAAGCGACGCGGTCTGCAAAAAGACACGACAGCCGGATTCACTGGTGGCAACCAGATCAAGCCGCCCATCGCCATCCAAGTCGCCCATCGCCACGCCGCGCACCGGGCCGGGACATTGGCCAATCACGCGCTCCTGTTGAAAGCGGGTGAACGGCAAGGCGGGGAAAAACGCCCGCTCGTGGGTGAGGTCGTTCATCATGCGGGCCAATTGACCGGCGTCGCCGTTGAACATGCCCCACATCTCGTCACCCATGCCCCGCACCCATGAGAGTTGCGTGAAATCCTTGCCGTCACTTCGCAGGTCGTGCCATTCGTGACCGTGGTAGAGCAGCCCGCCATCATCGCCGCGGGAACGCACCTTGCCCAACAGCAACACCACCGCGTCACCTTGGGAAACGTCATCCATCAAGTCTGCTCTTGAGGGGCCAAAGCCGCCCAAGTTCCCCATCGCGGCATCGGGCTTGGGAAGGGTGATGGTCAGTTCCTTGGCTTCAAGTTCCCCGATGATCACTTGTTCCACACTGACAGTCAGCGTCCGCTTGGTTTGGTCAATGGAGGCCAGCTTGCCGGCGATCACCACCCGATGCCGCCGGGCAACTTCCATCGGCTGTAGAGCGGGATTCACCAATGCCCATGCCGCGGGTATCAGCGTTGTCAGCAACAAAAGCGCGCAGGCCCAAGTTGACCAAGAAAACCTTGTAACCTTACGAACCGTTGGCTTGGGCTGGTGAGGCGCGAGACGATTCACGGGTTTCACTGGCATGGGCATAATCAATCTCGCGGCGTGGGTTGTCAGGGGACTCATGGCTTATCCGTGGCGGTCAGCTCAAGGGCACCCCACAAGGCGGGAATGGCAAACCCGCCGTGGTCTTTGTCGCAGAAGAACAACTCCATCGGCTTGCCCCCATTGCTCAGGCAATAGTTGAATCCCAGCCGTGTTCCCGCCAACATTTGCCCTGGTGCCAGCACCTCGGCGGGAATCAGAAACTCCAGCGCATAGCCACCATCCGTGCGCTTCCAAGCCGCCTTGACTTTGCCTTGAACGTCTTGGGGCCAGACGATCGCCGCGTCACTTTCCCCGCCGGGTGCCAGAGCAAGTTGCATCTGCTCTTTGGACCGCTGCGGCGCTTGGGCAAAATCCTTCTCAATGAACAATTCCAAACAGTCGGCCCGCCAAGGCTCCTGGGCATGGGTTTCAACCTCGGCATCCACGGCTTGCACCAGTCCCCACAGACCTTCCGGCGTCCAGCAGAGTTTCAATGAGCCAACCGATTTCTTGGAGTAAGGCGCGGGCAGGGTTGCCACGTCCCGCCAATCCACCGCGTCACCGTCAACGGTCATCGTATGGAGGGCGACCGGCACCGGATAAGGCTTGGCCGGGCTTCCCAAGGCGTCCAGCGGGCGCTTGGCGTGGGGCGATGGATCCGGGGCCGCGCAGGTTTCCCGCCAGAGAGTGGCCACCGCTTTATTGGGAAGCCACGAGGTCTCCTCGCCGCCAACCTTGGCCCGGTTAGCGGGGAATACTTCGGCAAGCTTGCCCGACTGGACGCGGCGTTGCGTGGCCGGGTCCATGTGCAGCAGGCCCCAATAACCCTTGGATGTGTCGATGGGTTTGAGTTCCGCAGGCGTATCGACGGGCATCGCAGCGGGCAGACGCAGGGCTATCACTTCTTCAAGCCAAGCAAGCATGAAGGTTGGATCGCCCAGGGTTTCGTGGGTCAGGCCGGGCTGATAAACCGCCGTCCAAGGGGCACCGGCACCACGACCTTGCCGCACATCCGCCAAGCAGCGTTGCGGCGCGTAAAACTGATCGTACTCGGCGACAACCAGCAACAAGGGCACCCCGTAAGCATTTTCAAGATCGCCGAAATGACTGGCGTGATAGGTCACCACGGCAATCGTCCGTTTGGGCAAGGCCGCGGCCAAGGCCGGGGCTTGATGACCCGACCAAGACAGACCAGTATGAATCAAGCTGGCGTGCTGGACCTCCGGTTGCCCCGCCAAAGCCGCCAGTTTGGCCAAGCCGTCGAGAAGCAGTTGGGCGGCCTGCTCATCGGAACTTGGGCCGATCCGCTGATTGTCACCCTGAGCCGCGTAAAGCTTGTGCCGCAGCATCCCCAGATGCAGCCGGGTGGCCAGTGCCCGGTACTGCGGATCACTGTAAATCTCCGTGCCCGCCTGGTAATCACTGGCCAATATCAGCCCGCGCACGGGGTTTTCCTTGTCAATGCTCCCCGGCAACCAGAGCGAAAACGCGGCCGTGCGATCAGCGGGGAGATTGTCCAACGCAACGCTGTATTCACGACCAGCGGATGCGGCCGACTGTGGGCTTTGAGGCATCGAAACCTCCTCTTGATGGCAAGCGGCAAGAGACAAACAAAAAATCAGGCAGGTGCCAAGGGCTGGGCCGAAGTTGAATCCCATCATCGTAAACTCCTGTTTGTTAATGGTTTGCCGCTCATCCACTCTGGGGCGGGGGGCAAGAATGATCCTTGGCAAGCGTCGCAAAAAATATTTTTCTCAAAAATTGTTCGCGGGGTCTTGTATTTTCCTTGAAGCATGGTATATTGGTTTGTCGTCGATGACAAGTTGTCGCAAAGCCAATCGGCCCTAACAACTGACGCGGCTTGGAGAATCATCTGGAATTGGAACTTATTTCCGCGCTCGACATCAATGAACCAAGACGGTGGGTGCGTGTGCATCCACGAGATTTTTGGAAATACCCTTTTTGGGAGATCAGTCATGTTGAAGATCAATGGTTTGGCTCTGGCGGCGACAATGACGGTCGGTTTGATCGGCGGGGCGAATGCCAGCACCATTCAGCTCAAGTTGGGCAACGCGACCTATGCGGACACCAATGCGCCGGCTCAGGTTGTGGACGGCGTCAGCGCGGGATCAACGTGGAATACGCTGAATTTCAGCTCAGGCGGCCCTGCCGTGACATTCCCCAGCTTGTTGGACGATGCGGGCAACGCCACCGGGGTTGCCGCGTTCACAGGCAGCGGTGAATGGGGCACCCTGACCAATCGCACTGACGAGACCAACGGTGGAAATACGGGCATCTGGGCGACCACGCTGATGCATGACATGATCCACAACGATGGCAGGATCATGGGCGTCGACGTGTCAGGCCTCTCGGCCGGCACCTACACGGTGTACGTCATTGGCCGGTTCAACAACGAGGGCGGAAATCAGAAGTATATTGCCTCGGCCGCAGCGGGTACGGCTCAAACGCTCAGTGCCGCGATTAATGCCATCGGTCCCACTCAGACCACCACGGGCCTTGCGGCGGATGCCAACGACGCCTGGCTGATCACCAACAACTACTTCAAGTTTTCAGTGACAACCGATGTCTCGAATCCCGACATCATCGTGACATGGAAAGGCGATAACACCGACGGGCGCTGGAACGGCATCCAGATCGTGTCGGCCCCCGTCCCCGAACCCGCTTCCTTGGCACTGCTGGGCTTGAGCGGCCTCCTGCTGCTGCCACGTCGGCGGAATGCCTGAGTTTCTTCACCTTACCCGCGGGGGATCGCTCAACGGCGATCCCCCGCTTTGCATCTCGACTTCATCCATAACTCCCGCCCAGAGCCAGCGCTTGGAACCCTCCGGCGATAAGGCGCGGCGGAAACCGCTGATCCCCGCCGGGCAAACGCATGTGGATTTGCAAAAGAGCCAGGCCATGAGCCGCGCAGGAAGTAAGCGGGGTTTTTGTTCTCCTTGACGGGCGTGTCCACCCGCGTACTTCGTGCGCGGCTCATTTTGTGGCGTTGTTTCCGGTCCATGCGTTTGCCCTGGAGTTCGCGGCTCTTGTCTTGACACTTAAGCCCGCCAAGGTCGGGCGGTAAGACTGAGTCTTTCCGGGGCCTCAATTTTAATTTTCACCACAAAGAAAAAAAATGCTTGACAATCGCATGGCGGGGCGTCATACTGACGGGAGAGCATTTGATATCGCTTTCTAATCGTCGAGGCCACCGTGTCATCAGCCATCGTCCAGCAAATCGCAAAGACCGTCGGGGTTACACCCCTGACGGTACACCGCGCCTTGACGGGGGTGGGCAAGGACACCCGGCCCAGCATCGTTCTGCGGCGGGAGACCATCCGCAGGATGGCGGAAGAACTCAACTACCGTCCCAACGCCGCAGCCAAGGCCGTGGCCACCGGCCGCTTCGGTTGCGCCGCGATGGTCCTTTCCGCCGCCGACTCCAGCCGCAGCTACCTGCCCCAAGCTCTGCTTTCGGGGGTCAATCTGGAATTGATGCGCCATGACATGCACCTGGTGTTGGCGCACCTGCCCGATGAGCAACTCGCCAGCGAGGGCCACGTTCCCCGCATCCTGCGCGAGTGGATGGCCGATGGGCTGCTGGTCAATTACAACGAGGCCATTCCCGCGGGCATGGCCGAACTGATGGATCGTTACCAACTGCCGGCCATCTGGATCAACGTCAAGCGCGACAGCGACTGCGTGTACGCCGACGACTTCGACGCCGGCCGGCGCCTGACCCAGGCGCTCTTGCGCCAAGGCCATCGCCGCATCGCGTTTGTCGATTACAGCCATCGCCGGGAGCTTGATGTGCCCCTGCACTACAGTGCCGTGGATCGCGTGGCGGGTTACGAAGCGGCGATGAAAGCCGCGGGCCTCACGCCGCGATTGATCTGGCAATCGCCCAACACCTACGACTCTTTTCCCATGGCGTTCACCCGCGCCTGGATGGAAAGCCCGGATCGGCCCCAAGCGGTGGTCTGCTTCTCGGCGCGGGTGGCCGAATATATGTTCTGGATCGGTCACGATCTGGGGTTGCGCCTGCCTCAAGACATGGGCTTGGCGACGTTCAATCCCATGCCAGCGCTCGTCGGCGAGCAACCCATCCCCACCGCTTTGGAACCCGCCAGCCGGGTCGGTCAGGCCGCGGCCCAAGCCCTGTTAAATCGCATTGATGATCCCCATGTGTCGCT
>JBBRGB010000196.1:0-6749 GCA_038241095.1 Phycisphaerales bacterium
GAGCACCTTCTGGCCAAGGGTTTTGTCGATCGCGTGGTGCATCGCCACGACCTCCGCAGCGAAATAAGCCGCTTCATCGATTACGCCAACAAGTAAGCCCGCCTCTGCCCTAAACCGGAAATACGAACACGATGACACGAACGAATCCGAAACAGTCGTTGCTACACGCTTGCGCAAGCCTCAAGCCCCAAGCCTCAAGCCTCCCTTCGCGTCTTGGTATCTTGGCATTCATCTTGCTAGCGGTTGTTTTCTCGCTGTCCGTACAAGCCGCCGTCGCTCCGCAGTTGCGCGAGTTTTCCAGCCGGGCTTACAGCGTTCACACCAATCTCAGCGCCGATGAAGTGCGGGAGTTCGCCGCCCACATGGACAGCGTGTTCGCCGAGTATCAGCGGCGTTTCGCGGGCTTCAACCGTCGCAACCGCGAGCCGATCGCCATGTACCTGCTGCGTTCGCAGGAGGACTATCAGGCTTTCATGGCCCAAGCGGGGTTGGACGCCAAGAACTCCGGGGGCATGTTCTTTGTTCAGCCGCGCATTTCCGGCTTGGCGACGTGGACGGCCGACCGCGGCCGCAAGCAAACTTTCGAGGTGCTCCAACACGAGGGCTTCCACCAGTTCGCCTTCGCCTACCTCGGCCCCGATCTGCCCGTCTGGCTCAACGAAGGGCTGGCGCAGTATTTCGAGGATGGGTTTCTCACCGAGCAGGGGCGGATGGTGCTGGGCATGGTCAACTATTTCCGCCTGCTGCATGTGCGCAAGGCGCTGGGCAAAGAGGGGAAGACCGTGGCGTTCGGTTTCGAGGAAATCATCGAAATGACTGGCGACCGCTGGAACAACATTCTCGCCACCGATGCCAAACGGGCCTCGTTGTTGTACGACCAGGCATGGTCGATCACTTACTTTCTGATTCATGGCGACGATGGCCGATACAAGCCCGCTTTTGAGCGTTTTCTGGTGATGCTGGCCAAGGGGCAGCCGGTCAAAAGCGCCTTTGGCAAGGCCTTTGGCAGCGAGGACACCGAGCCGTTCCGCAAGCGTTGGGAGGAGTGGGTTCGCACCGCCAAGGCCGACCCGCTGACGGTGACGGTGCTGCGCATGGAGTTGCTGGGTCAGGCGATGGCGTTCATGCGGGAAAAGAAGATGGAGATTCCCCGGTCGCTGCCCGAACTGCGCGGGGTGTTGAAGGGCATGAGATTCAAAGCCAGTCGCAGCGTCAACGGCGTGACGGTGGAGTTCGATGCCACCGATGACCAAGCCTATCGCTACCCGCTCAATGAAAAAGGCGATCAAACCGCCGAGTTCGAGTTGACTCTCCCCACCCCTGGCAACGCCGGCTCACCCCCTGAAATCACCGCCCCCGGCGCCAGCTACCGCCCCCGCCTGACTTGGACCCGCGACGGCGAGGAGAAATGGGTCGCGGAAGTGGTATACCGCTGAGGTTGAGGCATGGGAACCTTCGCACGGGCATGAATGGCGGGTGTTATTTGATTGCTCTCACCTCGCCTTGGCGCAGAGGCACACAGTCCCCGCAACGGGATGCCGTGTGGAACTGGGAACCCGGTACGTTGGTTGGGGCCGCAATTAGGCCTTGGCTTCGGCCGGGAGGAAACGGGCGTATTTTTTCTTCAGGGCGGCGGCACCATCGGCGCGGCCAGTGGCTTCCAGTCGCTTGAGGTACTCCGGCAGCGGGGAGTGTCCGGGGCAGTGCTTGGCGTGCGCCGGGCCACCCTCACGCACCACGGTCCAAAGCGGATCGACCACATCGTTGCCCGTCAATGCCATTTTTTCCATCTGCGCCGCGTGCCATCGCTCCAGCCGCCAAGCGCCCTCGTGGCACACCGCCGGGTTGGCCGCGGCGATGTCGTTCTGTTCATAGGGGTCGGCCTCGACGTCAAAGAGCATCTCAGCCGGGAAAAGGTGGAACCCGTCGTGGTACGTCCGCATGTAGAGCCACTTGCCCCAACGCGCCGAACGCTGGCAGACGTGGCAACACTGGCTGATGATGAGGTCTTCGCGCTTGACCTCCTGGCCCACGGCCTTGCCCGCGACGGTGGAGGCGTAGCTTTGGCCGTCCCACACCGGCTGCCGCTTGGCACCCAAGAGATCGACGAGCGTGGGGGCCCAGTCCAAGTTGTAGTGCAGTTCCGAATCGACCTTGCCTGCCTTGCCGCCGGGCCACTTGATGATCATGGGGATGCGGCAGGTACCCAGGTCGGCCGTGCCGTGCTCGCTGTAGATGCCCAGTTCACCCATGTTTTCGCCGTGGTCGGCGCTGATGATGATGGCGGTCTCATCGTAAACGCCGGCCTTTTTGAGCTGCGCCACGACGTAGGCGACTTGGTCATCGACGTACTTGACGCCGGTGTCGTAGCCGTCGATCCATTTTTTCATGGCCGCCCGACTATCGAGGGTTTCGGTTTCGCGGGGGAACTTTTCGGGGTTGCCGGGCTTGTACATGCCCAGGTCTTGCGACGAGTGTGGGCCGGTCTTTTTCTGATGCTTGGCGATGAGTTTTTCGTCATCGAGCCAGGCGGGCGGCGGATCGTTGGCAAACGGCTCGCCGTATTCATCAGGCACGCGGAAAGGTGTGTGCGGGTCCCAGAAGTTCACATGGAGATACCAGTTGTCTTGGTCCAGATGATCCGCCAACCATTTTTTGAGGACGGGCTCGACGTGATGTGCCGATTCAAAGCCGTTCTGTCCCGTGTTGTGGATTTCATTGAAGCCGGCGTAGAACCAGTGGGCGGCGTGGCGCTGGCCGAAAGGGGAGATCATGGCGGTATGGATGCCCAGCTTCTGAAGCTGGAAGGCTAGACCCTGATCGACGTACATGTCGCGGAAGCCGCGGTCAGCGCCTTCGATTTTAATTTGCGCCGCCGTGCCGCAGTGGCCCACCACGCCGGTGTGGATGCCGAAGCGCCCGGAGTAGAAAGCGGTCCGCGAGGGCAGGCAAGGGGCGTCGCTGGCAAAGACGTTTTCGCAGCGCACGCCGTCGGCGGCAATGGCGTCCATGGACGGGCTGGTGTTTCGGTGGTAGCCGTAGCACCCCAAGTGATCGGGCCGACAGGAATCGATGTCAATGTAAACGATGCGCATGGGAGCCTCGATGGATAAAAAAGCCGGAGAGGGCAGAATAATGCGTCACGCGCCAACCTTCAAGCTGCCATCCCAGCGCTGCTGGGTCCGAATGTCACGCCCCGAGCTTTTCCGCCAGAAACGCGCCGACCTTGTCCAGCGCGACCCGCTCGCCCTGTTGCAGGGTGTCGCGGTCACGCACCGTCACGGTCTGATCCGTCAGCGTTTGGCCATCGATGGTGAAGCAGTAAGGCGTGCCGGCCTCGTCCATGCGGGCGTAACGCTTGCCAATGGACTGCTTGGGGTCGAACTCCACGGCATACTTCTCCCGCAACTCGCGGTAGAGCTTTTCGCCCACCTCCGGCATGCCGTCCTTGGCCACCAGGGGGAAAATGCCCGCCTTGATCGGCGCCATGCGGGGGTGGAACTTCATCACCACACCGCTGGGTCGGCTCTTGTCTTCGGTGTAAGCCTCGCACAAGATCGCCAAGGTCCCGCGATCCGCCCCGGCCGATGGCTCGATGACGTGCGGGAAATACTTGCTCTTGGCCGCGATCTCTTCCTTGGGCAACCCTTGCGCCTGAAGCTTGACCTGCAACTCCTGATCGAAGTATTTGAGCTTGTCGCCCAGGCCCGAGTGCTCGGCATGTTGCCGGAGGTCGAAGTCGGTGCGATGCGCCACGCCCTCAAGTTCGCCGAAGCCGGGGTCGGTGAAGGGGAAGCGGTATTCGATGTCGGACGTGCCGGCCCCTTCCTTGGCGTAGTGCGAAAGCTCGTCGCTGTCATGCTCTCGCAACTGCAAATTGTCTCCCGTCAGCCCAATGGACTTCCACCAGTTGTAGCGGGCATCACGCCAGAAGGTGTACCACTGCTTGGCGCTGTCGGGCCGAATGAAAAACTCAATCTCCATCTGCTCAAACTCGCGTGAGCGGAAGGTGAAGTTGCGGGGTGTGACCTCGTTGCGGAAGGCCTTGCCGATCTGGGCGATCCCGAAGGGCACCTTGACCCGAGAGGTGTCGGTTACGTTCTTGAAGTTGGCGAAGATGCCTTGGGCCGTCTCAGGCCGAAGATAAACCTTGCTCTCGTCGGTCTTATCCAGCCCCGCGTGTGACTCGAACATCAGAGTGAACGGTTTGGCCTCGCCCAAGGGGCCACCGCAGCGCGGGCAAGGCTCCTGCAGGCCCGTGGCGTGCAACTGCTCTGTGGCCAGGTGGCGCACCACCTCCATGAGCTCCGGTGGGGCGTCGGGTTGTCCGTTGACGCGCGTGGCCAAAAAGCTCAGAGTTACTTCGGGGTTCCGCACCAGCGCCAGATTCGGGGCCAATTTCTTGCCCTTGCCTCTGGACCACTTCATGAGCCGCGGTGTGTCGATTCCACCGACGACAGGTGTAAATTCCTGCAGAAGTGAATTGAACCAATCGCTCGACTGCGCCAGGATATCCCATAGTTGGTCGGCCCGCACAAAATGGCCGCAGCCCGGGCATTTGCGGGTCGGATCGGCGAACGTGCCAACATGCCCGCTGGCGACCCAGACTTTGGGGTTCATGATGATGGTGCAGTCCAAGCCGACCATGTCGATGAAGCCGCCGTCGGGGCCTTGGGCTGGGGCACGGACGATGTCGTGCCACCAGGCTTCCTTGAGGTTGCGTTTGAGTTCGACGCCCAGCGGGCCGTAGTCCCAGAAGCCGTTGATCCCGCCGTAGATTTCCGAGGATTGGAAGATGAAACCGCGACGGCGGCAGAGGGCGACGATGGCGTCCATGCTCTTGGGGGTGGCGACGGCGGCGGGGGTCGATTCGCTCATGATTCGGACCTTGTAGCAGGGTTGATTCGAGTCCTCCATCGTAACACAGGCACCCCAAAGCTCCTCGGCGCTTAACTGCGGGTGGGATTGCGCCGATGGTAACGGTTGTGACGCCGCGCCCGGCCAGGATTGCCGGCAACGCCCGTCAACGCGGAAACCGCAGCCATGCCCGGTAATATCCCCCCTATTTCCCACTCCGGGCCTTTGACAAAGCCCGGCCACAAGCCGACTTTTTCACCCCTGACGGCCCTATCAAGCTTGCGTTTGGCGTTTCCGCGCCGCGAAATCCCACCCGCCACGCCCGTCGCCGCCATCGCGCCGGATTGCCGGCACTACCGCGGCGACAAGCCCTGCCTCCACAACCGCCTCTGCCAAGGCTGCGGCCATTACGACCCGTTCGCCCATCGCCTGTGCATCATCAAACTCGGCGCCTTGGGCGATGTCATTCGCACGCTGTGCATTTTGCCGGAGCTTCGCCGACGTTATGCCGAGGCCCACATCACTTGGGTGAGTTTGCCGTCGGGTTGCCGCATGATTCAGGGGCATCCGTTGATTGATCGCGTGCTGGGTTTTGATGCCCTCACCGCGATGATGCTTTCGCAGGAGAGCTTTGACACGGTGATTTGTCTGGACAAGGAGCCGGCCCCGTGCGCCTTGGCGATGTCGTTGTTCGCCAAGAGGAAGCTGGGCGTGGGGCTTTCGCCACAGGGGACGCCGGTGCCGTTGAACCCCGAGGCCGAGGGTTATTTTCATTTGGGACTGTCGGATGAATTGAAGTTCCGTGTCAATGAGCGTGGCTATCCGCAACTGGCTTGCGAGGCGCTGGGGCTGACCTGGCGCGGCGAGCGTTACACGTTGCCGGCCAATGCGGCGTTGCGCGATCGGGCGCGGTTGCAACTGGCGGGGCGTGGCTGGCGGCCGGGCGTGTTGACCTTGGGGGTCAACGTCGGGGCGGGGGATGTTTTTGCCAACAAGATGTGGCCTGTGTCGCGGATTGTGGATGTGCTGCGACTGGTGTTGGAACGCGACGCTTCGTTGCAGGTGCTGCTTTTGGGGGGGCCAAGGGAGCGCGGGATTGTGGATGGGATTTTGGGAGAGATGTCGCAATGTTTGGGGGGAGATTTGTCTAGGGGGACTCCCAGCCGCGGAGCGGCTGGGCTTTCAGGGGGAGGCACGGACGCGGTTTCGCGGGGGAAGGTGGAGAGGGTTATTGACGCGGGGTGTGAGCACGAGGAAGCGATGTTCGCGGCGGTGGTGGATGCGTGCGATGTTTTGTTCACCGGCGACACGATGGCGATGCACGTGGGCGTGGCGCTGGGCAAGCAGGTCGTGGCGTTTTTGGGGCCGACCTGCGAGCAGGAAATCGACCTTTTTGGCCGGGGTGAAAAGCTGGTGGCCAAGGTGGCCTGCGGGCCTTGCTACAAGCGGCAGTGCGACCGGAGGGACGCCTGCATCGAGGCAATTGCGCCTGCGGAGGCGGTGGAGGCGATTTTTCGCAGTGTGGCGATTTGCCGTACGGGTTTGACGGATGTGCAAACACAGCGTGGCGCGGTGGGGATGTGCGGGGTGGATCCAACGGGCGGGCTGACGCCCGCCGCCAAACAGAGTTTGACACCCGCAGCCAAACGGGAGTTCTCGTTGCCGGTTCGCCGCGCGGGGTGAGGCCTTGCCTGTTGATCGTTGTATGCCATGTTGCATTTTCTTCTTTTATCGCTGCTGACTTTCGCCGCTGCTCTGGGCGCGGTGGGGGATGTGTTTTGGGCACTGCTGCTCTATTACACCTTGGCGGTGCTGCGGCCGCAGTATCTTTGGGCTTGGTCCTTGCCCACGGAAGTGCGTTGGTCACTCTTGGCGGCGGTGCTGGTCATCGC
>JBBRGB010000197.1:0-6721 GCA_038241095.1 Phycisphaerales bacterium
AGGTAAACGCGGGTGCCGGGGGCCATCGACTTGTCGAGGTGAACGCAACCGGCGTTGGGCTTGGAGTTGGTCCCGCCCACAAACACATTGGCCAGAATATGGGCCTTGCTGGGGCCGACCCCTTCGAGATCGCTAAAGGGGATGGCCGAGGTGCCCCAGTTGTACACCACGTTGTTGACGATTTCACTCAGGGTGTCGCCCTTGGGTTGCGGGTTGCGGTAGTTGTTGTGGGCCATGAAATTGTGATGCACGGAAATCCGCTGGGTGTGGTTGCCAATGAGCAGCCCCATGCTGTGCGGGCCTTTGGCGTGGATGCTGTTGTGCAACGCTTCGCTGATGAGGCACCACTGAATGGTGATGTCGTGACAGGGGTACCACGTGCTCAAGTTTTCATCCACCGCCCAACTAAAGGAGCAGTGATCGAGGATGACGTTGTGCACCGGATCTTTTTCGTTGGCCAGGGCCATGGCATCGCGGTCGGAACCCTTGGGGCCGTCTTTGAGGTCGCCGGTGCGGACGCGCAGGCCGCGGATGATCACGTCGTGGGTGGCGACATCGACGGGCCAGCCGGTGACGCAGATACCATCGCCCGGCGCGGTCTGGGCCGCGAGGGTGAGGAAGGGTTCGTTGATGGTGATGCGTTTTTTAAGACGGAGCAATCCGCCGGTGCGGAAGATGACGATGCGTGGGCCGGGGGTGTTGACCGCGGTCCGGAAGCTGCCGGGGCCGTCGTCATTCAAGTTGGTCACGGCGATGACTTTTCCACCGCGACCGCCGGGGGTGAAAGCGCCGAAGCCCTCCGCACCGGGAAAAGCGGGCAGACGCTTGACGGGTGTTGTGGTGGCGGTAGGCACCGTGGAAGGGGAGGGGGCAACGGGCGCTTCGTTTGCGAATGTGAAGGCGGTCAGGATCGCCAGTGAAAAAAAGGCGACGGTGAAAGTGCCCCAACGATGCGAATGAAGGTGAGAATTGCGCATGATGGCATTGTAAGGGCGTGGGCCGCGGAGCCGCGTTTCCCCGGCTCACCAATACAAAATCAGGCGCGATTATTGTCGGGCGACCGCTGCGGGCACTTCCCCAAGCTTCACTTCCGTCTGTTGACCCGTGGCCATGTCCTTGAGCGTCACCACGCCATCGGCCAGTTTGTCATCGACGACCAGGGCGAAGCGGGCCTTGACACCGTCGGCGTCCTTCATGAGCTTGCCAAGATTGCGGGTGGTCTTGTAACTGAATCGCGCGTGCAGGCCGACGCTGCGAAGCCCCGCCACCACGCCCGCCAGTCGCGCCGCGGCCGCATCGGTGGTCGCCATCGCAAACACATCAGGCCGGGGCATGACGCTCTCGGGCACCAGTTTCTTGTCGGTGAGCACATCGGTCAGCACCACGTCACCCATTCCGAATCCCACGCCCGGCGTCTTAGGCCCACCAAACAACTCAATCAACTGGTCGTAGCGTCCCCCGCCGGCCATGGCCCGCATGGCACCACTGATTTCGTGCAGTTCAAAAACGACCCCGGTGTAATAGGCCAAGCCGCGAACGATGCCCAAGTCGTACTCACACCAGCGGGCGATGTCGAAGGCCCGCAACTGTTCGTCCAAGGCTTCGAGGTCTTCCAAGTTTTCGTTCATGCCGATGCTTCGCCGCATGTGGTCGAGATCACCCGCCGGGTACTTGCGGCGGCAGGTTTCCTCGAAGCGGCGAACGCGGTCTTCATCCAGCCCAAGTTTCGCCGCCCCGCGATTGAACTCCTCCTCAGGCAGTTTGTCGCGTCGATCCAGCAGGTCGAAGGCCTCAAGCATTTTTTCATCGGGCACGCCGATCTTCGCCAGGATGTGGCGCACGGTCTGGCGGTGGCTGATCTTGACCTTGACCTGTTCAGGTTTCAAGCCCATTTCCACTAGGAAATCCACGGCCGTGAAAATGCACTCGGCATCGGCGATGGCGCTGTCGCTGCCGAGCATGTCCACATTCCACTGGTAGAACTCGCGCAGCCGACCACGCTGGGGACGTTCGCTGCGGCAGAGGTTGGGCGTGCAGAACCACTTGATGGGCTTGGGCAGGGCATTGGCCTGGGCCGCGACCATGCGTGCCAGCGTCGGCGTGAACTCCGGGCGGATGGCTAACTCGCGTTCGCCGCGATCGGTGAAGTGGAAGAGTTCGCTGACGATGCCCTCGCCGCTCTTGACCTTGTAGAGGTCCAGCGATTCAAAGATGGGGCCATCGACCTGCTCAAAGCCGTTGCGGATCGACACCCGACGCCAGGCGTCAAGCAGGAAGTTGCGCCAAGCGCAGTCGGCGGGGAAAAAGTCGCGGGTTCCTTTGGGGGACTGAAAGCGCATGGGCGTGTCTTGCGTGGAGGGATTGATTGACGCGGGTGACAAACGGCGGGCGTTGCACAGCGTAGCAAATTGAGCCACCGGGCAACACCAATCCCGGATCAAGCCCAAAGACTCAGGACTCAAGACTCAGGACTCAAGACTATCATGCCCCCATGCGCATCATTGCCGGCACCCATCGTCACCGCTCGCTGCTCTCCCCCCCCGACGCGGCCACCACCCGTCCCATCACCGACCGGGTCAAACAAAGTCTCTTTGACCGCCTGACGGCTCTGGGCGTGTTCGGCGACCTTCCACCCACCGATGACGCCGGCGAACCGCTGCCCTCCGCCGACGATGCCGCAACCGAAACCCCGACAAACCTATCGGCCTTGGACATTTTCGCCGGCACGGGCAGCATGGGCATCGAGGCGCTTTCCCGCGGCGCGATCCATTGCACGTTCATCGAACGCGACCGCCGCATCCGCGAAATCCTCGAACGCAACTTGGACAAGCTCGATTTGGTGGTTCATTCACAAGTGCTGGGCATCGATGCCTTGACCGGGGGGTGGATCACGCAGCTTTCACATCGACCTGTCGGACTCGTCTTTTGCGACCCCCCATATGCGTTCATGGAACAAGAGCCGTCACGGCAAAGAATCCAAGAAATGCTGACATCCCTGGCGACGGCGCCGGGGCTGCTCGCCACTGGCGCGGTGCTGATCCTGCGCACGCCGGCGAAGATCGAGGTGATGGAAATCGAGGGATGGGGCCGAGGTGACCATCGCCGCATCGGGTCCATGCGCTTGGGCTATTTTGTACGTGACTGAGGGCAATCCGGGGGCTGACGCCCCCCCGCTAAAAGGGATGCGCGTAAAAAAACGCCGTGGGTGTTGACCACGGCGCTCTTGAGGATTCAGTTGTGGGAGGCGTCGAGTTACACCAAGCCGTCGGCCTTGGCCATGTGCTTGATGAGGTCAACCACGCGGTTGCTGTAACCCCATTCGTTGTCGTACCACGACACGACCTTGAAGAAGTTGCCGTTGAGTTCGATGCCCGCGCCAGCGTCGAAGATCGAACTGCGGGGGTCGCCGATGAAGTCGCTGGAGACGACTTCCTCATCGGTGTAACCCAAATAGCCGGCCAAGGGGCCCGACTGGCTGGCGGCCTTCATGGCCTCGCAGATGGCCTTGTAGCTGGTGCTCTTTTCGGTCTTGACCGTCAGGTCAACCACCGACACGTCGGCGGTGGGGATGCGGAAGGCCATGCCCGTGAGCTTGCCCTTCAAGGCGGGCATCGCCAGCGCCACGGCCTTGGCCGCGCCGGTCGAAGCCGGGATGATGTTGAAACCGGCGCTGCGGCCGCCGCGCCAATCCTTCTTGGAAGGACCATCCTGCGTCGGCTGGGTGGCGGTGACGGCGTGAACAGTCGTCATCAAGCCTTCGGCGATGCCGAAGTTGTCGTGCAACACCTTGGCCACGGGTGCCAAGCAGTTGGTGGTGCAGCTTGCGTTGCTGACGATGGTGTGCTTGCCCTTGTCGAAGGTGCCTTCGTTGACGCCCATGACCAGCGTGGGAACTTGGTCGGGACTTTTGGTCGGAGCGCTGATGAGTACCCGCTTGGCGCCGGCCTTGAGGTGCTTGGAAGCGCCTTCAAAGTCGGTGAAGAAGCCGGTGCTTTCGACGACGTAATCCGCGCCGAGCTTGGCCCAGGGCAGTTCCTCGGGGTTGCGCACGGCACAGGTGGGAATCTCCCTGCCGTTGATCACCAAGGCGTTTTCACCCTTGGCTTCCACGCTGCCTTCGAAGCGGCGGTGGGTGCTGTCATACTTGAAGAGATACGCCAGGTTGTCAGCGGGAACCAGGTCGTTGATGCCGACGATCTGGATGTTGGGGTTGCCCGCCGCGGCGCGGCAGAAAAGGCGACCGATGCGACCGAAACCGTTGATGCCTACTTTGATGGCCATGACTCGATAGCTCCACAATACGGGGTTGGGGGGTTGGATAAACGCGGGGCTGGACAGCCCCTCGCCTCAACAAGGGCTTGGAGGACAATCCAGTCGGGTCAGGATAGGGAACTCACGCCCCATGTCAAGTTTGGAGCAAGTCATTTGCCATTGCAACGACGGTCTGGGCGGAACATGGCTCTGACACGCCAGGGTTGTCATTTCGCTTTCTTCGCTTCATCACTGACGATCTCGATCTTCAACCGGCTCATAAGTCCCACGACTTCAAGAAACGCCCCGCCAGCGTCACTTTGATCGCTGGTGGCCAAGGCGATGTGCCCGGCATCAAAAGGGGCGGGCTGGGTGGCGTCGAGGTCGATCCAGCGCGCCCCCCGGCCATCAGGGTCGAGCCAAGCCTGCGTCCACATGTGGTAGGCCATGACGTTTTCTTTTTTCATCCAGCTTTCGACGTAGATTAACCCCGTGACCGTGCGGGCGGGGATGCCGTCGGCTCGCAGCGTGGCCGCCAAGAGCATGGCGTGCTCGGTGCAGTCGCCTTGGGCGGTACGCGCCACTTCGCTGGCGGTGGCTAGGCCGACGGAGAGGTCTTTCTTGTTGATGAAGCGATACACGAAGCGGCGAAGTACCTCGGCGCGGTCGGCGGGGGAAGCCTTCGCGGCCACATCCTTCAAGACTGTCGTGACCAGTTCCCGTACCTTGGGGTCATCGCTGTTGATGGCTCCGCTGGCCTTGCGTTCGGCGTCGCCGGGCAGGTCCGTGCCAGCCGCCACGGGCGTGTCCAGATCGACCACCACCGTGGCCGTGCGCTCAGCGACCCAGACCACCCGCTGCGCTCCAGCGCGGGGCAAGGCGATTTTCGCCGGTTCATTTCCAGCGGCGTTTCCGCCAATCTTTTCGCCTTCTCCTTGGAGATGCAACTGATACACCTGACTGCGTGCCTCGCGTGGCTTGTCCATGCGTCCCGTCGGTTCCACCAGCGTCTTGGCCAGTAGTTCGGGCGGGTCGATTTGCGCCTTGGCCAGGGCTTCATCAGCCGCCACGATTTCCAAGTTCACTCCCATCACCTCCACCGTCATGCGCAGCAAATCCTGGCGGTCGTTGACCAAGATGGTCGTCGGTATGCCCGGCGGGGTGGTCATCACCATCCACTGCTGGGCTGGCACCGTCTTGCCAAAGACCTCAGCCGTGGTATCCGCCAGTCGATTACCACTGCAATTCAACGGCTCGGCCCCAAACTGCGGGTCAAGCATGCGACCCGTATAGGTCTTGGCACCGCCATCAATTTCCTTCATCATCGCCCGATTAAACGCCGCCGGCGGATACCACTGGCCCTGAATCGGCGGCAAGGTCGTCTTGACCTCCCGGCCGTCCTGCACCGAAGTGACCTCCAGCCCCGCATCCGTGAACCGTGTCGTCGTCAGCGACTCCTGGCCCCCTTGCTTGTCACGCAGGCTCATTTCGATGGGCTTGCCATCCTCCGTCTCCAAGAAGTGGGACTCATACGCCACTTCGACAGCCGTGCCATCCCTGCGAATGGTCACTTGCCCTTGCTCGCCGCTGTTGATGCGCCGGTCTTTGGCGACCCTCCATTGCCGCATCCAACCCGCGGGCTTGGCGTCGATGAGAATGACGTACCAGCGATCCTCAAGCGTCTTGCCCGCCTCCGCCTCCACGCCGGCATCCGCCCGCGCAAGCGAAGCGCCGAACATCAACACCGCCAGCATCAATCCGATGAGCGTTCTGTTTGACATGGTGGTCTCAAGATATTTCACTTTTATGCGATAGCGCGAAGAGCGAGAAGATCAAACATGGGCGTGGGGAATCGACCTGTTGCTCAAACCCCGCTTACTTGTATCTTGCCAAGACCCCCAAAAAGGGATTCTACCACTACAGCGCAGCTTCATTTTGCCAATAGCGGCGTATTCGGGAACTCATGGCGGCGTGGTTTCGCTGTTGGTGATAGGTGCGGATGAAGCTTTCGCGGTGGAGGTCGTCGCGGCCTGTGCGGCGTTGGTGGCGATGCTTAAGCCAGCGGGCACACAGCCAGTTGAGCGAGGCGGCGGTCTGCTCCATGGTGACGGGCGGTTGGGTCGGAATCGGGATGGGCGGTTCAGGACGTGGGGGCTTGGGATCTTCGGGCCGGGGTTTTTTCCCCCCGCACCGCCTGGGCGGGCGGCTGGGCGGTGGAGGCGATTTGGGCGTTGAGCCGGGCGGTCTGTTCGGCCAGGAACAGGA
The DNA here is from genome assembly GCA_038241095.1 of Phycisphaerales bacterium. Taxonomy (GTDB): domain Bacteria; phylum Planctomycetota; class Phycisphaerae; order Phycisphaerales; family Phycisphaeraceae; genus JBBDMX01. The sequence continues at coordinate 6,517 of JBBRGB010000197.1, forward strand.
CGATGAGTTGACAGAGGATCAGGTGACGCATCAGCCCGACATAACTGCGACCTTCGAAGTGGCCCAGGCCCACCTCGCCCTTGGCCAGGCGAAACAGGTGCTCCACATCCGCCCGGCGAAAGGCCACCCGCAACAACAGTTCCACCGCGGTGTGGGGCGGGGCGTTGGACAGGAAGTATTTGTATTCGCCGGTGGCGCGGTTCCA
>JBBRGB010000198.1:0-6677 GCA_038241095.1 Phycisphaerales bacterium
GGCTTTGGCTCCCGCCTTGCCCAACACATGCAGGGCCGCCAAGGCCAAGGTGTATTCCTCGCCGATGTAGCGGCCGGCTTCATCGACAATCGCCAAGCGATCCGCATCGGGGTCTTGGGCAAAGCCGATGTCCGCCCCGTGTTGCCTTACCGCCTCGGCCAGGCCGATGAGATTCTCTTTGGTCGGCTCGGGCGTGTGGGCGAAATGGCCCGTCGGCGCGGCGTTGAGATGCACCAACTCCACGCCCAGCTCCGCCAGCATCGTCGCCGTCGATGGCCCGCCCGCGCCGTTGACACTGTCGAGCACCACCTTGATTTTGCGCCCGCCAATGCCAGCCGCGATGGCCTTGACGTTGACGTGGGACTTGATGCGATTCAAATGCACACTGGTCGTGGTTTCATCGTGCGCCAGCGTGGCGAGATCATCGACGCCGACGTACTTGGCCGCGTCGTTATGGAAGTTGTCGATGATGGCCTTGGCCTCTTGCGGGGGCAGGGCGACGCCGTCGTGGCGCAGGGCCTTGATGCCGTTCCAGATGATGGGGTTGTGGCTGGCGGTGATGACCATGCCGCCCTGGGCCGCGAGGTGTTGCACCATGATGGCCACGCCGGGCGTGGTGGCCAGACCCAGGGTGGTGACCTTGCAGCCCACGCCCAAGAGGCCCGCGACGGCGGCGGCTTGGATCATCGCGCCCGAAGGCCGACTGTCGCGGCCGATGACGACGTGCGGCACGCCGTCCTTGTGTTGCCCGCGCAGCCACTGCCCGAAAGCTGCGGCATAACGACAGGCGACCACGGGCGTGAGACTCTGGCCGATGTAGCCGCGCATTCCGCTGACACTGAGCATCAGCGGGGCTGGTGGCGCTGGCGTTGCTGTTGTGGTGGTGGGCATGTTATGGTTCCTTTTTTGTTACACAGATGAACACAGATGTGAAGAAGGCTTGAGGCTTGGGGTTTCGCATTCTTTATCAGCCGCAGCGTCCTCGCTGCGCGTCTTTGCTGCGCAACTCTGCACGTCTTCGAGTCCAGTTTTTTGTTTGCGTTGCTTTGTTGATGTTCGTCGGACGCGCGGCGGGGACGCCGCGGCTATAAGGCTGCAAGAGGATTTTTCATGCAGCGCCTTCTTCGCGTCTTCGTGTTCAAACTCTTCTTCCGATCTGTGTTCATCTGTGAACATCCGTGTTCATCTGTGTTACCTCCCCACTCACTCCGCGATGATCGCCTCGAACTCCATTTCCACCAGCCAGGCCGGGTCGATCAGGGCGGCGACTTGGACGAAGGTGCAGGCCGGGCGGATCTCGCCGAAGGCCTCGCCGTGGGCCTTGGCCGCCAGTTCCCACTGCTTGATGTCGGTGAGCATCAATCGTGTGCGTACCACGTCCTTCAACGTTGCCCCGCCCTTCTCCAGGGCCGCGGCGGCGATCTCGATGCAGCGCTTGGTCTGCGCGTAGGCATCGACGCTCGCCACTTTGCCATCGGCACCGATGGGGGCCGTGCCCGAGACGGCGATGACGTTGCCCACTTTCACCGCCCGCGAAAAGCCGATGGTCGGCTCGTACTTCGACCCCGAACTGATGTTCTGACGCTTGGCCATGTGATGGTTCCTTTGTGGAGGGTTGAAGCGAAGATGATAGCGGCGCTAAACCGCAAGCGTGATGGTTTACCCGCCCAGTTTCGCCCGCAGCATCTCGCCGACCGTCTTAGGATTCGCCTGGCCTTTGCTGAGTTTCATCACCGCGCCGACGAGTGAGCCGATGGCCGCCTGCTTGCCGCCCTTCACATCGGCCGCGGCTTTGGCATTGCCGGCGATGGCTTGCTCGCACCACTGGCCCAGGGCCGCGTCGTCGTTGACCTGCAACAGGCCATGCTCTTTGGCCAGCGCCAGCGGTTCGACGGCCTTGCCCTCATCCGCCGCGGCGATCAGCAACTTGTAAAGCTCATCAGCGCCGCTCGAACCGATCTTGCCCTCCCGCGCCAAGTCATCGACTGCCTTGATGCCCGTCGCCGTCACGCCGAGTTGATCCACGCCCACGCCCCGCTCGTTGGCTCGCCGCGCCAGGTTATTTGTCAGCACCGCCGCGGCCCGTTTCGCCTCCACACCCAGCTTCACCGTCTGGTCAAACAACCGCGCCACGCCCGGCTCATCGACAAGCTGTTTCGCCTCACGCTCGCCCAAGCCCAGCGCCCCCGTGTACCGCGCCAACGTCGCCTCGGGCAACTCCGGCATCCGGCCCCGCACCTCATCCAACCACGCATCGTCCACCACCACCGGCACCAGATCGGGGTCAGGAAAATAGCGGTAATCGTGGGCCTCTTCCTTCTCGCGCTGTAGAAACGTGGCGTTGGCGTTGTCGTCCCAACCACGGGTGCTCTTGCTTCCGGGCTTCAACACCTCGCCGCTCGCCAGCCAAGCCTCGACTTGCCGGTGGTGCTCGTGACTCACCGCGCCGAAGAGGGCCTTGAAGCTGTTTAAGTTTTTGATTTCGACGATGGGCGTCTTGAAAACCTGGCCGTCGCTGTTGCGGGTGATGTGGACGTTGATGTTTGGCTCGAAGCGCATGTGGCCACGCTGCATGATGCCCTCGGTGACGCCCAGGTGTCGGCAAATGTCGCGGAGCTTCTGGGCAAAGGTCACGCACTCTTCGGGCGTGTCGAAGTCCGGCTCGGTGACGATCTCCAACAGCGGCGTGCCGGCGCGGTTCAGATCGACAATCGAATGGTCAATGGCGTACCCGCCCGGCGCTTCGTGCAACAGCTTGCCGGCGTCCTCCTCAAGGTGCGCGCGAAGGATGCGGATGCGCTTGACCCCCGGAGTCGGTTGTGCCGTGGCCGAGGTGTGGTCGGATCCCGCAGAAGATGTCGCGGCGACATCATCCGCGGGCTTGCGATCAGAGGAATGATGATCCGGGGGCAAATCCAGCCAGCCCTCCGCGCAGAGCGGCAGGTCGTATTGGCTGATCTGATAATTCTTGGGCAGGTCGGGGTAGTAGTAGCTCTTGCGATCCCACTTGGTGAAGCGCGCGATTTGGCAGTTGAGCGCCAAGCCCACCAGCATCGACATCTCCACGGCCAACTTGTTGATCACCGGCAGCACGCCGGGCATCCCCAGCACCACGGGGTCGCAGAGCGAATTGGGCGCGGCCTCGAAGTTCTCCCGATGGGCAATGTTGCCCGCGGCCGTGAACATCTTGGTGCGAGTGCAAAGCTCGACATGGATCTCCATGCCCACGACGAGGCGCGTCGAAATGTCCGAAGCGGTCAGATTCATCGCCGAATTGTAATTGATGCGGGTTGGTCTAAGTTACGGGGTTGCTCATGCCGCTCCCGGCTCCGCGGCATTGCCGAAAACGTACTCCGGCGCGGCGATGTTTATCTCCGCGCCATTGATGACGATCCGTCCGTCAGACGCTTGGATGTCCAGCCCGCCTTCGCCGATGGTGGTCAGCATCAGTTCACGCAAGAGTTTGTTGCGCATCACGAACCGACCGGGCGTCACCACCCGCGCCGGCAGGGAAAGCGTCAACCGCCCCGTGTGAACGTGGACATGATCCGCTTCGGCGCGCACCTCGGCCATGAGTTGGTCCACCGCGTATTGCACGACGCTGCGTGAGCGCACTCGAAGCGGGTCGCGGCGGATCGCGCCGCGCAACTCACTCAGACGTTTCTTGTTCAGGCTGAATCGCATCGTTTAACGGCTCCCTCACCGCGCTCAAAGCTTCACGGGCTGGTCGGTCACAAACGCCCCCGGCCAGCCGCCGTGCTTTTCGATCACCGCGTCGATCTCCTTCATCAGGCGGATCGTCTCGCTCAGGGCCACGACGATCTTTTGGTAGTGGGCGATGTCGTCCTTGGAGAGCGTGCGGCCCTTGCGGTCCCCCGGGGGGAACCACTTGTGGCAGACCTGGTAGCCGCTTTCCCAATCGGTGACACTTTGCTGATAGCCGGAGAAGAGTTGCTCAAGCGAACGCGCATAGACCTCGTAAGGCGAATACTCGCGCACGTGTCGCTCGATGACGCGAAGAATATCGGGGGTGACATCCTCGGCATTCTCCCAGTGCCGCTCGTACCACTCCTGAAGCACCGAGACCGGGCTGCCGGTGATCCGCACGTTGAGTTCGAGGTTCTTGGTCAGGCCCGGAACGGTGAAGTTGGACGAACCGACCAAGGCTGACGAACCGACGACTTCGGGACGGGCGTGGGTGATGTAGGCCTTGGCGTGGAACTTTGCTTTGCGATAGACGCGGCAGGTAATTTTTCCGGACTTGAGTGCCGCGACGATCACGGGAACGCCCTGGAGAAAGTCGTTTTTCTCCTTCTCCGCTTCGATGCTTTCATCAAGTGATGTTGTGATTTGATTGAGTGTGTCAGCGAACGCTTCCTTGGTTCGGGCGGGCACTTCATCGCCATCAGGATGCGGATCTTGTCGACCTTCCGCCATTGATCTCCCAAGGCCAGCAACGCGCCTATTTCGAAGTAGCCCGTCGCAATGTCGATGCGTTGGGAGATCTGGCACCAGTCATGCAGGTAGCGGACGACTTTCCAGTCGTCATTGCTGTTATCGACGATGAACAATTCGCTGCCTGAGACGCTTTGCTTGGTTGGCATGGCGCCTTATACCGGAAACGCCGTCTTGGGGTAAAGGTCGATTCACCGGGGATGGCAAACGCATGGACACCCACAACGCCAGACAACGAGCCGCGACCGTGAGCGGCTGTCTTGGAACCTGAATGCATCCGTGTTCATCTGTGTTAAAAAAAGGCAAACCCTAGGCAATCGAACTTGCCAAAACCACCACCCGACCCCAAGATAGGCACATCATGGATAGAGCTGAACAGGAACTAGACATCCTCGAGCAAATCAGCCAGATTCTCGGCGACGGCCTTGAATTGGGGCAGGTGTTTCAGCGGGCGATGGCACTGCTGGGTGAGCGGCTGGACTTTCGCCGGGCGGCACTGGTGCTCTGGGATGAGGCCATCGGCCAGGCGCGGATCGTCGCGGCCGTGGGGTTGTCGCCGGAGGAAGTCAAACGCGGTCGTTATGCCTTGGGCGAGGGCATCACCGGGCGGGTCATGCAGACGGGCAAAGCGGAACTGGTCACCGACATCAGCAAGGCCCCGGATTTCCTGAACCGCACCGGCAGCCGGCCAGCGGCCCCCGGTCCCGGAAGTTCAAGCGGGGGAAGCTCCGGGGCGGCATCCAATGCCACGCCCACCAGTTTCATCTGCGTCCCGGTCAAAAACGGCAAGCGCATCGTCGGGGCCATAAGTGTTGATGAACCCTTCGTTAACGACGCATCCCTTTCCGCCGACGCACGCCTCTTGACCATCATCGCCGGGTCGTTTTCGCAGGCCATTCGCCTGCATCACCTCGTGCAACGCGAAAAAGACCAGCTCCTGGCGGAAAACCAGCAGTTGCGCCAGAACTTGTTGTCCAAATACAAGTTCGACAACATCATCGGTTCCTCCCCGGCCATGCTCGATGTGCTGGCGACCATCGCCCAAGTCGCCCCCAGTCGGGCCACGGCCTTGCTTTTGGGCGAAACCGGTGTGGGCAAAGAACTTATCGCCAAGGCCATCCATTACAATTCGCCGCGTCGGGAAAAGGCCCTGGTGCGGATCAACTGCGGGGCCTTGTCGCCGCAACTGCTGGAATCGGAACTGTTTGGGCACGTCAAGGGCGCTTTCACCGGCGCTCTGCGTGACAAGATCGGCCGCTTCGAGGCCGCCGACGGGGGCAGCCTCTTCCTCGATGAAATCGGCACCCTCACGCCTGAACTGCAAGTGAAACTCTTGCGTGTTTTGCAGGAACGCGAGTTTGAGCGTGTCGGCGATCACCGCACGGTGAAAGTCGATGTGCGCGTCATTGCGGCAACCAATCTCGACCTTGAGGAGGAAGTGCGCAAGGGTGCTTTCCGTGAGGATTTGTATTACCGCTTGAACGTCGTGACGATCCACATTCCGCCCCTGCGTGTCCGGCGGGAGGACATCGCCCGGCTGATGGATCACTTTCTCGATCGTTATAACCGTGAGAATGATAGGAGTTTGAAGAAGATTAGCCGGGACGTGTTAAACACGATGCTGCGATATCCCTGGCCGGGCAATGTGCGGGAGTTGGAGAACGCGATGGAGCGGGCGGTGGTGCTTTCGACGGGTCAAGAGTTCACGGATGATTTGCTGCCCTTGCAGATTCGCATGTTCGCCCAGCAGGTGCGTGGCGACACCTCGGCGGAAAGTATCGAGGTGCTGGCCAATAAGCTGGCGCGGCACGCCATTGAGGCGTTTGGGGAGGTGGTTGGTAGTGCCGAAGTCGCTTCAACGACTGCGGAAGACACGAGTGACAATTCAGGGGGAGGGAAAATATACGGACTGTGCGTCGGGGAGTTGGAACGACAACTCATCATCGAAGCCCTGGAACGCAACGGCGGGGTGAAGACGCGCACGGCCGACTTCCTGGGCATCAATCGCAACACGCTCAACAAGAAAGTCAAGGATTTGAGTATTGAGGCGGGGGAGTGAGGTTTTTTATTACACGGATAAACACAGATATACACAGATGAACACGGATAAGTAAAGAGTTCTGACTTATAGCCGCAGCGTCCCCGCCGCGCGTCTTTGACTCGCGTGATACTAACTTCAAGACGCGCAACGAGGACGTTGCGGCTATGAGTATGAAGAACAC
>JBBRGB010000199.1:0-6670 GCA_038241095.1 Phycisphaerales bacterium
TCTCCCGCCGGGGCACCTTTGCGGGTGAAGGTCAAGGCGGTGGAAGTCGAAGGCTGGGGCGAGGAAAAGAATGCCGCTGCCGTGCCACCCGCCATCCCGGCGATAAAAAAGAGCGATGCCTCTGACCCGTCCGCGCGACAAGTCGAACTTCTGCCCTACGGCTGCACCAACCTGCGCCTCGCGGTCCTGCCCGTGTAAGCAAGCGATGCGGGTACTTTGCTCAGTGGCAAGTCAAGGCGTTGCGACATCGCCGCGGCAGCCCCGGCGGCTTCACCCAAGGACATCATGGTGCGGGAGAGGCGGCAACTCGAAGCGGCAATCGCACTGAAGCCCGCGCCGCGACAGGCCACCAACAGATTTTCGCAGTCGGCGGGAAGCAGGCAGCGGTAGGGGATGCCGTAGGGTTCGTTGAGTTCGTTGCAGACTCCCCCGTGCTGGCCATGCACATCCAAGGCATGATCCGCCAGGGCGATCACATCGTTGTGCGTTTGAGCGCTCAGCCCGGCCCGCAGGTCGTGCTCGGTCAGGGTGTAACGCGCCACGACGCGGTGCGATTCCCGCACGCCCAACGCCGGGGCGATCCACGAAATGTCATAAGTCTGGAACTCGGGAAACGCGCGTTGCCAGTGACGCCAGTGCCCCCAAACCCGACGCCGGCATTCAGTCATGGCCGCGGCATGACCCAGGGAAGCGGCTTCCCGGCCTTCCATCGTCGGCAGCATGTTGATGTTCAGGTCGCTGCGGGGGTATTGCACCACGCTTGAGACTGGAAACGTCGGCCTCCACCAGCAGGCGTCGCCAACGTCCGGCGGTGGTTCGATCAAGCCTCTCTGGTTCCGGGGCGTCACGCGGTAAATCAAGGTCACGGCATTGAGTTGATCGTCGCCGATCAGCGGCGCGGATGGCTCTCCAAAGGCGCTTTGCGGGTCACGGCCAGTGCGTGTGCGACAGCCAGCGGCGCGGGCCAGATGAACGTCGGCCGTGGCGTCAATGAAGGTTCGCGCGATGACGGTTTGCCCGTTGTCCAGTGTGATCGAGATGATTCGCCCCGACTCCACCTGGGCCGCGGTAAAAGCGGTGCCCAGCCGCACCACGCATCGACCAGTCTCCGCAAGAAGATCGTCCACCACCCGGCCATACGCATGGGGGTCAAAAACCACACCCTTCCAAAGCCCGCGCAGAGTGGCCTGCGGGGTGGCGAAACCTTGTGTGCCGTGGCGTTGGAGGGTTTGTTCCCAGGTGCCTTGAGGGTCGATGACCCGTTCGCCGCCCGGATACCAATCGGGCTGATCCCGTTTGGCCCAGCACAGGTGTCGCCGCATGACGGTGATGCCCGTGGCGTGGGGCATGGCCTTGAATCGGCCGTATATTTCGCGTGGCAATTCGCCGCTCACGACGCCGGGTTCCCAGTGATGCACCCCGCCGCGCACGGCATTGCCGCCCAAGGTGTCGCTTTTTTCGATCAGCGTCACCGACAGCCCCGCCCGCGCCGCGGTGATGGCCGCGCCGAGCCCGCCGCTGCCCCCGCCGATCACGGCCACGTCAAAACGTTGGATGTCGGTGGTAGGCGTGCTCAAAAAACTTCGGGCCTAATAGGGTTCGATTTCCTGCACCAGGGGAAGCACCGTGATGTCCGGCACCGTCAGGTGCACTGGCAGGCGATACAGGGAGAGCACCAAGTCGCCCATCTCGCCGGGCTGCATGCACTTGGCGTCGGTTTCAGCGTCACGCCCGCCGATGGCGGCGGCCTGGCCAAAACCAGTCGCGCCCCAGGAAGGAATGACATTGCAGACCCGCACGCCCGCCTTGCGCAACTCGGTGTGCAGGCCATGCGAAGCCTGATTCAGCCCGGCCTTGGCCGCGCCGTACACAGTCCAGCCGGGCCATGCTTGTTGTGAACAGATGCTGGAGATATTGACGATCAGCCCGCCGCCCTGGGCTTGCATCACCGGGGCCGCCCGCCGACAACCCAACAGTGGGCCGATCAGGTTGACCTCGATGGCGTCGCGGATTTCGGCATCGCTTTGCTCGCCGAGGGGTTTGATGGCCACGCCCGCCCCGGCGTTGTTGACCAGCACATCCAGCCGACCTCCCGTGGCTCCCAGCACCGCGGCAAACAGACGATCCCAATCCTCGCTGCTGGTGGCTTCGGCGCGGATCGCTTCGACGCCTAACTCCCGCGCCGCCACGGCCAGTGCCGCTTCATCCCGGCCCGTGATCCAAACCTTCATTCCCGCCTTGGCCAAGCTTTGGGCAATCCCCCGCCCGTACCCCTTGGCCCCACCGGTCACAATGGCCGACGGTTGTTGGCGTTGATTCATGGCGAGCTCCATTCACACTCGGGTTCATCGAAGAAAATCCGATGATAGCACGCGGGCATCCGAAAAAGGGGACATCCTGCTCTGTAGAAAACCCCATTTTTGAGAATTAAACGCGATTTCCATAAAACCCTACGTCTTGGCTTTGACCCCGGTAGGGGTCATGGAATGTAGCCACGGGTGGAGCGGAGCGGAACCCGTGGAAAAGATGCGAATGTTCTTTCGCCCCGGCAGGGGCGAAGGAAAATGGGTTACTAGGGATTCCGCCGCCCCTCCGGGGCGGACACTTTTCAAGCACCATGACCACGGGTTGCGCTCCGCTTCACCCGTGGCTACAACCCGCCACCCCTCCGGGGTGAAGAGAAGAAAGACGGGTTTTCTACAGAACAGGACATCCACAATTTCCGCTTCGTTGTCGTTTGAGTCTTCACAGTGCCAAGGAAATTGTGGATGTCCCCTTTTTCTCCGCGAGGGCCGGGGACCGAGGGCTTACGCCCTTCGGCTCTGATTGAGGCCATCGGCGGGCGTGATATAACTGTCGCCCCATGACCTTCCACAACCCCCTGACCCCCGATGGCCCCGATCCTTTTGGTACTTGGCATGACGGTTATTACTACGTCATGGTCACGGAGCACAACCGTCTGCAACTGCATCGCACGGCGGACATCACGCGGCTTTGCGAGGCCGAGTCGCGGGTCATTTGGCGGCCACCTTCGCCATTGCCGGAAAACTTCCCGGCGGCGCAGTCCATCTGGGCACCGGAGATTCATCAACTCGACGGACGCTGGCACGTCTATTTCACCGGCAACACCGCCGATGACGATGACGCCAACCGTCGGCTGTTTGTTCTGCGCGGGCCGAAGGTCACGCCGGGCGGCAATCCGTTGGACGGGCCTTGGGACTACCTCGGACCGCTGAAGATTCCCGTTTCGCGTTACGCCATTGATGGCACCGTGCTTCACGACGGCGGGCGAACGTATTTCATTTGGAGCAGCAAGCTGCCCATGGGCGATGGCAACTGGCAGCACATCATGATCGCGGAGATGAAAGACCCGGTGACGCTGGCGGAGAAGGAAGTCATTATTTCCAAGCCGACCGAGGCGTGGGAGCGCCACGATCAGCCCACCAACGAAGGGGCGCAGATTTTGAGGCATGGCGATGACATTTGGGTGGGGTATTCGGGCAGCGGTTTTTGGTCGCCACATTACGCCATTGGTTTTCTGCGGGCGCGGAGTGGAAGCGATCTGTTGAACCCGGCTTCGTGGACGAAGATGCCACGGCCCTATTTCACGCAAAAGCCCGAAGCCGGGGTGTTCGGACCCGGTCACGCAAGTTTCATCAAGTCGCCCGATGGCCGGGAGGACTGGCTGTTTTACCACGCCTGGAAGGTCGCCAAGCCCGGCCCCGGCGATGTTCGCAGCCCGCGCTTGCAGCCGGTGAAGTGGACGGCCACGGGTGAGCCTGACTTGGGTGAGCCGGCGTCGGAAGCCACGGCCCTGCCGCTGCCCAGTGGAACGAAACGCTGACGGTTTGCTCAGCGGGATTCAATCTTCACGATCAGGGCGTCGATGAGGCTTTGCCAGCGTTGGGTGATTTCCGGCCACTCGTAACCCAAGGCGTCGGCCAGGGCCACGGTGTCGCCGTCCTGCACCAGTTGCCGGAGGTCACGCAGTTGATCAACCAAGGCCGCGGAGAGGGTCTGCACGTTTTGGCCCGCGACGGTGACTTCATCGGAGGCCAGCCGCATGAGGTTGGTGGCGTCGAGAATGGCCTGCGGGGCCTGGTGCCAGACTTCCAAGGCTTCGCCCAAACCACGCATGGCGTCGGCGGCGTTGTCGGCTTGGAAGTCGCCGGCGGCCTGCTCCTGCTTTTGCCGTGCCTCGGTGAGAAGATCCTTCACTTCACGCAAAGTCGTCACCGCAAGTTCACCCGGCAACGCGGAACGCAAGGCCCAATCGACCTGACCCAGCGAACGCTTGCGGTGGGCTTCGATCTCCTTGGCCGAGAGGGTGCGTCCGTCGCGTTGCACTTCGACCACCATGCGGCCACGATCCGCCAGCATGGCCTTGGCCGCGATGAGCAACTCGTCCAAGGTGGCAACCGTCAGCTTCACCGGCTTGTCATCGAGATGAATGGCCATGTGGCCATGATACTTGGGTTTGGCCGGGCGTGGCCAGGGCTGGCGTGCAGAAAAAGGGGACATCCACAATTTCCTTGGCACTGTGAAGATTCGAACGACAATGAAGTGGAACTTGTGGATGTCTCCTTTTTCGGGCGATTCACGTTTCATCGTCGCGCTGTAAAATGCTGCTTCATCGCCCTGTCCCGCTGCCGCGTTTGTGGAGTCGCCAAGGATGGCCCAGACCAACGACTTTGTTCACTTGCACGTTCACACCCAGTTCAGCCTGCTGGACGGGGCTTGCCGCAGTGCCGCCTTGGTCGCCCGCGCCAAGGAACTGGGGCAGAAGGCCGTGGCCATCACCGATCACGGTTGCCTCTTTGGCGTGGTCGATTTTTATCAGAAGGCCGTGGCCGAGGGGGTCAAGCCCATCATCGGCATCGAGGCCTACATGGCCGCGGGATCGCGCCACGACCGCACCACCACCGGCATCAAGGACGGCGGATATCACCTGCTGCTGCTGGCGGAAAACGAAGTCGGCTACCGCAACCTCTTGAAGCTCGGCTCCATCGCCTACACCGAAGGCTTCTACTACAAGCCCCGCATCGACAAGGAAGTCCTCCGCGCCCACAGCCAGGGCATCATCGCCACCAGCGCCTGTCTGGGCGGGGAAATCCCCTCGGCCCTGACCCGCGACAACCGCAAGCTCGCCAAGGAAATCGCCGAGACGTACATCGATGTCTTTGGCGCGGATCGCTTCTTCATCGAACTGCAAAAGCACATCCCCGAACAAGACAAGATCAACCCCGAATTGATCGACCTGGCGGAGCGGCTGGGGCTGGGGTGCGTGGCGACCAATGACGTGCATTTCCTCCACGCCGACGACCACGCCCCGCATGATGCGCTGTGCTGCATCTCCACCGGCAAGCTGCTGTCGGATGAAAGTCGGCTGATTTATCCCAAGCAGTTGTACCTGCGCTCCGGCCAGGAAATGTACGACGCAATGGACAACGCCAAGTGGCGACAGGCCTGCGAAAACACGAACCGCATCGCCGAGATGTGCAACGTCGAACTGAACTTCAAGGCCAACTTCGCACCCGTGGTGAAGATTCAACGGCGTGAAAGCAAGCCAGCGGAATCGCCAGCCAAATCCAAGGGCGCATCATCAACCGCCGCGGCGAAACCCGGTTCCACCGAGTGGTTTAAGGAATATTGTGCCGGGTTCAACCTGCTGCCCTTCGATGAGCAGACGGATGTGCAACTCACGCGCGAGCAGCTCAAGAGCGCCTGCGACCAAGCCCTGCGTGAACTGACCGAAGCCGGCGCGACTTGGCGCTACGGCCCGCCCGGATCACCCGAAAGCTCCTTCACCGATGCCCACCGCGCCCGCATGGAGCGCGAGCTTCAAGTGCTGGCCGACAAAAACATCAGCGCCTATTTCCTGATCGTCTGGGACTTTGTTAACGAAGCCCGTCGCCGCGGCATCCCCGCCAACGCCCGTGGTTCAGGCGTGGGCACCATGGTCGGCTACTGCCTAGGCCTTTCCAACGCCTGCCCGGTGCAATACGGCCTGCTCTTTGAACGCTTCACCGACCCCGACCGCAGCGAATACCCCGATATTGATATTGACATCTGTCAGGATGGCCGCCAGGAGATCATCGAGTACGTCCGGCAGAAGTACGGCCACGTGGCGCAGATCATCACCTTTGGGACGCTTAAGGCGCGGGCCGCGATCCGCGATGTGGGCCGGGTGCTGGACCTGCCGCTGTCGGAAGTGGACAAGCTCTGCAAGATGGTGGGCGATGGCCTGGGCACGACCATCGACAAGGCCCTGCAACAGACGCCCGAACTGCGCCAGCTTTGCGACGCCAACCCGCTGCATCGGCAAACGCTCGAAACCGCGCGACGCATCGAGGGCTTGGCCCGGCACGCGGGCGTTCATGCTGCGGGCGTCATCGTCGCTACCCAACCGCTTAACAACATCGTGCCCCTCTACAAGCCTTCGGGCACCGAGCAGATCGTCACGCAGTGGGACGGCCCGACGTGCGAAAAAGTCGGCCTGCTCAAGATGGACTTCCTGGGCCTGCGCACGCTGTCGATCATCGAGCGTGCCCGCAAGCTCATCCGCAACTCGCTGGATGAAAAAACCATCCGCGCCACGGTCAACGATGGCCGCAAGGCGCAGGGCTTGGAACCGCTGGCCATCGACCCGCTGGATATGGATCGCTTGACC
>JBBRGB010000200.1:0-6666 GCA_038241095.1 Phycisphaerales bacterium
TTGCTCAACGAATCCCCGGCATTGTCGGCCGAGGCGTCGGACGTCGAAACATTGTCAGAAACATTGTTCACGCGATTGATTCCTCTTGTTTCACCCACATCGCAACACGCATCCCCGTTTAGCCCGCAGCACAGCGGAGGGGCCTTTGTGCCCAAACCCCGATTGTACCCGCCCCACTATTTCCGCATGTTACCCGCGCAACCGCCTCCTCATCCGCTATACTCATCCCATTATCCGCTGTCCCCTCCACGATGAGTCCCGCTCCATGATTTACCGCACCCTTGGCCGCACCGGTCTGCGCGTTTCCCAACTCGGCTTCGGCGCCATGCGTCTGCCCATGACCGGCCAGGGCGAAGCCGCCCGCATCGACCGCGCCTTGGCCATCCCCATGATCCACCGCGCCTTTGAGGCCGGGGTCAACTACATCGACACCGCCGTCTTTTACGCCAACCAGGACAGCCAGCGGGTCGTGGGCGAAGCCTTGAAAGGCTGGCGCGACAAGATCATCGTCTCAACCAAAAACCACTACTACGGCGAGAACGAAAAGGAGTGGTGGGCCAATCTCGAAAATAGCCTCCAACGCCTCGACATCGATTCCATCGACATCTACAACCACCACGGCATCAACTGGGGCAAATACACCCAACACGTCGAACCCCTGATGAGCAAGTGGATGGAGAAGGCCCGCGACCAAGGCCTCATCAAACACATCTGCACCAGCTTCCACGACGACGCCGCGGCCTTAACCAAAATCATCGACACCGGCTACGTCTCGGTCATCACCGTGCAATACAACCTGCTGGACCGCAGCCTCGAAGAAGCCATCGCCCACGCCCATGAACAAAACATCGGCGTGGTGGTCATGGGGCCTGTCGGCGGTGGGCGGCTGGGTGCCAACAGCGAGGTGCTGGGCAAGCTGCTGCCCGAAATCAAACGCGTGCCCGAACTGGCCTTGCGCTTTGTGCTCTCAAACCCCAATGTCACCGTGGCGCTGTCGGGCATGAGCACGATGGAGCAGGTGGAAGAGAACGTCCAAGTCGCGGCCGACCCCGTTGCCCTGACGCCCCAAGATCGCGCGGCCATCGACGCTCACCTGGGCCGGCTCAAAGGCATGGCCGACCTCTACTGCACCGCCTGCGGATACTGCAAGCCCTGCCCCAACGAAATCGACATCCCCGCGGTGTTCGGCGCTTACAACATGGGCCGGGTGTACGACCTCTGGGACGACGCCAAACATCGTTACGCCAACATGGTCAAGAAGGGTCACGGCGTGGAAATCTGCGCCCGTTGCGGCGAGTGCGAAGCCCGCTGCCCGCAGAACATCCCCATCATGGAACGCTTGGCCGAAGCCGGCGACGCCCTGCGCTGAGGTGTAGTTGCGCGACGTCCGTCGGCTCTGACAATTCACTTCCACGCTGGCTGACACGCGCCAAGCCGCCCGGCGGTTACACTTACTCGCATGGCCAAGCAGAGGATCATTTCGGCGCAAAACGTGGACGTGGCCGAGGAACATATCAACACCTCGCTGCGGCCCACGACCTTGGCCGACTACGTTGGCCAGCCACGCTTGATCGAAAAACTTCAGATCACCCTCGCGGCCGTGCAACAGCGAAACGAATCGATGGAGCACGTCCTTCTTCACGGCCCGCCCGGCCTGGGCAAGACCACCTTGGCGCACATCATCGCCCACGCCATGAACGCGCATCTCATCGTGACCTCCGGCCCGGCCTTGACCAAGCCGGCGGAACTTGTCGGCACGCTGACCAAACTTCAGACCCGCGATGTGCTTTTCATCGACGAGATTCACCGCCTGCCCGCCGTGGTCGAGGAGTACCTCTACTCGGCGATGGAGGACTTCAAGATCGACGTGACCATCGACAGCGGCATGCACGCCAAGATCATCACCCTGCCGATCAAGCCGTTCTGTCTCATCGGCGCCACGACAAGGGCCGGGCTGTTGACCGCGCCCATGCGCAGCCGCTTTGGCCTCTTGCACAACTTCGACTTTTACAGCGTGGATGATCTGCTGCGCATTTTGCAACGCAGCGCCAAGTTGCTGGGCGTGAGCCAAGCCGACGCGAGCAAGGGGGAGGATGACGCGCCGCTTCGCCGCATCGCCCAGCGATCCCGTGGCACGCCCCGCATCGCCAACCGCCTGCTTCGCCGCGTGCGCGACTTCACCCAAGTCAAGGCCGATGGCCGGTTGAGCATGGCCGTGGTTGATGACGCCCTGAAGCTCGAAGGCGTGGACGGTCTTGGCCTCGATGACCTGGACCGCAAATACCTGCGGGTCATCGGCGAGGTTTACGAAGGCGGGCCTGTGGGATTGGAAGCGGTGGCCGCGACATTGGGTGAGGACGCTGGCACGCTGGAGGATGTCGTCGAGCCGTACCTCTTGCAGATCGGTTTCGTGGCCCGCACCAGAAAGGGTCGGCAACTGACCCGCGCCGGGGCCGAGTTCATGGGCATGAAATACCGCGTGCGCGAAGATCAAGGCAACGGCCTCTTTGAATGACAATCGCCCCCGCGACGGATTCAATCTGGCACAATGAACACCAATACGCATAACCTCAAACCGGCGGAGAACGCCATGACCCCCAAGCAAGTCCTGCAACTCATCAAGCAACAACATATCGAGTTCATCGACACCCGCTTCATGGACTTTCCCGGCCTGTGGCAACACTGCACTTACCCCGCAGCGGAACTCACCGAAGAAACTTTCACCAACGGTTTTGGCTTTGACGGTTCCTCCATCCGCGGCTGGCAGGCGATCAACGAAAGCGACATGCTGCTGGTGCCCGTGGCCGACACGGCCAGGGTCGATCCGTTCCATCAGCATCCGACGCTGTCGATCATCTGCGACATCAAAGACCCGGTGACCAAAAAGAATTACTCCCGCGATCCGCGCTCCATCGCACGCAAGGCCCATGAATACTTGATCGACTCGGGCATCGCTGACACGGCCTACTTCGGCCCGGAAATGGAGTTTTTCATCTTCGACAACGTCTGGTACGACCAGACCATCAACAAGGCGGAATACTTTGTCGATTCGGTCGAAGGCATTTGGAATCGTGGCCGACATGATCCGACCAACGCTGGCAACCAGGTGCGGCAAAAGGAAGGCCTCTTCCCCGTTCCCCCCACCGACACGCTCTCCAACATCCGCTCGGAAATGGTCAAGATCATGCTCGAACAGGGCATCCCCGTCGAGGCCCATCACCACGAGGTGGCCACCGGCGGCCAGTGTGAAATCGACCTGCGGCATCAGGAGTTGCTGCACATGGCCGACACCTGCATGTTCTACAAATACATTGTCAAAAACGTCGCCGCCCGGCACGGCAAGGTGGCGACCTTCATGCCCAAACCGCTCTTTGCCGACAACGGCTCGGGCATGCACACCCACCTGTCGCTATGGAAAAACGGCAAGCCCCTGATGGCGGGCAAAAAGTACGCGGGCCTCTCGGAAATCGGCCTCCACGCCATCGGCGGGCTGCTCAAACACGCCCCCTCCCTACTGGCCTTCACCAACCCCACCACCAACAGTTACAAGCGGCTGGTGCCGGGCTACGAAGCGCCGGTCAACCTCGTCTATTCCTCACGCAACCGTTCCGCGGCCATCCGCATCCCCGTCTATCAGGACAACCCCAACACCAAACGCATCGAGTTCCGCTGCCCGGATTCATCCTGCAATCCCTACCTGGCCTTCTCGGCGATGCTCATGGCGGCCATCGACGGCATCGTCAACCGCATCGACCCCGGCGCACCGCTGGACAAGGATATTTACACCCTCGAACGCGAGGAGATCGAATCCCTCTCCACCACGCCCACCGATCTGAACGAAGCCTTGGACGCCTTGGAACGCGACCATGAGTATCTGTTGCAGGGCGGGGTGTTCACCCAGGATGTGATTCGCTATTGGATCAAGTACAAGTATGAAAATGAAGTGCAAGCGTTGAGGCAGCGGCCCCACCCCTATGAGTTCTGCATGTACTTTGATATCTGATTCCGGCAATTGATGGGATGAAATCAATGGACGCGATGTGGGAGGCGATATTCACGGCGTTAATCTTGTTGCCGTTCGCCTCCGCGGCCTTGCTGCTGGCGGGGTGGCGGGGGTGGTTTCGCTTCTCCGCGCTCACCGCCATGACCTCGTGGCCCACGGGTGTGCGGCCCGTTGATCTGCCGCTGGCGATCCTGATCTTTTACGCCAGTCAGATCATTCTCGTTTCAATTCTGGCGGCGGTTGGATTCTCCATTGTGGCACCGGCGGCACCAGGGGTGGTCGGTCAGCAGGCGACCGCGGGGTTTGATTCCTTGACCTATGCGGGTGGCATCATGCTGGCGCAACTCGGGGGCTTCTTGCCCGTGGCGGTGCTCCTCGGCTGGCGCGTGACCCGGTGTGAGGAGGGCGTGCGCAACTTCGGCCTGCGCGGCGACCGCCTAGGCCGGGATGTCGCCTGGGGCCTCGCCGCCTTGCTGTGGGTCTTTCCCGTGTTGCTCTTGGTTACGGCCTTGGTTTCGATTTTGGGCTTCGCCTTGGGCTTTCCGCCACCCTCGGAGGTCGGCCACGAGATGCTCATTGCTCTACGGGGTTCCGATTCCCCACTGGCCATCGCCATGATGCTCGCCTCGGCCATCGTCATCGCGCCGGTGACGGAGGAAATCCTTTTTCGCGGGCTGGCGCAGTCGGCGTTGCGCGGGGCCTTGCCGATGCGGATCGTGCTGTTGCTCTCGGCGGGGATTTTCACGGTGGTGCATGTTGGCGCGGCCGCGCCGCACACGCTGCCGGCGCTGTTTGTGCTGGGGTTGACCTTGGGGTGGGTTTATGAACGCAGCGGGAGCTTGGTGCCCGGCATCGTTGCCCATGCGGGGTTTAATGCGGTGAATGTGGCGCTGACGCTGTGGATGGTGTGAAGGGTGAAATCTTTAAGCGCGTGGGGGAGTATCCCACCCCCCGGAGGGGGTGGGCTTTCGGGGGGGGGGCGTTGAATTATTGAAAATGATTCAGCGTCCCACGCGCTCGTCGAGCTGTTTCATTTGGATGCCGAAGTCGGGGATTTCGCGCATGCGTTGCTTGATCATTTCCACCGAGTGCATGACGGTGGTGTGGTCCCGGCCGCCGAAGAACGCGCCGATTTCTTGGAGGCTGAATCGGGTGCGTTCCCGCGCCAACCACATGCAGACTTGCCGGGGCGTGGTGATGGACTTGTGCCGCCGCTTGCTTTGCAGGTCCGCCAGTTTCACGTTGTAGTAGGAGGTGACCACGTCGATGATGTTCTGCAACGTCACCTGGCTGGCGCGGCTCTCAAAGGCCGGCTCGCCCAGCGCCTTCTGCGCCAAGTGCAGATCCAGCGGCTTGCAGTTGAGTAGCGCGTGGCCCTGCACCGTGGTCAAGGCCCCTTCGAGTTCACGTGCGTTGGAGTCGATCTTCGAGGCGATGTAGGCCGTCACATCGTCGGTGATTTCCAGCCCACGCAGTTTGGCCTTGGCGCGGACGATGGCCATGCGGGTTTCGTAATCCGGCTTGGTGACGTTGGCCACCAGCCCCCACTGGAAGCGGCTCACCAGTCGCTCCTCCAACTGCGGAATCTCGCTGGGCGGGGCGTCGGATGAAATCACAATCTGCTTCCGCGCCTGGTGCAGCTCGTTAAAGGTGTGGAAGAACTCTTCCTGCGTCCGTTCCCGATCCGCAAGGAAGTGGATGTCATCGACCACCAGCAAATCGACGTGGCGATAGCGATGGCGGAACTGATCCATCATGCCCTTCTGCACGCAGTCCATGAACTGGTTGGTGAAGGCGTCGCAGGAGAGGTAGCAGATGCGCATGTCGGGATGCGCCAGCATGATGGTCTGGCAGATGGCTTGGAGCAGGTGCGTTTTGCCCAGGCCGACGCCGCCGTGGATGAACAGTGGGTTGTAGGCTTGGCCCGGCTGATTGGAGACTGCCAAGGCCGCGGCGTAGGCAAGCTGGTTGCCGGGACCGGGGACGAAGTTTTCAAAGGAATAATCGGGGCTGATGACGATCTGGTCGAAGTGGACTTGGCCACTGTCTTGGCCGGAGTGGGGCAGGGCGATGGGCTTGGGCGTGGGACGGGGCACGCCGGCGGGCGGGGCGTGGTGGCCGTTTCCGTTGCCACCGTGATGCGATGCCCCCGTGCCCGCGGTGGCGGTGGCGGAAGCGCTCTGCCCGTGGCTTGACGATTCCGAAGCATCCGAGTCGTCGGCGGCCTCGGTCGTTGCCAGCCCCGACTTGTTGCGCCCTTCTTCATTGTTAACGAAGCGCACCGCGACCAAGGCCCCGGTAATCGCCTGTGCCGCTTCAGTGAAAGGGTCCAGGCATTTATTTTGAAGGTAATTTTGCTGCACCGGGGTGGAGGTGCGTATCTGCAGCAAACCATGATCCATGCTCAGGGGTTTGAGGTCTTCAAACCACTGGCGGCAGATCGGGGCGTGCTTCTGGCGCAGGTAGCCGAGCATGTCGCGCCATTGCGTGTCTTCGAGCTTCCGCATGGGGGTCGGGATCCGAGACGGACTTGATCGGGCGGCCTCCCTGTGGCGCAGGGTCAAGGCCGTGATGTCACGTGTTTATGGAGTGATTGTTGAGTGAGGGCCAACACCCAAACTAAAGCCCCACCGCCCGCGTGTCAATTGCGCGAACGCCTGACT
>JBBRGB010000201.1:0-6610 GCA_038241095.1 Phycisphaerales bacterium
GCCCATGGCCAGCGGCGATGTCATGTCGGAGCGTGGCCGCTTCAAGCATGGCCAACGGGTGCACAGCCTCAGTGCCATGCGTGACGGGCCGACATCGGCAGGCAGCGAGTTTCCCGCCTCCTTCGAAGAGGAATTGGCCGACTCCCGGACACCGGTGCCCGACCAAGTGGCCTTCCGGATCGATTTCGGAGACTGGCTGGGCGGACTGACCCGGCGCGACCGCGCCATGGTCGAGCAACTGGCCAGCGGCCAACGCCCCGGCGAAGTGGCCCGACGTATGCACGTGTCGTCAGCAGCGGTGAGCCAACGACGCGCCCTGTGGCGTGAGAGTTGGGGAACACTGATGGGCGAGCCGGTGACAGCCTGATTCATTGATGTGGCCGGCGGCGGCCGAGACGCGCTGGCTTGAGACCCACTTGGCTCAACTGGCGTTGGACTGACCCCCGGATCCTCTCGCCCCGACACCCTCCGCTCCCCGATCCGTGGATCGAAGCTCTGCCCCCCCCCAGGGCCCCCGCCACGGAGTCCCGGGGGCCGGGCGGGGCAGGTTCATCGCCGTCGTTGACCGCGTTGCCCTCGCAGGACACGGCCGACGGCACGACATCGGGGTCGTCTTAACGACCCTTTTTTTAGCTCTCAGGAAACCGACTCATCCCCACATGCTCCCCATGCGTCGGATAACTGGCAATCGGCGTGTGAACGAGACATCGATCTGGTCCACTGGTGGCGGCGGTCCAGAATGCCGGGCATTGCCCAGACAGCCGAGCAACTCGCATCGGCGAACCGGCCCGATGTCATCGACAGCCGAGGGTTCGCCATTGGGTGTGGGTTGCCTCTGCACGTTGAAGGGTGGCGGCATGGCTTACTTCTCCTCGGGGGTGGTGGCGAGCATGAGCGCGACAGTCCGGTCAAAGCCACGCCGCAGGGAGTCCAAGTCCGGTCGGTCATAAACGCCTAGAACACCCGCCAGCGCGTGGCCTATCATGGTTTCCGCCACGCTCGTGGATACGTCCGCTTTTGTGGCCCACGTCCTGAGAGTTCGGCGCAGGTCGTGGAGTCGCAACCCAGTAGCGCCGCCAACTTGGATACTAGCACGGCGGCACACACTGATGAAGCCTGCTCGCGGTTCGCCCAAGTGCCGCGTCGGGGCTCCGCTACGTGCAGGAAACACCCATTCGCCGCCTGTATCGGCTTCCCGTCGGCGCTCCAGGATGTGCATCACCGGATCGGTTAGAGGAACCGTTACGCTGCTGCCGGTTTTGTACTTCTCCGGTGGGATCGTCCAGGTTCGCCGCAGCAGGTCGACTTCCTCCCAGCGCATAGAAGCCACGTTTCCGCATCGTTGGCCGGTGAATAGCAGAACCCTGAGAAAATCCGCTGTGAGCCGGTTGGGTTCGGCCTCAATGGCCTTGATGAAACGCGGCAACTCTTGTGCATCCAGATATCGGTCGTGCTTGTGTTCTCGGTTACGGTCGACACCCTTGGCCGGGTTAACGCCTTTGTACCCTCGCTTCGCCGCCTCGCTGTACATCTTCGAGACGAGAGCCAGCAGGCGGTTGGCCGCGGTGGGTGCCGTCTTGGTGAGCCGCTCGTGAATCGCCCTAATGTCGTCCTGCGTGACATGCTCCAGCCGTCGGCCGGCGAAGCGCTTCAGGCGGGTGTTGTACTGCCGCTCATCCTCGCGCCATGTGCGTTTGTGCTTCTTGGCGTAACGCTCCAGGTAGTCCTCCCACAAATCGCCCAGCGTCGCCAAGCCGTCGGATCGGCGGCCTTCGGGAAACGGGTTGCCGCCACTAGCGATCAGCCCGCCATAAGTGGCCGCCATTTTTCTGGCCTGCTCCACGGTGACGGTCGGGAAACGTCCTATCCGTTTGCGCCTGAACCGGCCTTCGCATCGCTTGGAGTACCAGAAGGTGCGAACACCCGTCGGTAGAACCATCATGGCCAGTCCGTCGGCGTCGGTGTCATAAACCCAGACTTGCCGGTCGGACGGTGCGATGCGATCCAAAGCGCGGATCGTGAACCGGAACCGCATCGGCTCGGGTGCTCTGTCGTTTGGGATGAGTCGCATCGGAGTAGCGGTTGCGGTTCCCATAATTTGCTCCTTGGTTGGCCATGATGCGGTCTTGATGCGCGCCATTGATGCGCGCCGTTGATGCGCCGTTGATGCGCCATGCATCAATTTACGTCAACGCCAGCGCATCAACGCATAGGCAAGGATAGCGATATCGTCATATTTTGTCAACGCTTATCAATTTCAGATATCAGTGGTAAACCACACCTGCGGCTGACGAAACATCAGCCCGCGCTCTGCATTTGAGCGCCGCCAAGGCGTGGGGCCACTATACCGCGCGGCTTGCGGCATGATTATTTGTCTGATAAAACGGTTGGGGCGTCGCTGGCACCGTTTTTTTCGCCACACGACAATGGCGCATCGGCTTCGGGCGGCAGCACGATTTCATCGGCATCTACCCACACCACCCGGCCATCGCGCCATACCGGAACCGGCACATTGTGCATCTTGGCCTCGCGCAGCGCCCGCCGCGTCGCCCGCAACATCGCGGCGTCCGTTCCAACCATGTCCCGATCATCATCCAACTGATTATCCATGCCTGACTCCTTGAGCGACGATGATCGGTGGCGACATGGTGGCATCATAGACCTTCCAAAAATCAACCAGTGGCCGGTAAAGCGTTTGAAAGTTCACCCAGCCTTGCTCGTACCTTCGCCGAATGATCGTCTCGGGCACATCATGCCCGCCCAGACGCACGCGATGGGACACCCGAGCGATGGCCTGTTGGGGCGAGGAAAGTTTGAGAAAGATGATTTTCACGCGATAACTGTCCGCCCTCCAGCGTCGAATCAGGTTCAGATACGTTCGGCCGGCCAAAGTGGATTCGACCGCGAAATCCTGACGTTGGGCAAAACATTCATCCATGCGGTGTGCCATCAACCGCATGGCCGCCAGATTGGCCTTTTCCGGGGCGAAGGGGGAAAGCCCCGCGGCGATCAGGTCGGCATTGAGAAACGTGGGGCAATGAGCCTCCCTGACGAGGAACTCACGGGCAAAGGTCGTTTTGCCCGCGCCGTTGGGGCCCGCCAGGATCAAGGCGCGGGGAACGGGTTGTACGGTGGGCTGAGGCATGGTCGGGCGAAGATTGCGTGAAGAATGGGATATAGCGCTTGGGGGGAACACTCCGCTTCGCTGCGCGGCTAAACGGGGGAGCGTGGTGGCGTGCGGTGACGTGCGATTGCGACAATCACCCCACACGCTCGGGTTTGGGCTGTCGGCTCATCAGGCGGCTGATGCCGGCGATGGGGTCGAGGCCCTCAAAGAGGACTTGATGCACGGCTTGGGTGATGGGCATTTCCACGCGGTACTTGGCCGCCAGGGCCACGACGCTTTTGGTCGTGGGCACGCCTTCGACCACGCCGGAGATTTCCGCCAGCACATCCTGCAACTTGCGGCCCTTGCCTAGTAGTTCGCCGCAGGTGCGGTTGCGGCCGGTGGGTGAGAAGCAGGTGGTGGCCAGATCGCCGACGCCGGTGAGGCCGAAGAAGGTTTCTTGTCGTGCGCCCATCGCCAGTCCCAAGCGGGTGATTTCCGCCAGACCGCGCGCGAGCAGGGCGCTCTTGGCGTTGTTGCCAGCTTGGAGACCGTCGAGGATGCCCGCCGCCACCGCAATGACGTTTTTGGTCGCCCCGGCCAGTTCCACGCCAAGAAGGTCGCTGTGTGTGTAAACGCGGAACCAGTTGGTGGTGAAGGCCACCTGCACGGCGTTGGCCAGGTTTTCATCCTCGCTGGCGGCACAGACGGTGGCTGGCAGGCACTTGGCCAGTTCCGACGCCACCGACGGGCCTGACAAGGCGGCCAAGGGTCGCGGCGGGCCATCCGGCGAATCCCGGCCGGTCTTGGAAAGCACATCGGCGATGACCTGCGTCGGCCGCAGCGTGGTTTCATTTTCGATGCCCTTGGCGACACTGACCACGGGCGTCAGCGGCGGCACATGCGTCGCCAACCGACTCCACACCCCGCGGACAAACTGCGTCGGCGCGGCCGAGACGATCAGGTCGGCGTCCCGAAACGCGGTGGCGTCATCACTGGTGAGCCGCACCGATTCGGGGATGCGATAACCGGGCATATACCGCTGGTTGTCGCGGGTCTGAATCATGGCCGCGATGTAGTCGGCTTGGTGGCCCCAAAGCGTGACCTTGATTCCCTGACTTTCCAAGAGCAGGGCGCAGACAGTGGCCATGGAGCCATCGCCCAGAATGGTGACATTGCGGATGGGTGAAATCATGGGGGCATTGTAGTGGGCGAGCGCCCACATCGTCGTGTTGAGCAAGCTCCTCCTCTTGGTACTTATGGATGGCTCCCCATTATCGAGCCTCACGGCGGAAATCCCGCCGCTGGCACGCCCATCCGATCAACAGCCTGACCCCCGAGCCTGTGCGGGCAGGTTTGTTTTGCACGCGCTTGCAAGGGTGGGCGGCCTTGGATACAATTGCGAATTATTCTCAATCGCAGGTACGCGATCCATGCCCTCGACCCTTTCACCTTCTGCTCCCGCCAGTAACACGCGGGAGATGTCGTTGCCGGAGTTGTCACCGCAGGGCTGCGGGGTGATTTGCCGCATTGAAGCGCCTGACGATGCCATTGCGGGACTCATGGCGATGGGGGTGTGCGTGGGCCGGCGTGTCGAACTGGTCAAGACCGGAGATCCGTTGATCCTTCGCGTGTTGGGCACCCGCATCGGCGTCTCGGCGCGGCTTGCCCGCCGGGTCACGGTCGTCTGCTGCGTCACTCACACAGGGGCCTGCACCGCCCCCGGAAGCCATTATCCCGGTCAACCGGTGAGTTCGGTTCACACGGATAAACAGACGGATGAGTCGCAAAAAGCCGGTTAACCACCAAGGGCACCAAGAACACCAAGGAATGAACGGAATCCCAACGAATGCACGGAATCCCATGATTGCATTTATTTGATCCGTGTTCATCTGTGAACTTCTGTATTGATCTGTGATTACCTCCCCGCCCCCCGGCCCACGGAACCGCCCGCTCATGACGACCATCGCCCTGGACATGCACCCGAGTCAACGAGAAGGCGCGCGGGATCGCGCCTGCGTGGCTTTGGTGGGCAATCCCAATGCGGGCAAGACCACGCTTTTCAACCAGCTCACGGGCCTGCGGGCCAAGACCGCCAATTTCCCGGGCACCACCATCGAACGCCGCACCGCCCGGCTGCGCTTGGCGGGTCGAAACGTCGAACTCATCGACCTGCCCGGCCTTTACAGCTTGAACGCTTCAACCAGTGAGGAACGGGTGGCGCGGGATGCCTTGCTGGGCCGCATCCCCGGCATGAGTCGGCCCGGCGCGTTGATCGTCATCCTTGACGCCACCAACCTCGAACGCAATCTTTTCCTGGTCAGCCAAGCCATGGAACTCGATGTGCCGATGGTCGTGGCCTTGAACATGATCGACTTGGCGGATCAGATGGGGCTGAAGATCGACATCGAGGCTCTGTCACGCGAGCTGGGCTGCCCGGTGGTGCGCATCGCCGCCCGCAATGGGCAGGGCATCGACAAACTGCGTCACGCTTTGGAGAGGATCATCGATCCCTCGCTGCCGGTGCCCGCCAACTTGAAACCCTGCGCCGGTTGCACGGGTTGCCAGTTCGAGGCCCGTTACAACTGGGCCGAGGACGTCGGCGGACGGGTGCTCACCGGCCACCACATGACCCACGGCAAGAAGACCGAGGCCATCGACCGCGTGTTGACGCATCCCTGGGTAGGCGTGGCGGCATTCTTCTCGGTCATGTTCATCGTATTCGCCATGATTTTCTGGATCGCCCAGTATCCGATGGCGGGCATCGAGGTGCTTTTCGCCACCTTGGGCGGTGCGGTTTCCGACGCTCTGGCGTGGACGGCGGCGAGTCTCCCGGCGGGGGGGTTGCAGAACTTTGTGGCCGGTGACTTGCGCTCGCTGTTGGTCGAGGGCATGATCGGTGGCGTGGGTGGCGTGCTGGTCTTTCTGCCGCAGATCTGCATCCTGTTTTTCTTCCTCTCGCTGTTGGAAGACACGGGCTATCTGGCGCGGGCGGCATTTGTGATGGATCGCTTGATGGGTCGCGTCGGCCTGCCGGGCAAGGCCTTTGTGCCCATGCTCTCGGCCCACGCCTGCGCCATCCCCGGCATCATGGCCACGCGGGTCATCGACGACAAACGTGACCGCTTGGTGACGATCTTGGTGCTGCCGCTGTTAACCTGCTCGGCCCGGATTCCGGTTTACGCGATGGTCGTGGCCCTCCTGTTTCCCCACGATCCGATCTTGGCCGGGGCGATGTTCACGGGGGCTTATACGCTGGGCATCATTGCCGCCATGAGCATGGCGTTTGTCTTTAAGCGCACGATTCTGCGGGGTGAGACCAAGCCGCTGGTCATTGAACTGCCGAGTTACAAAACGCCCAGCCTGCGCAACGCCCTTTACACCATGCGCGATCGGGCCATGATTTTTGTGCGCAAGGCGGGGACGGTCATTCTGCTGGCGTCGGTGATTCTCTGGGCCTTGGCCAACTACCCCAATTCGGGCCCGATCGCGCATGGTGTAAAG
>JBBRGB010000202.1:0-6595 GCA_038241095.1 Phycisphaerales bacterium
GGTAACGACATGGCACCGGGCCGACAAGGCAAGAAGCTGAACCTTAATTACACCAAGGTCCTGGCCAACGCCCTGCCTGGACGCATGCTCACCCGCAACTCCGCCCGCGCCGGCTACCTCTATCTCGACACTTGGTACATCATCGGGCCGTGGGACAACTGGAGCCGCTCCGACTTCGAACTCGTCCACCCGCCCGAGCAGCGCGTCGATCTCGACGCCATTTACCGCGATGGCAAGTTCGCCAAATGGCCCAAGCATCCCGACCACTTGCTCCGATGGCAGTTTGTGCAGTCCGACCGCATCGCCATCGAGCCGCCCCGCACCACCTACTCCGCGACGTATTACGCCTACACCGAGGTCTATTCCGATGAGACCCGCGAGATGCTGGTGGCCGTGGCTTCGGATGACATGGCCAAGGTTTGGCTAAACGGTCAAGTCATCTGGGAAGACACCGGCCAATCCAGTTGGAACCTCGATGAAGGTTTTCGCCGGGTGGTGTTCAAGCGCGGCTTCAACACCGTGCTGACGCGAATCGAAAACGGCCCGAGCTACTGCGCCTTCTCCGTCCTGCTCTGCCCCCCGAGCGTGTTGAAGCAATAGGGAGTGATCTGACAACGTTGGTATAATGGGGCTTGTCGTCATTTGATGCGAAACCCACGCATCAACCTCATGTGAACCGACCGTTACTTTTTTGAGACACCGGGAGCCACCTCATGCGCATCACTTTCACCCCTGTTTGGATGATCATCGCGTTACTGCTGGCGGCCCCGTTTGCGGGCACTGTCGCCACCGCCGAGCCGACGGAGGAGGAGCAGTTGGCCAAGCTCAAGACCGAGGCCACGGAGGCTTACACCGAGCTTGAAACCGCTTTCATGGCTGGCGAGTGGGACGGTCTGGACACCAAAATCAAAACCATGTCGCCGCGTCAGAAGCTGATGCTCGAAAAGGAGGCCAAGGAAAATCTCGTTTACATGCAAAAGGCCCTGCCCGGCTACCGCCCTTCATGGTGGAGCAACGTCAGCAGTTCCTCCAATGTGAGTTTCGGCGCGGAAATCTGGGGACGCAAGTTCATCGCCAACTACAGGCCCTCCGAGTCGCTGGGCGAGCAGGCGGTCATTCCCGAAGGACGCTGGGTTCGCACCAGGGACGGCTACGAGGGCGTCATCACCAAGCTCAACATCATCGTCTCCTGGAAGCCGAGCCTCGTGGACAATCCCAAGCCCGCCCAAGGCAAGCTGGCGGAAACCCAAGGCACGAAGTACGGCGACATCGCCGAGACGATCATCTGGCACGAGTTGGGCCACAACTACATCACCACCAACCTGCCCTTAAACCAAACGGTGGAGCTTTACAAGAGCCACACCATGCTCTTTCAGCATTTGCAGGAGTTCTACGCGGACTTGACTTCGATTTATCATTCCGCCCCGTATTCGCAGCGCGTGCAGTTGATGATCCGCTTGGATGGGCTGGATTATTACGATGAGGAAGGCCCGCACACCCGTGCTTCCCACGCCGTGGGTTCGCTGCTCCTAGCGGACATGCTGGCCAACCCGGAGAAGTGGCCCAGCGTTCACTTCCCGCCTTCGGTGCCCAAGAAGCAGGTCGAACTCAACACCATCATTTACGTTTACGAGCACTGGGATCCCAAGTGGAGCCTGGACGAACATCGTCGGCTGCGGGACCAGGTCGATGCGTTCATCAAACGTTACGGCGAGGCGACCCTGCGTAGCCGGGGCGTGGCGCAGTTGCCCAACGACCAGAAGTTCGCCTTGATGGTGGCCAAGGATCGTGAGAATCAGGAAGCCCGCGACAAGTGGGTGACGGAGAAGTTGGAAGGCGTCATCAAGGATGGCCGGGCGGACAAGCTCGCCGAGGGCAAGAAATACGATCCGCGCAACCGTGACAAGCGGGCCGGGTTTCAAGGCATCCGGGTCATCATCCGCGATGGCAAGCAGGTCAACGACAACGAGGCCCCACGCATCGAGTTGCCGTTCTGAGCTTCGACGTTCCCCTATTTAGCCCCCGGCGGCACGGGTCGATTTCGCAAATATTTAGCCCCCGGCGGCTTGGAGCCGGGGGCCACGGGGGCCGCACCCTATACAACCCATCTCACGCACCCTCCCGCGCCAAGAGATGAAACAGAATCTGCGCTGCGAAGGCGAAACCATCCATCCCGTGGTGTCACGAGGGGGCAAGACCGCCGCAATATGGTCGCCCGTTGTGGCCCCCGGCTCAGAGCCGCCGGGGGCTAAATATCAAACCAAGATCAAGCCGTTCCGGTATCACCCGCCAAGCCGCTCGGTGGCCTTGGCCAAGGTCTCTTTCTCCTTGGCGGTCAGACTCGTCAAGCCCTTGTCTCGCACCTTGATGAGGATGCGATCCACTTCCTTTTCCTCCGCCTCCAACTCCGCGGCCTCGGCCCGCTTCTTCTTGCCCCAAGCATCCTTCTTCACCCCCCCCCCGGAAGTTCCCCCGCCCCCGCCCCCGGATGCGCTCCCGCCACCAGAAGTTCCACCACCGCCCGCGGCCCAATCCAAGGCGTGCGCGCGCTTGACCAGCAAAAAGCCCAGCACCGCCCCGCCCAGGTGCGCCGCTTCACCCCCGGCGTTGTGCCATCCCGTAAACACATTCAAAGTGGCGTAAGCCAATAATATCCACGCCATGACGCGCATCGACATAGGAATGATGAACAACACCAGCACGCGGACATCCGGTGCCACTAGGGCCGCGCCGATGAGGATGCCGAAGATGCTGCCCGAAGCGCCCACCAGCGGCATCTGCGGGTTGTCGGTGAGCACGCCGGAGTAGGAGAGCACCGAGTAAAGCCAGGCCCCGCTCATGCCGCAGAGCAGATAAAACGCCAAGTACCGCCGACCGCCCCACCACTGCTCCATGATCGGCCCGAAGAAGTAAAGGGCGATCATGTTGAAGAGCAGATGGAAAAGATTGGCGTGGAGGAATTGATAGGTGACGAAGCGCCAGAGTTGAAAGTGGCTCAGGGCGGTAGCGCGGGTGAACGCGCCCAACTGGTACAGCGGCCCCATCTGTCCGCGCTGGGAAGCGAACATGTCGATGGCAAACACCGCGACGTTGATGATGATCAACGTCATGGTGACGCTCTTGGTGAGTCCGGGGATGCCGAAGCTAAAGCGGCGTTCCCCCACCGATTCTCTGGCGTATTGACGATCCTGCCAACTCATGCGCAAGGTTCCTTCCATTGGTTTGCGAACAAGAACGGCTCATCATAGTGGCCAAGCGAGTGTGGCATTTTCGCGCACTTGCCATCTTTCAATACGCCGCGATTTCGGCTATTGTGCGGTTCTCACCAAGGACGCTTCCATGCCCCAGACCATCGACGAGTTTACGCCCGGCCAAGTCGTCACCGTGGTGCAGCAAATCCCCCAAAGAGAGCGGGTCTGGACCAACCGCATCAGCGGCACCGTCGAGCGCTATGAGCAGAAGAAAACCGGCTCGTGGTTCGCCGGTGCCAAGGATGACCGCCTCTGGCTCGACCGCTTGGTGATTAAAAAAGAGGACGGCGAAATCGTGGTCTTCAACCTCGACCGCTTCACCCGCGTGGAACTCAAGGCTTGACCCCCCACTCACAAGGCCCCCCCTAAGGAACCGCCATGACCGCTGATTCGTATGTGTTGGGCGTGCAGGCCACCATGCTGCCCGAATTGGATTTCGACGAGCAGATCGCCTTGTGCCAGCGTCTGGGCGTGACGCATTACACGCTGCGGCCACGGATCATCAAGGCCGACCAGCGTGACAAGCCTTATTCCAACTGGGGCAATCACCGTTTTGATCTGACACCACAAAGGTTGCTCGATGAAGCCGATGCCCTGCGCAAGCAACTGGCCGACGCGGGCATGAGGCCCTTTGGCACCGTGCCGCAGGCCTCAGCCGACCAGAGTGACGATGAACTGCGCTTGCACATCAACGGGGCCGCGGCGGTTGGGGCCGGGCGGGTTCGTATCAATCCTGCGATGTATCCGCACAAGCCCTTTGATTACGCCGCGTTTCTCGATGCCGTCATCAAGCGTTATCAGGAGGTGCTCAAGCTGTCGAAGCCCGCGGGGGTCAAGGTGGTGATGGAGACGCACGCCAACAGTTTCGTCGCCGGGGCGGCGCTGGCGTGGAACATTTGCAAGCACTTCGACCCGGCCGACCTGGGCGTCATTTTCGACCTGCCCAACTTCGCCCGCGAAGGCAACAACCGGCCCGCGCTGGCGGTGGCTTGCATCGGCAAGTGGATCGATCACGTCCACCTCGGCGGGGCGCGGCGAATCTCCCGCGGCTATGACGCCCAAGGCTGCCGACTGGTCACCGAAGAGTTCTGCCCCTTTACCGAAAGCGACATCCACGTGCCCTCGTGGCTGGTGGCCTTGCGCGACGCGGGCATCAACGTGCCCCTGGTCATCGAGGAACACGCCGACCCGCAGCCCGGTGCGCAACGCCTCGAAACCGCGGTGCATTCGCTGCGCCGCGTGCTGGCGGTGCTGTGAAGGAAGTCTTGAGGGATGCGGAGAAAAAGGGAACATCCACAATTTCCACTTTATTGTCGTTTGAATGACCCCAGCGCCAAGGAAATTGTGGATGTCCCCTTTTTCGGATCTAATTCTCTTCCCTGACAAAAGGAAAATCCCATGAAAATCGGAACCTGTGGCAGCATCGACAGCGCGGCGGCGACCAAGGCGGCGGGCTTTGACTTCATCGAAGTCAACGTCCAAGGCGTCCTGAAAGGCGAACTCGACGACGCCGCCTGGAGCGCCCAAGCGCCGGACTTCGACAAGGTCGTCCTGCCCATCGAAGCCGCCAACAGCCTGGTGCCCGGTAGCCTGCCCATCGTCGGGTCGCAACGCGACTTGGCCACGCTCACGCAATACATGCAGCGCGTCGCCCAGCGGGCCGCCAAAGTCGGCATCAAGCGGCTGGTCTTCGGCTCCGGTGGCGCACGCAAGCGGCCCGATGACATCGATACCGCGACCGCCTGGAAGCACATCGAGGAGTTCGCCCAGATCGCCGCCGACGCCTGCGATCCTTACGACGACCTGCACATCGTCATCGAACACTTGAACAAGAAAGAGACCAACACCTTAAACAGCCTGGCGGATTCGCAACGCTTGGCGGAGCGGGTCAACCATCCCCGGCTGTCGGTGCTCATCGACACCTACCACTACGCCTTGGAAAACGAGCAGGATCAGGCCGTGCTGGACTTGGGCCAGCGGGTCAAGCACGTTCACGTCGCCGAGCCGGTGCAGCGCACGCATCCCGGCGCGCATGGGCCGCACGGACAGAACGCGGACGCTTACGACTTCGTCCACTTCTTCTGCCTGCTGCACAAGATCGGTTACGACGAGCGGTTGAGCTTTGAGGGCAAGTGGAGCAAACCCCTACCCGAAGCTGGTTCCGGTGTGGTGACGTTGCTGCGTGACGCCTGGAACAAGGCCGCCGATTGCGCCCCGTGATCGAGCCGATAAACACGACGACACGAAGTAACTCGAAGTCTCGGAAAGTTTTTGCCCTGCTGTCTCTTTGTATCCTTCGTGACTTCGTGTCTTCGTGTTCAATCAATGGAATACCCCATGCCAAACACCACTGCCGCAAGTGCCTCCATGACCGACTGGAAGAAACTCCACGGCGACAAGTTCGCCAACGTCAGTACCTGCGTCACGGGCGGGGCGGGGTTCATCGGATCGCACCTGACCGAAGCGCTCCTGACCCTCGGTGCAAGCGTCACCGCGCTCGATGATCTTTCGGGCGGCGACGAGGCCAACATCGCCCCCTTTCGCCAGTGGTGCGGCAAGCGGCTGACGTTCATCAACGCTTCGATCCTCGACACCAACGCCTGCGCCAAGGCCGTCGCCGGCTGCAAATACGTCTTTCATCAAGCGGCTTTGGGTTCGGTGCCCAAGAGCGTCGAAGACCCCCGGCGATTCACCGAGGTTAACGTCACCGGCACGCTCAACGTGCTGGAGGCGGCGCGGGCCGGGGGGGTCAAGCGGGTGATGTTCGCCGCCAGTTCCAGCGCCTACGGTGACACGCCGACGCTGCCCAAGCACGAGGGCATGGCCCCGTCGCCGCGCAGCCCCTACGCCGCCAACAAGGTCGCCGGCGAAGGCATGATGGAGGCTTGGGCCACGAGCTACGGCCTGGACACCGCGGCCCTGCGGTACTTCAACATCTTCGGCCCGCGCCAGAACGCCAACAGCGCCTACGCCGCGGTCATCGCCGCCTTCGCCAAGGCCATCGTCGCCGGCAAGCGTCCGGTGATCTTCGGCGACGGCGAACAGTCACGCGACTTCACCTTCGTTCACAACGTCGTCCACGCCAACCTCTTGGCGGCACGCAGCGAAAAGAACATCGAAGGCCAGGCGATCAACATCGCTTGCGGCTCGCGCATCACCGTCAACGAACTTGCCGTGCTGATGGCCGAGATGATGGGTCGGCCCGACCTGCAACCGGAGCACCGCGAAGAGCGTGCCGGCGACGTGAAGCATTCCTTGGCGGAGTTGAGCCGGGCCAAGGCATTGTTGGGTTACGAGCCGATCGTCGATTTCCCGACGGGTTTGGCCCCGACGGTGAAGTGGTA
>JBBRGB010000203.1:0-6554 GCA_038241095.1 Phycisphaerales bacterium
CGGGGGGGGGGCGACGCCGAGCATTTCGCTCATTGCCGCGCAGGTCAACGTGCAGTACCGCATCCGTGATTTGGATCAGTACGTTCGCAGCGCCGCCGACCCGGAGCAATATTTGAGTGAGTTGTCGGATCGGCGAATCAATCGTTACTTCGTGACCAAGCCCATCGACACCCTCATCGGCCAAGGCCGCGCGGTGGCGGGCGAGGATTTGCGCTTGGCGTTGCAGGCTGACGCCGACGCCGCCAACTTGGGCGTGGAGATCGTGTTCGTGGGCATGGCGGGCGTTCATCCGCCCCAGGCGGGCGAAGTGGCCGCGGCCTTCCACGAGCAGGTCGGCGCCATTCAGGAAAAAGAAACCGCCATCCAAAAGGCCCGTCAGGACGCCATCCAAACCTTGACCGGCGTGGCGGGTTCGGTGGAATTGTCCGAGCGGATCGCCACCGCGGCCTCGAAGCTCGAAACCCTTCGCCGGGCCGACAAACCCGATGCCGCCGCCGTCGCCGCCCAAGCTGCGGTGGTCGAAGACTTGATCGCCCAAGCGCCCGGCCGGGCCGGTGAACTGATCTACAAGGCCCGCGCTCATCGCTGGGAAATCACCAACACCGAACGCGCCAAGGCCGCCCGCTTCGACGCCCAACTCGCCGCGGCCAAGAGCGCCCCGCGCTACTACAAGATGCGGCTCTACTTCGACGTGCTGGGCGAAAACCTCGTCACCCCGCGCAAATACATCATCGCTTCGCAACAAACCGCCCCTGGCGTCTTCCGCCTGGACTTGAAAGACACCGGCAGCGCGTTGGGTTCGTTCCTGACGCCGCAGTAGGCCTTCTCTACTTCCTTTATTAACACGGATGAACACGGATAGACACAGATGAACACAGATGGAAGAAATTGGGAATAAAAATAGATAAACAGAATCAGGCGTCGTTCTTCATTGGCAATGCCTCTTATCCGTGTTTATCTGTGTCTATCCGTGTTTATCAGTGTTACTCAAAAGATTAACCACACGACCCGCGACCACCAATCATGAAAAACGCCCTGATCCTCTTTGTCGGCCTACTCGTGGCGCTGTTCCTCATCCTCTCCATGCTCCTCTTCCAGGTGCGTTACGATGAGGTTGCGGTGCGCACCACCTTCGGCGGCACCAATGACAACTCCGTCATCAACGAGGCCGGCCTCTACTTCCGCCTGCCTCCGCCCATTCAGCAAGTTCACAACTTCCCCAAGCGTGTGCAACTCCTTGAGGATGAGACCGAGGAAATCCAGACCCGCGACGGTTACAGCGTCATCCTGCGAACCTACCTGGCTTGGCGGATCGATCAGCCGTTGAACTTCTTCATCAAGCTGCAGAACACCGAAAACGCCCAAGAGCAGATTCGCCCGTTGCTGCGAAACTTAAAGACCATCATCGGCGAATACGACTTCGCCCAACTCGTCAACACCGATGAATCCAAGCTCAAACTCCACGAGATCGAAGAACGGGCGTTGAACGAAATCCGCACCCATCTCACCTCGCAGAACTACGGCGTCGCTGCCGAGCAATTCGGCATTCGCCGTCTGATGCTGCCCCAGGAAGTCACGCAAAAAGTCTTTGACCGCATGAGACAGGCGCGGATGACCATGGCCCAGCGGGCACGCAGCGAGGGCGAGGAGCAGAGCGTCGCCATTCGTTCCAAAGCCGACGCCACCCGGCAGATCATCCTGGCCTTCGCCGAGAACCGCGCCCAGGCCATTCGCACCCTGGGCGACCTCGAAGCGGCGGAATACTACAAGGCTTTCCAAGCCGACCAAGACTTGGCCATCTTCCTACGCAAAATTGAAACCCTGGGCAAAATCCTGCCCCATAATTCCACGTTTGTTTTGGATGCCGCACAACTGGGCATTGAGGATTTGTTGACGGGCGGACAGAAGATCGGGAGTCCGAAGTGATTGTGTTACCCCCGCTAAACCGCAAGCGACATTCTTGATAAATAGCTCACAACATGGCCAAAGCATTCAATCCATTTGAACACTCCCACGATCATGCCCACGAGGGCCATGATCACGACCACGACCTCCCGGCCGCGGAACTTGACCCGGCGCAGCAGTCACTGGCCGACGCCTTGCGGGTGAGTTTCAACCTGCTCAAGGCGGTGATGCTGGTGCTGGTGGTGCTCTACCTCTTGTCGGGCATCGTCTGGGGCGTGCCGGAGCAGAAGAAAGCCGTGCGCTTGCGCTTCGGGCAGATCGTTGGTGAGACGCGGCAGGAACAAGTGCTTGAACCCGGCCGTGTTTACTTTGCATGGCCGTACCCCATTGAGCAAGTGGTACAGGTGCCGACCAACACCCAGACCTTGGTGCTGGATCAGGCCTTCTGGTTTGAGATGCCCGCCAACGCCGCGGGGCAAACGCTTGACCAGATGCAGGGTGGCCCGCTCAACCCTGAAAAAGACGGCTCTCTGCTGACGGGGGACGGCAACATTTTCCACGCCCGCTGGACGGTGCAGTACGAGATCGCCGACCCCATCGCCTTCATCAGTAACATCGCCGCCCCAGCCTCGGATGACGCCGTGGTGCTGGCCGCGGCCCAGCGGGTGGTGCGTTCCGTCGCCGAGCAGGCCATCGTCCACGCCGCGGCCCAAGCCAGCGTCGAGGACATCACCCGCGGCACGACCCAGCCCGAACAAGACTTGGTGCGCAAGGACATGACCACCTCGTTGAACAAACTCGGCGCGGGCATCAAAATCAGCAACGTCATCATCACCGAGCGGACTTTCCCCCTGGCGGTGCGTTCGGCTTTCAACGAGGTCGCCTCCGCCGCCGCCACACGCGGGCAGAGGCTCGATGAAGCCAACCAGCAGGCCGACCGCACACTCACGGAAACCGCCGGTGCCGCGGCCAAGCCGGTGATGAAACTCATCAACGATTACGAGCAGGCGCGGACCGCCGGGGACAACGCCCGCATCGTCCAACTCGACGCCCGGCTGGACTGGATTTTCAATCACTTGCAGGCCCCACGCTGGGCGGCCTTGGAAGGCCCGGCCGGGGAACAGGCATGGGCCTTGTTGCGGCAGTTGGACGCCGCCCGTCGCGCCGGCGATGAACCCCAAGCGGCTGATTTGCAGAACAAACTCACCGCCGTGCTGGAAGCCGCCCAAGTGCCCTTGGAAGAACGCGGGCTGACCTCACTGGGCGGCAAGGTGTCGCAGGTGATGAACCAGGCGACGGCCTATCGCAGCGAGGTGGTGGCGCGGCTACAGGCCGAGGCCCTGGCCTTCAACCCCGCGGCCATCAACCCCGGCTTCACCGGCCAAGGACTGCTCCAACAGTACCGCCAGAACCCGAAAGTATTTCTCAACCGCCGCTGGCAGGACATGATCGAGCAGGTGCTTGCGGGTGACATTGAGAGCTTTTACCTTCCGCCGGGCCAGACTTGGTTGGATATCAACCGCGACCCCGAACTGCGCAAGCGCCGTGAGGAAGAAGCCTTGAAGGCCGAGAAACGCACGGGCGGGTGAGGCAAGACGGTTACACAGATAAACACAGATGTTCACAGATGAACACGGATAGAGAGAAGGCTTGAGGCTTGATGGTCTTTGACGATTTCTTGACTGTCTTTGTTCGTGAATCTCTCTGATATCTGTGTTCATCTGTGTTTATCAGTGTTCATCCGTGTTACAAAAAAGAAGCACCCAAGTCACCGATTGACACGCAACGCCCGTAGAATCACCCATGACCAGCCTGACCACCCCCGACACTCCGCAAACGACCGCGACGGCCAAGACCACCGAGGCCGAGGTGGTGGTTCGCTGTCTGCAACTGACCAAGGTTTTCCGCGACTTCTGGCTCCGCAACAAGGCCAAGGCCGTGGATCACATCGACCTCCACGTCAACCGCGGCGAAGTGTTCGGCCTGCTGGGCCCCAACGGTTCGGGCAAGTCCACCACCATCAAAATGATCCTGGGCCTGTTGCACCCGACCTCCGGCCGAGTCACCGTCTTTAACAAACCGCCCGATGACGTCGCCACCAAACGCCGCATCGGCTATCTGCCCGAAGAGTCCTACCTCTACCGCTTCCTAAACGCCCGCGAAACGCTCGATTATTACGCCCGGCTGTTTCACTTGGACCGCAAACAACGCGCCACCCGCATCGACCGTCTGCTGGACATGGTGGGCCTGCAAGGGGCCGCCCGCAGGCCCGTGGGCGAATACTCCAAGGGCATGCAACGCCGCATCGGCCTGGCGCAGGCGCTCATCAACGACCCCGACCTGCTGATTCTCGATGAACCGACGACGGGCCTGGACCCCATCGGCACCCGGCAGATCAAAGACCTCATCCTCGAGCTTTCACGACGTGGCAAAACCATCATCCTCTGTTCGCACCTCTTGGCGGACGTGGAGGATGTCTGCGACCGCATGACGATCATGTTCGGCGGAAAAATCCGCGCCACGGGCACGGCCGCCCAACTGCTGACGCGGCAGGATCAGACCATCCTGCAAACGCCCGCGCTGGATGATGCCACGGTGCAGGAAATCGAGGCCGTGTTGCAACGTCGGGGCAAGGCCATCCAACAGGTGCGGCAACCCCGGCAGAAACTCGAAGCACTGTTTCTGGAGATCGTGGAAAAGGCCCAGGCCGAGGGAGCCACGACAAGTGGCGCTAGCAACGCGGGTGTGATCGCCGACTTTTTGCGCACGGGTGGAGAAGCGGCGGCTGTTGGAGCAGGGGGGGCGGTCATCGAACAATTGGTGCGGAGTGGGGACAAACCCGCATCGGCGCTGACTCGCACGGCTTCGGAACCACCACCCGAATCACCGCCCTCTTCGCCGCACGACGCCGACGTGTTGAACTCATTGACTTCACCCAGGCAACCGGCGGTCGCGCCTGATTGGGAGGATGCCGACCAAGACGTGCCGGAAGTGGACAAGACAGTGCTTGACGGTCTCATCACGTCAACGCCCACGCCCACCGTTCGGTCTCCGTCCTCCTCACCCGTGGTTCCCGTGTCGTCTGCGGTGACCCCGCCAGCAGAGGGCAAGCCGCCCACAACGATGCCCGCCAAAGAACACGACGCTTCCGACACCAACCGGGGGCTTACGCCCCTCGGCTCTGATGAGGCGGCGGATGATGATGCCCAACCCTCGGCCGAGGAGAACGAAATCATTGCCCAGATGGGCCAATCGTGGAAGAACGATCATCCCACCCCACGCGACAAGCCAATTCCAAGCAAACCCGCTCCACCCGTCAAACCGGCCACGCCGCAAGGCGAACAGCCCGACAGCGCGTTTCTTGATGCCTTGACCAACACCCCGCCCTATGAAGATGACAGGGGTGACACCCGGCCATGATGCGCAAGCCTTGGATTCAATGGCTGGTGGTTCTCGTCGCCCTGCACGCCTCGGGTTTGGGCGTCGCGGGGCTGTTGTGGTTTCAGGGGGGGGGAGCGGTGGGAGCCGGGCAGGTCGTCGCGGGCGTCACGGGGCTGCTGGTGACGGGCTGGCTGTTTTTTGGACTCTGGGCTTGGCGTCGCATCGGCACCGTCCGCATCGTCGGTGCGGCCATCACCGTCAGCTACCTCGTCGCGGCCCTGGCGCTCTACCTGCTCTGGACGGATCATCTTCCGGGGGCCATCGCCGTCACGGGCATGTGGGGCATGGGCCTGGCATTTCTTCTTGGGCTGGCGTTGATTCGTTTGGCGCTGTCGCCGGGCAAACCGATTCTTGGCGTGGCCCGCACTCTCATCGACGAGGCCATCCGCATGAAGATCGCCCTGGTCTTCATCGTCGGCGTGGCGCTCTTGGTTCCCATCCTGCCCCTGCTCCTCGACCCCGCCGAGTTGCTTAATTACCGCTTGAAAACCTTCCTCTCCTGGGCCATCAGCGGCACCAGTCTGCTGCTTTCATTGATGACGCTTTTCCTGGCCTGCGCCACCATCACCCAGGAAATCCACAATCGCCAGATTTACTTGACCATGAGCAAGCCCGTGGGCCGGGGGTCGTACCTCTTGGGCAAGTGGCTGGGCATCGCGCTGTTGAATCTGCTTTTGCTGACGGTGGCGGGGGGTGGGATTTACACCTTTGCCCGCTTCATGCAGGCGCAACCGGCGCGGGATGAGGTGGATCGTCAGGCGGTTGATGGTCAGGTGCTCGTGGCGCGGATGACCTCCCGGCCCACACCCCCGCCGGAGATGGACTTGGCGGCCATGGTCGCCGACCGCCTGCGCGAGCTTCGCCGGGCCTTTCCCGAAACTTACGGCACCGAGCAGGAACCCAAGGTTCTTTCGCCCAAGGATCGGGACACGATTCGCAATGCCGTGATCGCCAAGTGGCATACCCTGCCTCCGCGCGGCTCGCAGGCCTACGTTTTCACCGGCCTGTCGCCCGCCAAGGCGCAAGACCCGTGGATGCAGCTTCGTTTCAAGCCCAAGGCCACCCGCCCGCCCAACGACCAGATGGTCAATCTGGCGGTGTACATCGACGATCGGCCTTACGCCCCGGTGCGGGTGGCGGACAACACGTTCTATATTCTCGACCTGCCCACAGCCTTGATCGACGACCAAGGCAAAATGAACATCCGC
>JBBRGB010000204.1:0-6531 GCA_038241095.1 Phycisphaerales bacterium
CAGGGGGAGGTCCGAGATCGTAAAGCCGGCGGCTTTCACATACAGGGCATCTTCGTCGAAGCTGTCGGCATTGAGGCCCGTGCCACCAACCACGCCATCGGCTCCGAAATCAAATGAACCGAAATCGATGGAGATGGTGACGGCACCGATGCTGTTGTTAATCAATCTCTGACTCTGGCCGGCTGAGGTGCCGTTGGTGCCTAATTCTCCCGAATTGCCGCGGGTGTTGGTGCCTTGGAGGATGCGGATGTCCGGGCTGATAGCATCGGTGAAGGCGAGATAGTTGTCGATTGAAGTGCTCTGTTTCTGCGGGGCACCGGAACCACCAAGCAGTCCGGCCTTGTCATCCTGCCGGAAATCATTGAACACCTTCAAGCCGGCAAACGCTTCGAGGGTGGTTTCGGATGTCGAGCCGGTGGCCTCGACATCGACATTTTCGCCGCCGGTCGAATCAATCACCGTGCCGGTGTCGAAGTTGACCAGCACCGCCGCGGGCGCGGCGGAGGCCAGTGCCAACACGGCGGTTGCGAGAGTCAGTGAACGAACGGGTGAGTGCATCAACATGATCGAATCTCCTTGTCAAGTAAAACGGTGAAAAGACCGCCTACAAGGCGGGGCCGACGGACATTCCGCCGGGGTTGAGTGTGAAGGGGTATTTGCGGCTCGGCAGCATCACGCCGGGGCGGTCGATCTTCTCCATGAGCATCTCGAAACCGCCTTGCCCGACCCGCGTCACCGGTGCCATCCAGGCGCTGATGGGCAGGATGTTGTAAACCGGTTCCGTGCTGAAGGTGACCAAGGACAGGTCGCCCGGCACGTCCAGCCCCACGCGCTGCGCCATGCCGTGGACAATGGACAGGCCGATCCTGCCGTAGCAGATGACGGCCGTAGGACGCTCACTGGCACGCAAGGCCCGCTCCCATTTCCCGTGGCAGTTGCGGTAATGGCCGAAGTGGGGGTCGTAGCGGTCGATGGCGCGGGCCGGCAGGCCGGCGGCGCGCATGGCTTGGAGGTAACCGTCGCGCCGCTCCAGTTCGCTGTAATGGACGCGACCGATTTTGTAACTGTAACCGACGTACCAGATGGCCTTGTGGCCCAAGTCGAGCAGTTGCCGGGTGGCGCGGACGCCGGCGTCAAAG
This sequence comes from Phycisphaerales bacterium, assembly GCA_038241095.1. GTDB lineage: Bacteria > Planctomycetota > Phycisphaerae > Phycisphaerales > Phycisphaeraceae > JBBDMX01. Next base: position 1,140 of record JBBRGB010000204.1, read on the forward strand.
TCGTCGGGCCGGGCCGCGTCGTGGTCGGCGTCGTGATTGAGCCAGACCGAGGGAATCGCGTGTTGGTCCAGAATCGCCTGCAAGTGCGGCGGGAAGTTCTTGTTGTAGTTGATCAGCAGGCCGTCGCAATGCCACTCCCGTAGCACCTTGGGAATGAAGCTCTCATCGGTGAGTTTGTCATCGGGAACGATGGTGATGTTCAGCGCCATGTCGGCCTGTGCGACCGCCGCGTGCAGGCCGTAAAGCATCTGCCGGGGCAGGGCCGAGCGCTGGTCATCCTCGGCCATGAGCAAAGCGACGGTGCCGGTGCGGCCGGTGCGCATGGCGGCGGCCGGGGCGTTGAGACGATAGCCCTTTTCAAGGGCGAGTTGGAGCACCCGCCGGCGGGTCTTGGGCCCGACGCGGGCGTTGTTGTTCAGGGCGTTGTGTACCGTCATCTGCGACACCCCGGCCAGCCTGGCCAGTTGGCTTTGCGTGACGCGGGTTGGTGTGGCGGTTTGGGGCATGTCGTTTGGCGATTTCGCATCCGTCAAGTATTACGTAAAACCACAATACCTCGACGCGGAGGCGGTGTCAAGGGTTTTTCCATTATTTTTAAAATAAACGCAATAACAAACCGCATCTGTCGAAAAACACAGTGAATCAAGCGGGTGTGCGGGGGGTGGGCATGAGCGGGCCGCGCTGGCCGGAGAAAGCGCGATTGGGGCGGGGTTGGGGCCATTCGCCGGCGGGCTGGCCCACGAGGCGGCCATCCTTGACCCAGGCCAGTTCCTCCTCGCGAAGCTCCACCACCAGCAGCGCTTCGAGCCGCTCCCGTGCCGCGGCGTGATCCGCGTCCCCGGCCAAGTCAAGCAGTTCATGGGGATCGGCCCGCATGTCAAAGAGCTGGCTCAAGTTGCCCAAGGGGTAGTAGATGAGCTTGTAACGCGCATCACGGATCATGCGGGTGCTGGCGGCATTTTCCTTGTTGTTGACCGTGCCCCAGGCACCATAGAGGTGCTCGTGACGTTGCTCGGCGAACATCGACCGGCCTTGGCAGTGTTCCGGTGGTTGGATGCCCGCCAGCCCCAGCAGCGTCGGCATGACATCCGCCAGCCCCACCAGCCGATCATCGACGCGATGGTGCCCCACCGTGCCGTCCCGGCTTTGGACGCCCGTGCCGCAGACGATCATGGGCACCCGCGCCGAGTCTTCGTACATCCAGTGCTTGGCCCACAGGCCGTGATTGCCCAGCATGTCGCCGTGGTCGGCTGTGAAGCAGATGATGGTCTGATCCATGATCCCTTCCTGATTCAACGTCCCCATGATCACCCGGAGCTGGTGATCGATGTGCGTGCATTGAGCGTAAAAGGCCCGGCGAATGTCGCGGATCTGGGCCGGGCTGAAGTTGCGCCCGGAGTCACGCTGCTGTTGCTGTTCCTTGGCGATGGCATGGGGCCAGTCTTCCGGCTCGCCTTGTGCCCATGACCCGGCATAAGGGTCGGGCACCTCGGTTTGCCGGTACATGTCCAAGTAGTCACGCAGCGGTTCGAGGGGCGGGTGCGGGTGGCTGTAAGAGAGGTACCAGAAGGCCGGTCGAGTCGGGTCGCGGCGAATGATCTGCCGGGCCATTTGTTGGGTGGCCCAGTTGGTCACGTGCAGCCGCTCGTCAAGATGCCAAGGACGCCAGACATATTCGTTGTTGGACATTCCCCCGGCGAAGCGCTCGCCGGCATGGCCGTTGTCCGCCAGGAACAACTCGTAATCATCGGCCCGGCAACCCTCCCGCCCCCTGCCTTCCTCATCCAGCAGCACATCGTCAAACCCCAGCCGTTGCCGCTGCGGTCTGACGTGAAGCTTGCCCACCGCCTGGGCCTGGTAGCCGGCGTCGCGGAAGGCCTGCGCCAGCGTGGTCACCGGGGGCATGGGTAGCGAGCTGTTGGTCAACATGCCATGGCTGTGCGGCTTGAGCGAAGTCATCAGGGTGCGTCGGGCGGGCACGCAGACGGGGCATTCGCTGTAGACATGGGGGAAACGCACCCCGTTGGCGGCGAGTTGATCCAGCGTGGGCGTCATGACCGCCGAATGGCCCGCGGCCCCCAACAGCGAGCCGGGCCAATGGTCGGTGCAGATCAAAAGAACATTGGGGCGTTGGTCGGCGATCATAAAGTTAGAATAATGGAATCGGCGTGTTTCAACATCCTCACTTTCGGCTGGCGATGATCCAGATGGCGTGGATGAGGCCGGGGAAGTAGCCCAGCAGGGTCAGGAGGATGTTGAGCCAGAAGTGCAGGCCAAGCCCGACTTCCAGAAAAACGCCCACGGGAGGGAGGATAATGGCGAAGATGATTTTGAGGAGGTCCATGGGGTTCCTTTGACAAGGTGGGGTTAGGGTGATGCAGGGTGGTTGTGTAAAAAAGCCGCGGCATGGAGGCGCGGTTGGCGCTCCATGCCGCGGGGGGAGGAGGTCTGTCAAGCGTGCGTCAAGCGTAAGCGTTTTTCAGGCCGAAGCGATTTTCTTGGCGTTGTGCTTCTTGAAAATCCGCTTGAGGTCATCGGATTCGATGTCATCCTTGGCCACGCCCACGAGTACGGAGCCTTTTTCGATGGCGTTCTCGTAGAACTTCAGTTCGTGTTCACTGATGCCCCAGCCGATGAGTCCGCCCAACGTGCCGCCGACCGCGGCCCCAGCCCCCGCGCCGGCCAAGGCGGCAATCACAGGCCCCACGGCGATCAGACCCACGCCGGTGCTGGCCAGCACGCCGACGCTGGTGAACCCGGCGATCAAGGCCGCAATCCCGCCGGTGGCACCCGCGCCAATCGCCGCCCCCTCAGCTATCTTGGACTTGGTCTGGATGCCGAAGTTTTCCTTGCCCACGGTTTCCGTCGCCACCAAGCTGATGTGCTTGGGTTGGCAGCCTGCCCGCAGCAGGTCATCGACGGCGGCGGAGGCTTGGGCATGGGTCTCGAAGAGTCCGGTGTACATTTGCGACATGTCTCGTTTCCTTTCAGTTGTGAGGCGTACGGGTTCAAGCCGCGGCCTCGGTGTTGATCGATTCACCATCACATTAGCCCCGCCAGGTAACGGGAATCAGCCGGGAGAATCCTGAAAGGGATATGGGAAAATTCGCCCTGCTGGAGTTGGAGGCAACATTGATGTTGGAGTTTGTCGAAGAAATGGCGCGGGTAGTGGGTATCGCACTGAACGTAAAAGTTGCCGTTTGTCGCCAAGGCAGTAAAATGGCTGGGCTAGGCCTCGGCGGCCAGCCGCGAAATCGCCTTAGGCGATTGCGCCAAGCACATTAACGTGAACGTAGGGAATCTCCTCTATGGCCCGCAAGACCAATAAGACCGCCAAAACGACCAAAGCCGCCGACAAGAGCGTTGGCAAGAAGACTGCCGCCAAACGCGCTGCGGCCAAGGTGGCCAAGCCTGACAAGCCCGCCACCAAGTCGGTCAAGAAGTTCGAGACGCTCAAGCCCGCCACGGCCAAGGCCCCCACGCGCGTCGCCAAGACCGACAAAGCTGTGAAGACCGCCAAAGCGGCTGTGGCCAAAGCACCCGTCAAGTCCGTCAAAGGCCCCAAAACCGTCAAAGGTTCCAAAACCCGCAAGGCTGCGCTGAGCGTCGCGCCCGCCACCGCAACCCCCGCCAAGAAGGATGTCCAAGCCATCGTCGAAGACCAGGAAAAAATCGTGCAGTCGGCCGAGGATGGCGCGATGTCCGAAGAGGAACTCCTTAAGGCCAAGTCCGGCTTGAAAAAGCGGGACTTGGAGCATTACCACCAAGTTCTGATGGAAAAGCGTGCCGAAATCATCGGCGATGTTTCCTCCCTCGAAGACGCCCGCAATCACGACAAGGGCGGCGACCACTTCTCACCCGAACACATGGCCGACATCGGCTCGGACAACTGGGAGATGGAGTTCAACCTCACCTTGGTCGAAAGCGAACGTCGGACACTGACGGACATCAACTCGGCCCTGATGCGCATGGCCAAGGGTTACTACGGCGTGTGCATCGAAACGGGCAAGCCCATCGGCAAGCCACGCTTGGACGCCAAGCCCTGGGCCAAGTACTGCATCGACGTGGTGCGCGACCGCGAACGCCGCGGCCTGCGTTGAGCCGCGATTTGGCATCACACCATGAACGCCTCCGCACCATCGCCGACCCCGGCAATCGCAACCCCGCTTGCCAAGCCCGCCGGTCGTCATGGCGCGGCTTGGGCAGTGTTTTTGCTCACCACGGTTTTCATTCTCGCCGCCGATCTGGGCTTCAAGGCGTGGTCGTTTGCCCATGTCGCCAATGAGCCGGTGGTGCTGACCCGCGAAGTTTCCACCTCCACCCAACAGGCCATCTTCTGGCAGGCGCACGCCCATGAACCGCTCGTGGTGCTGCCGGGGGTGCTGTCGCTGCATCTGACTTCCAACACCGGGGCGGTGTTCGGCGCGGGCAAGGGTTGGCAGTGGCTTTTCGCCATCGTCAGCATCGCCGCCGTGGGCATCATTCTGCGCGTCTTCTGGGTCAGCGGCGCCCGGGCATGGGTGTATCACCTGGCCTTGGGGCTGATTCTCGCCGGGGCTTTGGGCAATCTTTACGACCGCATGGTTTTCAATGCCGTGCGCGACATGCTCTGGCTGTTTCCCGATCTGGGGCTTTGGCCGTGGATTTTCAACATCGCCGACGCGGCGCTCATGGTCGGGGTGGGCCTGCTGCTGTTGACCCTCTGGCGTCAGCCGCGGCCTTCGCCAGCGCCGTGAACCAGAACGCATCCCCCGCCGTGCCGCCCCGCTCGGGATGCCACTGAACACCCACGTAATACTGCCGGTGAAGATCGACCACCGCTTCGATGACGCCGTCCGCGGCCATCGCCAACACGGTCAGACGCCCCGCGTCGAGTATGGCCTGATGATGCGAGGAGACGACCATCGCGTCGGTGGCGAACGAGGCTTTGTCGCCCCATTGCGAATCCCGCCAAGCTTTTGTCCAACGCACTGCGTGATGATTGTTGCCCGCGTGACACGCCGCGGCTTGCCCCAAGGTGTCGGGCAGGTGCTGATTGAGCTTGCCCTCGTGGGTAAGCGCCATGAGTTGCATGCCCATGCAGATGCCCAGCACGGGTTTCTTTGGAGCATTGTCCAGTGCCGCCAGCAGCGCCAGTTCAAAGGCCTGGCGTTGCGGCGCGGTGAGGTTGGCCGCGGGATGCGTCGGCTCACCAAAGGCCTCCATCGCCGGGTCATCCCCGCCGGTGAAAAGAAAGCCGTCGCAGAACCGCAGATAGTCGTCGATCAACGCCGTTTCGTGGGTCAGTAGAAACGGCAACCCTCCGCCGCGCATCACGGCCTGAACGTAGGCCGGGGCGCATTGCAACTTGCTTGAAGGTTGTTGCGCATCGACGGTAATGCCAATGACGGGA
>JBBRGB010000205.1:0-6510 GCA_038241095.1 Phycisphaerales bacterium
TGGCCAACGGCCAGGAGCAGGAAGCGGCCCAACTCATCGAAACTGCCTTCGCCCCCGAGACCAAAGTCCCGGCTGAAAATCTGCGCGGCATCCTATCGCTGGATCAACGCATGAGCCCCGCGCTGTGGCGCAGGGTCATCGAGCTTTACGAACAGCGGGTGGGTCACGACTTGGCGGCCATCGCTTCGCGCACCCGTCTGCTGGCGTCCACGCAATCGCCTGCCGCGGCTGCGGATTATTTTCAGGCCCAATGGGGCGAGCAAGGCCGACCCGATGACGCCAACTGGCAACTGTTGCGGCTGGCGGTGCTGGAAAACGCCAACGATCCCCAGGCCGTCGGTCTCATCACCCAGCTTGCCGATGCCAACCCCGAGAATCTTCAGATTCAACTTGCCTTGGCACAGCGGGGACAAACTTGGGCTGATGCGGCCCTTGCCCAACGTCTCGTCACGCGATTGGAACGTCTGCTTCCGGTTAACTCCGATGACTTGGTGCTGGCGCGGGCGCGTCTGGCGCTGCTGACGGGACGCGATGACGCCCAAGCCTTGGCGCAACTGGCGGCCAGCGTAAAAACCAATCCCGAGTTTGTTTCGCCCGAAGCCCGCATGTTGCTCATGCAGGCCTTGGAAATGGCTGGCGACTCGGGCGGTGAACTGCAACTGCTGGTGGGCATGTGGCAACGCGCTCCGGGCAACCCGGCCATGCTCTTGCGGGTCATGCGCCGCTTGCGGGCCTTGGGTTACGGTGATCGCGCTGGTGAACTGGCGCAGGCCGTGGCCAACGATCCCAACCTCATGTCCCCGCCGATGGCCGATGCTCTGGTTGGCTTCCTCATGGAAATTGGTCGGCCCGAACAGGCCGAAGCCTTGCTGCGGCAATTCCTCAAAGATCAACCCTTGCCCGTCAACGGTCAGGTTGTCGCTCTGCTACGGGCGCAGAATAAAACCGATCAACTCCTTGATCTCGCATACCGGGCGGCCAACCAGAGTGATCCGCAACAGGTGCTTCTGGCGGCGCTCATCTACGCCGGGGCGGAGAAGAGCGATCCGGCGCAACGCGCCTTGGCGCGGCTGCAAAGCCTGGTGCCCGATGTGGCCAGGCGTCACTGGATGCTGGCGCAATTCGAGTTGGGACGCGGTAATTCCGCAGCCGCCCTGGAACAGTTGGCCACCGCCATCGGGCGTCAGCCCGACAACCGCGATTATCAACTGGGCCGGTTGGATCAACTCATCGCCACCGGACGCTACGACCAAGTGCCGCCCGCCGCCAAAGCCGCCCGTGACGCCTTGGGGGATGACCCTTGGTTGACGCTGCTCGTCGAACAACCCGAGTTGCCCCAACGATTGGCACCCGGTGGGTTCGGTCTCAATGTTCTGCGTCAAGCCGCCACGGCTCCGCCCACCGCCCAATCCCAACTTCTCCGCGCCATCGCCGGTTATGACCGCTTGCTCACCAATCAGGGATCGCCCCAAGATGTCCAGACCATTCTCGACATCGCCGATGCCCAGTTCAACAACCGTCATTTGCAGATGATGGCCTTGCAGTTACTGGGCACCACCGGTCGCTTTGAGGAACTGACGCGCCGGGCACGCATGTTGCTCGTGGCCGATGGCGACAACGCCGAGGTGGCGCAGCTCACAGCCTTGCTGCTCCAATCACGACAACCGACCGAAGCTTTGCGTTTCGCCCATATCTGGCGTGGCCGGGCCAACGACACCCGCGCCGCGGATCGACTGGTCATCCAGATGGCGCTGGCGGCCAAAGACCCGGCTCTCGCGGCTCGTGAACTGCAACCCTATTGGGACCGCATCAGCCGCGATCCCGAAGCCGACTTGGACATGACTCGCATGGTGCTTGCCAGTGTCATGCGCGCCGGGCAACGGCAGCAAGTCGAGGGGATATTGAAACCACTGATCGCCACCTCGCCAGCCTGGCGTTTGCGCTGGGTGGAAATGGCCCCGGCGCTGGCGAGCGACAAGGGTGTCATGGAGCAATGGTTGGCGACTCCTGTGCGGCTGGCGATGCCCGAGGAATTGCCGACCTTGGAAGCCGCTTCGGGCCGGGCTTGGGTCATGGCCGGCGCTGAGGCACGTCGCCGTGATTACTTCGAAGAAGGCCGGCGACTGTTGCTCTCGGCCCACGCCAAGAGTGAGCCGACGATGGAAAGCCTCGCCACCCTCGGAGCCGCGTGCCTGGAACTTCACGACGACCCCGGTGCCGAGTCCGCCTATCGCAAAGTGCTGGCTCTCGACGCTGAGAGTGTGCTGGCCAATAACAATCTGGCGGTCATTCTGGCCAAGTCGCCGGCGACGCTGGATGAGGCGATGGTACGCGGGCGGGCGGCTGAGAAGTTGGCACCGCAATCAGGCACCGTGCATGACACCATGGCCACGATTTACGAAGCCCAGGGCAACAGTGACGCCGCGTTGACCGCCATGCGCAAGGCCGTGGAGGTCGAGCCGGGCAATCCCGAGTGGAGCCTGCGCCTCGTCGAAATGCTTCACCAGGCTGGCCAAGGGGAGCAGGCCCGGCAAGTCATGGCCGCGGTGAATCAGCGTCTGCCCCGCTTGGCGGCCGATAACCCCGGCATGGCCAGCCGCCTCCGTACCCTCCGTGCCTTGCTGGAAAGTGGCAATAATGCCCCCTCCCCCAATAACGTCACCCCCTGATTCCGCGCCAACTTTCATCCCTCGCCCACCACCAAGCTTGCGTTTAGCGTTCCCCCCACACGCCCCGTCCCGCTTTAGCCGATAATGCCCAATGCTTCCGTGAGGATTTCATGAACAGCCAAGTTTCCCAGTCTTACGACCCCGCCACCGGTGCTCGAAACTATGCCGTGCCCGCTCCGCCCAGCGAGCAGCAGGGCGCGAGCCTGCAAATGAGCATGCTCCTGCCGGTCCTCTGGCGACGGCTGTGGATCATCGTCGTCTGCCTGGTGGTCTGCACCTTGGGCGGCTGGCTTTACGTCAAACAGTCCACACCCCTCTACCGCAGCACGGCCCGGCTATTCGTCGATCGCGCCGGGCCGCAGCTCATCCGCTCCGGCGAAGTCGATGGCATGTCGCGCGAGTTCAACTATCGGCTGACCCAGGCCGAGATGCTCCGCTCCATGCCCGTGTTGAGCAAGCTGTTGGACAACCCAGAAATCGTCGGAGCCCGCACCTTCGCCGACACCTCCAATCTCATGGAGGCGATTCGCCGGGGGCTGGATGTCAACGTCGGTGCGGATCAGTTGATCTACGTCAGCTTCGATTCGCCCTATCCGCAGGAGTCGGCCCGCGTCGTTAACACCATCATCGAAGGCTACGTCGAGTTCAGCAATGAGCAGAAGCGCAGCAGTGCCGCCGAAGTGCTGCGCATCTTGCAGCGTGAAAAGGAAAAGCAGGACAAGGAACTTTCGGTGCGCTTGAAGAAGCTCACCGATTACCGCATCGCTTCGGGTGAACTGGCCTTGGGCACGGGCAAGGGCAACGTGCTGCTGGATCAGTTGACGGCCTCATCGGAAGCATTATCACAGTTGCAGTTGAAGCTGGTTGAGGCGCGTGAGCTTTTCAACGCCGCCCAGTCGATGAGCAATGATCCCGATCAACTGCGGGCTTTCGTCGAGTCGCAGCGATCCAAGGGGGTTTTTGTCACCGGGCAGTCAGAAGACCAGAAGTTGCGAGCTGAGCTTGATGAGCTTCGCGTGGCACAATTCCAGATGGAGCGTCAGCTTGGGCCGGAACACGCTTTTCTCAACTCTTTCCGTCAGCGGGTGGCGGTGTTGGAAGCCCGCTTGGCGCAGGCCGACAAAAAGTACGTCGCCAACCAACTTGCCGTCGCCGAGCAGTATTACTTGGCCGTGCAGCGTCAGGCCGAGGACTTGGCACGCACTGTTGACAACCTGCGCAATGAGGCCAAGGGTTTGAACTCGCAACTGGCCGAGTATGAACTACTCCGCAGCGAATACGACCAGACCCGCAGCATGGTGGACATCCTCAACTCACGCATCAAGGAACTTAACATCACCGAGAACGCCGGCGCCATGAACGTCATGGTGCTGGAAGTGGCCCGGCCCACGGATGATCCCTTCTCGCCCAATCCGTCGAAGATCATGAAGTTCGCCGTGACTTTCGGGCTGATTCTGGGTGTCTGTGCCGCCTTGGGCTTGGAGTTCTTGGATGACCGCATCCGTTCGGTGGAGCAGGTGACCGCGGCAGTGGCCCTGCCAGTGCTGGGCGTGGTGCCCGACACCGCCGGCACCGCCCAGGATCGCCAGCAGGCGGGCCGACTCGTCGAACTATCGCCGCATTCCTCCGCCAGTGAAATCTACCGCACCATTCGCACGGGCATTTTCTTCTCCAGCCCCGAGGGCAAGACCAAGGTCATTCTCATCACCTCGCCTTCGCCGGGCGATGGCAAGACGACGGTGGCCTCGAATCTCGCCTTGGCGCTGGCGCAATCGGGTCAGCGGACGCTGCTGCTGGACGCGGACTTCCGCAAGCCGCGGATTCACGCGGTTTTCGGCATGGACAACGAGCACGGGCTGTCCTCGGCGGTGGCCTTGCAGGAGCCTGTGGAGCAACTGGTCAAGCCCGGGCCGATTGAGGACCTGTGGGTGATTCCCAGCGGGCCTGTGCCGCCGAATCCCGCCGAGTTGCTTAACAGTGGTCGTTTCAAGACGCTCTTGGCGACGTTGAGCGGGCAATACGACCACATCGTCATTGATTCCCCGCCGGTGCTGCCGGTGACTGATGCCCGCATTCTGGGTGCGGACGCCGACTTGGTGGTGGTGGTGCTTCGGGCTGAGAAGTCGCGGCGAAAGAGCGCCCGTCACGCGGTGGAGGCCATGCAGGGTGTCGGCGCTAAGATTCTGGGCGTGGTCATCAACGGCGCTCCCCGTCGCGGCGGAAACTACGGCTATTACGACCAGCCTTATGACGGCTACTACGGCGAAGGCTACGGCGGCTACGGAACCTACGGCAAAAAACCCCCGACGCCTCCCACGACGCCGCCCGGTTCGTCACCCACCATCCCCGCAGCGCCACCGCAACCCACGTGATTACTCCCGCCTTCCATGCCCACGGATGAAGTCGCCGCGACTTCTTCCGTGGGATCGCCACCAACACCCCAAGTCCCACCAACGTAAGCGCTCCCGAAGAAAAACCACGACGCCCCGGCCAACTCAAAACTGGCCGGGGCGTCACGCTTTTGCCCCCCATCCAAAACAACTCCCCCCATGACCCGCCCTCAGAACTCCATGAAAACCGTCCGGCAAACCGGCAGCGGGCGACGCTGGGCCACCTCATTGCCCGACACAGGCTGGGCCTCGTGTTCATCGACCTCGGGCATGTCAGGCCCCACCGGAGCACCTTCCAACTCGCAGAGTTCGAGGGTCATGGTCGCTTGGGACGATTCATCGGGCGACCACTGGGACGGTTCGGGAAGCCATTGTTCTCGTTCATTTTTCATCGCACACCTCTTGGCTTGGTGGGACAGGTCAGGCTTCCTTGCCAAGTGGAACCTTCCATTTATTACCTTACCGATCCCGACCCTCTGCGCTAATCGGCACAATGCCTCCTTTGACCGTAGGGATTTCCCTGATTCGTGCCAAGCCAAGCCTCACAAGTCGCTGACAGACTCCGCATCCAAGACTTAGGTATCCTACTCCCATGCCCAGACCCGCTCCGCCCAAGCCCGATCTTTCCGAGAAAGGTGGCCCCAAGGATGGCCAGCCGCAATCGTTGGATCGGCGACTGTTTATGCAGTTCACGGCCTTCACCGATTGCCGTGACCTGCGGCCGCTGGTTACCGCCCTGGCCGGCGGCGGGCTGCAATGCGTGCTCTATGAGGATGTCAACGACCCGCGCGGCGTGGGGCTGTTGACAATCACCGAAAACCCGGCTGAGTTCATCACCCGCCTCCGGCCGCTGCTCAACGAACCGCCCTTTGACGCTCTAGTCATCAAGCCCGGCTTCACCATGCTGGGCCGAACCTACAGCATCGGCTACGAACCTGACCTCGAAGAAACGCTCTTGCATCGCCCGCGGAAAACCGCCATGAACCCCGCCTGGCCTTGGGCCATCTGGTATCCGCTGCGGCGAAGCGGGCGTTTCATGCAACTGCCCGCCGAGGAGCAACGCGCCATTCTGGGCGAACATGGCCAGATCGGCTTCGCCTTCGGATCAGCCGACTTCGCCCATGATGTTCGCCTGGCGTGTCATGGCTTGGACGCACGCGACAATGATTTCATTCTCGGCGTGGTGGGCAAGGAGCTTTTCCCCCTCTCGGCCTTGGTGCAGACCATGCGCAAGACCCGGCAGACCTCCGAGTTCATCGAACGCCTCGGGCCGTTCTTTGTCGGCCACGTCGTTTGGCAAAGTCACCCAGCCACCTAAAAATCAGCAAAAGGAACTTCCCATGCTTCACACCCCGGTCTTGGCAACCATCCTCAATTTTGACGGCGGCATTCCCGACCTCACCGGAGACAAACTGGCGCTGGTGCTCTTGGCGGCCATGCTCATCGGCGTC
>JBBRGB010000206.1:0-6475 GCA_038241095.1 Phycisphaerales bacterium
CAGCGGATCATCGCCACAGGCCAAGTCATGGCCCGTGGTTTTGTCGAGCAGTTTGCGAACGCCGCCGGTGACGCGGTCAAACTCGACCAGAAGCAGATCGTTTTCCAAAGCCAGTTTGCCCAACGGTTGGTTGAACTTGAAGCGCACGCTGCCCTCGTGTTCCAACGTGACCTTGGCGGTTTGCTTGGGCGGCGCGGGGGGCATGGCCTCGGCGGTTGTTTCCTCAATGGCGAGCGTCGTGTAAGCCAGCGGCCCGACCGAAACCGGCACGGCTAAATCGACATAAAGATGTCCGGCGAAACGGTCGGAACTGATCACTTGGGTCGGCAGGGTCTGGCCATCGGCGGTGCGGGCGATGAACTTGCGATCCTTCATCGCCAGGTCCACATAAGCCGCTTCGCCTTCCCACGCGGTGACGACGACCACCTCATCGCGGCTCCAGGCGGTGGGATTGAAAATCACCGTGGCGCGGCCACCATCGACGGTGTGGTCAGCCGAGGAAACCTGCTGATGATCGCTCAATCGCCAGCCAGCTCCCGTGCGGGTGGTGGTGGTGAGACGTCCAGCACCGGCTCCAAAGGCCGCGCTTTCGTGTGCGGGGGGCACGGTCTGGGACGCATCACGCTCGACCCGCGCAAAGGAAGTGTTGATCTGGTTGACCAAGGCCCGCAGCGAATGGGTTTTGACCATGTCTGCGGTGGCCTGCACATTCTGGAACATGCCCAGGGCATAACTGCGCGTCGCCGGCACGCCCGAACCGGGGAGAATGTCGTGGAACTGATTGAACAGCACATCCAGCCAAGCGTTCTTGATCGACTCGGCCGGGTAGGGACGCCCCACGGCGCAGTGCGCCAGCGTGGCGGCAACCTCGGCCTCGGCCATCATGTTTTCTCCGACGCGGTTGGCACGCTTGATCTGGGTTTGCGAGGTATAGCACCCGGCGAACTCGAAGTTCAACTCACGGTCGAGCGTGGGCCAGCGTTCGTCTTGCTTGAGCAACAGCTCGAAATATTGCTTGGTGGTCGAGAAGCGCAGTTGCGGATAGATCGGCCAGGCGTTCATGTCCTCGCGTCGGCGCAGGTCGCGCCGCGTCGGCCCGCCGCCGTGATCGCCTACGCCGTACATGAACAAGCAGTCGCGCAGGCCGGTCTTCTTGCACCAGTCGATGAGTTTGTGAACGCCGGCGGGGTTGATCGTGTTGCTGTACCAGGTGGTTTCGTGGCTCACCAGCACGCGAGCGCCATCCGGCCCTTGGAACCAAAAGACCGGGGGCACTTCAATCTCACCCGGGCGGCAAAGGTAATAGCAGCGTACCCCGCCCCGGCTGACGATTGACGGAATCGTGTGCGCGTGGCCGAAGGTGTCCGGCTCCCACTGCACGATCAGGTCTTCGGGCGTCAGGTTGAAATGCTCTTGCATGAACTGCCGCGTGTAGAGCAGGTGCCGCCCCAAACTCTCGCCGCTGGAGATGTTCTTGTCCGCCTCGACCCACGCCGCCGCGGTGATTTCCCAACTGCCGTCGGCGACGCGCTTCTTGATCCGCTCAAACAGTTCAGGGTTGTAGCGGCGCACGGTTTCGTACACCGCCCCTTGGCTTTGCGAAAGCGTGAAGCCGGGGAACTCATCCATCAGGCCCAAGGCGGTGATGAAGGTGTCGTTGATGACCGCCACAGTCTCGGCCCAGCCCCACATCCAGTTCATGTCGATGTGGGCGTGGCCGACGCAGTGCAGTGTGTAGGACTTGGCCAGCGGCCCAAGGGGCGCAAGCAGACTTTCGATGGCCTTGGCTGTCGGCTCCAGTCGAGCCAGATCCCCACCCGCCAAGCAAGTCTCAAACTGTTGCTTGGCCTGTGCAATCAACGGTTCAAACCGCTTGGCCTCATCGGGATGCAACGCGCAAAGTTCCTGGGCAAACTTCAATTGCTCGCTTATGCGTTCACGCACCGCTCGCGCCACCGCCACCGTGCGGTCCATGGCCCGCTGCTCTTGAATGTTCATGTGTAATTCTTGGCTTGTGCTTTGAGGTTTCAATTCTTTGGAGCGAGTGGAAGAACGCCGTGGTTATTTTCCATTCACGCGAATGAGTGTACGCCCGGTGATTTTCAGGTCCAGTTCAAGGGTGGAGGCTTCACCTTCACCGACCCGCTTGGCGCTGACCGCCACGTCCTTGCCCGACTCCGTCGCGGTGACCACCGGCTTGGCCGGGCCACTGTAAGGCAGCACCAGATGCACCGGGATCGGCTCGACTTCGGGGAGCGGTTGGGCGGGGAAGCGAAGTTCATCAATGGCCATGCGCTTGCCGTAGAAGCGGAAGGAAACCTCGACGGTTTGCTCGCCCTTGGGAGCGCCGCCGGCCATGTTGGCATAATTGACGCTCACCTTGCCCACGCCGCCGTCCTTGATGGCCTGGATGATCTTGCCATCGGGCCATTTCAGCAGCAGTTGATACTTGCCGTCGCACTCGGGCACATTCACTTCCACCACCGGCTGGCGTGCGGGGTCAAGGTTCATCTTCTTGAAGAAGCCCGCGTAGCTTTTGCCTTCGGAGACCTCGATGACCGCTGTTCCCTTCGACGCCTTCTTGCTGCCGAAGAAAACCTGCCACTTCATGATTTGATCGTTGCCGTCAAAACCTTCGACGATTTCGCGTGGCATCTGCAAGGCGTCGGTATCGGCGGGATTGAGCACCAGCGTTTCGCCGCCATCCGCACGCACCGAAGCCGCGCAATACACGCCGCGCACCGGCTTGCCTTGGGGCCCGGTCATCGACACGTCAAGCCGCCGCGCGCCATCGGCGGCCAGCAGCATGTAATCATGGATCGACGCGTAGGCCGGCCGAGGCTTGGCCTTGGAATCAATCACGCCGTAGCCGTGTTCATCCCCGCCGCCGGCGAAAATCGTCACCTTGGCCACGCCGTTGGCCAGCAACCGCGCCAAGCCGATGTTCATGTAATGCCCTTGGGCGGTCTCGCCGATCTTGTTCCACTCGTATCCCTGTTCGTTGGGATAGATTTCGATCTCCCCGCCACGGTTCATCAGGTGGCCTTCAAACAAGCCGTATGGCAAGTCGAAGACGCCGTTGGGAGCGTAGGCGTGGAAGGCGAAGAGATCGGCCTCTTTGGTCAACCCGTTGGCGACCGCGGCGCTGACCCACGGGTCCAGCGACGCCGTGACCGTGCCGGCGTGACCACCGATGATCACCTTGGCCGTCGGGTCGAGCCGGCGAATGATCGGTGCCAGTGTCTTGAACAGCGCCGCGTATTCATCGGCCGTGCCGGTCCAGAAATAAGTGATGTTCTGCTCGTTCCAGATTTCCCAATCTTCAACCTGGTCGGCGTATTTCGTGACGATGTCCTCGACCAGGCCCGCGTACAGCGCGTTGTCGGGCGGGGTCATTTGCCCGCGGCCACCGCCGGCCTTGAGTCGCTCCTTGTCGCTGACGGTCCAGCTTGGCGAACCTTCCAAAATCAACTGCACATGCGGCGTGAGTTTGAAATACGACTGCAACATTTTGTCGTAGCTGTCCCAGCGCTTGGGGTCACCCGGCGCGCCGATGAAGTGTGGCCGTGATGTGCAACGCATCCACGTCCAATCCTTGACGATCTCCGGTGTCAGCGCGTTCTTCTGGCTAAACGCCATGCTCACGCCACTGTGCAACCCCATGCCGCGCGTCGGCGCGGGCTTGGTGGGTTGCTCAACCTGCACCGCATCGAACCACAAGGCACTCTCGCCCGGATTGCTCAGCGTGATGGTGTCGCCCGAAACGGTGGCGGGGAGGAAAATGATGCGGGTGAACTCGTAGGGAATGTTGTCGTAACGCCGACCTTGATCGACAGCCCCAAAAGCGGTGCGGGACACGAACGATTCGTTCCACACGACTTGATCGCCCACCGCCACCTTCAGCCCCACGCCATCGCCGGCGTAAGCGCCGCGAACGCGCAGGTAGGTCTTGGCCTTTTGCGGAAGCTTCGCCTCGGCTGGCAGTTTCAGTTCCAGCGTCGCGCCGGGTTCAATCGAGGCGGGGAATGTGTTGACCGCGTCGCCGGGGTTCATGGTCTTGCTCTTGCCGGCGGCGAGGCTCTCGCCAAACTCGGCGCGGGCACCGTCAAACTTGCCCCAGCGCAACAACGCCTTGGCCTGTTCGGGGTTCACGCCAATGCCGGGCGGACGAATCTGCAACGGGCCGGGCTTCACCACACTGCTCACCGGCGTGACCGTTTCTTCCGCAGTCAAATCCAACTTCCCGCTGTGCAGATCGGCGCAAATCTTGGCGATGGCGACGATCAACTCATCGCTCTTTTTCCAGTCGCCATCCTTGCCGTTGGTCAGCGTGGGCGAACCGACGATGATGCCCTTGGCCTTGCCGTCCCCGGCCACGGCGATAAAGGCTTGGGGCGTGTAGTCATCCTGGCTGGCGAACTGCGAACGGATCAGCGGATAGAATTTGCCGCCGTCCTTGGGCACAAACCAGCGCGAGGGCAGGGGTTTGATAAGCTCCGGTGCGTCGGGCAGGTAGCGTTTGAGCAGGGCCGAGGGTGTGTGGCTCACGCCGCCGTAGGCCATGTCGATCTGGAATTTGAAGTTGACGCCGATGAGGTCGTAAATGGCGTCGGTCTGCCAGGGATAACCCTTGCCCTTGGGCGTCGGCGACCAAGTGCCGTCCTCGTTTTGCTTAACCTTCACGCCGAAAGCCTGCTGGTGGTCATTGGCCGACCCCGCCAGCGCCACCAGCACCCCGCCGGCTTTGGCGAAGGTTTGGTAGGCCTTGATGTTGGAATCAGGCACGCCGCCGCCGTCGATGAACAGGCCGTCAAACTTGTCCACGCCAAACGTCGCTGCGTCGGCGATCTGCTCGGCGGTCAAGCGCGTGACCTTCACGCCGTTCTTGTCGAGCACTTGCGCCACATGCGTCAGGTACTCGGCATTCACATCGAAGTTGGAACCGTTGGTCGATTTCTGCGGATCCCAAACCGCGATGCGCGGCTGGGCACGCGCGGCCGTCACCGCGCCCAAAAGACAAACCGACAAGAGCAAAAGGCACTGGGCAAAGCGAAACTTCATGGAAGACTCCGGTTCGACTGAGTGAGGCCGACCCTTCCCCCACGCGGGGGAGTGTGGCCACACCCGTACTGGTCAATAAGGTGTTTGGTGTAATGAATCACGTTATCGCATCGTGACGTCCCAGAAACGATCCCGCTGGGCATCGCGTGCCTGCCAGTTGGCAAAGCCGTAGGTTTGGTAAAGTTCTTGGTAGCGGTACCGCCCCACATGCAGGTCATGCAGGAGGATGTTGGCTTGGCCCGCGTGGTCGCCGACGTGCGAAGCCACGTTGTTCGGCGCGCCGGATGAACTGTGGCGGAAGTCCACCAAGTCTTCAGAAGCGCCGCTTTCACCGCCCGTGTGCGGCCTGCCCGCCATGGTGGCATAGGTGCTGGCCCATTGGGTGCTGATGCCGGCCC
Source organism: Phycisphaerales bacterium (assembly GCA_038241095.1). Lineage (GTDB taxonomy): Bacteria > Planctomycetota > Phycisphaerae > Phycisphaerales > Phycisphaeraceae > JBBDMX01. Next base: position 5,460 of record JBBRGB010000206.1, read on the forward strand.
AGCGGGCGTCGAAAATGAAAACCTTCTCCCCCGGGTTGATGATGTTGCTGAAAAGATTCAGCTTCCAGGAGTCCTTGGTGCCGTCGCCATCGGTGTCCACCTGTCCACCCATGCCGCCGTTGTTCACGGTGATGTTGCTCTCGAAGGTCGAGCGCTTGGTGAACTTGCGTTCGGCGCAGGCCAGCGGAAACCCGTCGGCTTAACTGGCGGAAAAGTCCAGATACTCCATCACCATCGGGGGCCAACCCTTGTGCGGCAGCATCCCCTTGTTCTCGTTGGCGTACATCGTCAGCGCCATGCCGATCTGGCGAATGTTGCGGGCGCATTGCACCGTCGCAGCCGCCTGACGGGCTTGACCCAACGCCGGCAGCAGCATGGCGATCAGCAATGCAATGATGCTGATGACCACCAGTAGTTCAATGAGCGCGAAGGCTTTGGTTCGCATGCGATGCATCATGGCAACTCCAGTCGAAACCATCCTCCCCTTCCTAACCGCCCCCCCCGGCCCCCTTTTCCCCGTAGGCCGACGCCGCCCAAATGCGACGTCGGCCCAACGCGGAAGGCTTCGTCTAAATCACACGACGCGCCGCCGAGGCAGCAGCACTAAGCCGCCCAAGCCCAGCAGCGCGAGGCTCGCCGGTTCGGGGATGACCAAGGTCACGCCGCCAAGCGCTTCACTTCCCGCGCCTCAACCACTTCCACAACCTCCCGCCCCCCGCGCCCCCCCCGCTCCACGATGACCCCCGCGGGTCGCGCATGGCCATGCTCCGCATCGCTCGCTTGCGCCAGCATCCGTCCCACCGCGTACTTCTCTCTGCCGGGGGCGATCAGCCCCGGCTGCGCCATCACCGCTTCCAACCAACGATCCTTCAACTCCCGCGCAAAGCTCTCCTGCAACGGGTCGAACTTCTTCTTGGCCTGCTTCACCGCTCGCTTGGCCTCCTTGACCTTCGCCGCCATCGCCTTGGCATCCATCGCCTCCCCCGGAAGTGATCCTTTAACGGGAGCAACTTCAG
>JBBRGB010000207.1:0-6472 GCA_038241095.1 Phycisphaerales bacterium
GACGGGTCGGCAATACCGCAAGCTCGACGGGAAGCAGGAAGCGCAGCTGATCGCGGTGGCGTGCTCCGAAGCGCCCGAGGGCCGCAGCCGCTGGACGATGAAGCTGCTGGCCGACAAGCTCGTCGAGTTGGAAGTCGTGGAGTCGATCGACCCGGCGACGGTGTGGCGGACGCTCAAAAAAACGAGATCAAGCCGTGGCTCAAGCAGCAGTGGGTGATGCCGCCCAAGGCCAGCGCCGCGTTCGTCGCACCGATGGAGGATGTGCTGGATGTCTATGAAAAGCCTTACGATCCGGCGCGGCCGGTGGTGTGCGTGGACGAGGGCGGCAAGCAATTGATCGGCGAGGTGCGTGAGCCTTTGCCAGTGCGTCCGGGCAAGCCAGCGCGTCACGACAGCGAGTACAAACGCCACGGGACGGCGAACCTGTTCATGGCCTTCGAGCCGCTGGTCGGCAGGCGGTACGTTGAGGTGACGACCCGCAAGACGAGCATCGACTTCGCCCACTTCATGAAGCAACTGGCCGACGAACGATACCCGGAGGCGGAGAAGATCGTGCTGGTCTGCGACAACCTGATCACCCACAGCCCCGCAGCGTTCTACGAGGCGTTCGAGCCGGCCGAAGCGAGGCGGCTGGCCCAGCGCTTCGAGTGGCACTACACGCCCCGGCACGGCAGTTGGCTCAACGTGGCCGAGATGGAATTAAGCGTGCTGGCCCGCCAGTGTCTGGACCGCCGCATCCCCGATCAGGAAGCGTTGACCCGAGAGGTCACGGCCTGGCAGCGACAACGCAACGAGGCCAAAGTCGCTGTCCGCTGGCAATTCACCACCACCGACGCACGGATCAAACTACGCAAACTCTATCCAACGATTGAGCTGCCATGAAGTACTAGGCGGGGTTGGAACGGGGAATGGATCATCTTTTAGCCGCGGCCCATCACCGTCAAGGTCAACAGTTTGCTGCCCGGGGCCGAGGCTCCGTTCAAGTTCTGATCTGACAACGCGAAGGTGTAGGTGGCGCTAAACAGGCCTAGGCCGGTGGTGTTAAACGAAACGGTGTAGCCTTCGCCCGTCCCCGCGGCCTTGTTGGTGAAGGTCGAATCGCCGGCCAACGCCAGCGTGTCGTTGATGTCGCCCAGACAGGCGGCGGCTGCAACGGATCTGGGCCGACGGTGGCTATGGCGGCAAGCTCATCGAGTGGACCAAAGAAATGTGCGGGTGGCTTCTGGAGATCGTCAAACGCGGCGACGATGTTGTTGGATTCAAGGTACTGCCCAGGCGGTGGGTCGTAGAACGGACCTTTGCGTGGCTGAGTCGCCATCGCCGCCCCGGCAGGGGCGACGGACTGGGGATCCCGCGATTCCTCCGCCCCGCCGGGGCGGGATGCACGATCGACGATGACCACGGGTTGCGCTTCGCTTCACCCGTGGCTACATTCCGCCACCCCCTCGGGGTGAAAACCATCACGATCGGTCGCGCGGAAAAGATGTGTGCAAACTTAAGGCGTTACCCCCTCGGCGCGGATGCGCAGGCTCTCGGCGTCAGGCAGACAAAACTCCGCGTGTCCGCCTTGAGCGTGCAGGGTCAGGTGAGTCGGTTCGATCTGAACTTCCGCAGGCAACTCCACCCCGGCTTCATCGTGCAGCGACAAGCGGAACAACCGATGGTGCGCCGTCGCCGGGCCGTTGATCGCGCGCAGGTACAGCCCGGCCGGGTTCCATGTGTCGCCGGGGTCATTGTTGGGGTGGATCACCTTGCCGCATGGCACCAAGCCGTTCCACCGCCAGCCGCGCCGTCCGCCAGTCCCCACCATGCGTTTCGGGCGATTCCGAATCGGACACCTTCACATCGGGCGCGGCCGTGCGCGGCAAATCAATGTCGGCGTGGCGAATCCACGCATCGACGCGATTCCAAAGGGAGTGCCGACCCGAAAGATGATCCGTTCGGCCCAAGATGCTCGTCTGATATCCCGCTTCGGCGAGATCATCGACGAAGGTTCGATCGCCCGCCTCCAGCCCTTTGTAATTGTTCCACCCCCGGCAACGATGAACGTGCTGGCCGCTCCACATGCTCGAACGACTGGGACAACATTGTGGTGAGTTGCAGTAGGCGGTCTCGAAGATTGTGCCCCGCTCTGCCAAGCGGTCGATATTCGGCGTCACCGCCGCCGGATGTCCCGCGCATCCCATGGCCCGGCCATCCATGCTGTCGCTTTGGATCAAGATGATGTGATGACCACGCCGCATGGATTGTCCGATCATGCTCGTGAAGATATCAGAGTCGTCTGATCACGGATGCATCGTCCATCAATGGGGCGACTTGGAGTCGCGGGAGGACCGACGTGGCCTGCCGACCACGCCGCGGAAGATTCGGACAATGCTTGGAACCATCCCCAACAGGCCACCGGTGAGGCGGAGGCTATGATCGGGCATGGACTTTTCAAGGCCCAAGCGATGGCGCGGGGTGGCGCTGGCCGCGGTGATCCTGGCCGTGACGGGGATATTGCTGGCGATGTGGGGCGGGGAGGATGCCGACGCCAAGGAAGATGAAAGCCTCGATCCGCAACAGCGCTTGCTGGCGCGGGTGGTCTTTGCCGAGGGGACCTATGAACCGATGCCCGCCAAGATTGCCATTGCCCGCACGGTGTTGAATCGGGTGGGGGACAAGGCCTTTCCCGATGATTTGGAAACCGTGGTGCATCAGAAGGATGCCTTCACGGCCGTGACCACCCGTAGCCGGTTGTGGCGACTGAGCGACACGCCGGGGAAGATGAACGGCTTGCAAAAGCGGCGTTGGCGGGAGTCGTTGCAGGCCGCGGGCAGTGCTCTGGATGGTCGGGGCAATCCCCAGATCATCGCCTACCGTGTGGTGGGCATTCGTGGCGGTGAAGCCTACTTTCGCCAGTTGGAGCCGGTGATGACCTTGGGCAACCACCGGTTTTACAAGCATCGCAAGTAAATGATCGTGGCACGGGGCTCCACATCCCACAGAAGAAACCGCCAGAGCCGCGGTTTCATCTGTGGGCTTGTACTCCGTTTTTATCACCCCATCACCCCATCACCCCATCACCGTGTCACCTTGTCATCTTCACCCCGCGTCATGCGGGCTGATGCCCGCAGCTAAAAATCCTTGGCGATCAACAAACAGAAGTAAAAACTATCTTCATATCTTAATATAATCTGTTGTTAATTCTTGACTTACCTCTTTTATTTTTCAATCCTACTTGGTATGCTCATCATCGTGGGCACGGAATGGAAACCGGTCGGTTTTTACTGATGCCCAATTTTTTCACGATGGGAGAACGGACATGTTGACCTTCAAACAGTGGGCAACGATGGCGGTGGTGGGCGGAAGTCTCAGCGGCGCGGCGCTGGCGAACAACCCGTTTTTTGTGACCTTCAATCCATCGATCGATGGCTTTACCCTGCCCAGTCAGACCCTCAACGGTGATTACTTTGAGTTGCCCGATGGCTCGCCCGGTGGCACGAGCATTGAGAACTACACGGGTAATACGGTTTTCATCGACACCAACTTTCAAGCTGCGGGCAACGCCAGCAACTTCGCCGCCGGCAACCCAGCCTTGTGGGGCAACCCCACCGATGGCAACGCCGAGGTTTATCTTTACTTCGGCAACCGCGACGGTGGCGCGCCGCAGACCTTGAGCTTCAACTTCGCTTGGGCTTCGCAAAATCAACACGCCCAGGATTACTTGGACCTTTATGTTTCCGACAGCAGTCTCAATTCGGCCTACCACACCGTAAATCTCAATTCCTTCTATGCCGGGCAGGTCTTCGGCGGGTTTGACGGCTACGAAGGCTTCGCTAGCTTCAGCGCCGCGGGCTTGGGTCTCAATGACATCCAAAGCGTTTCCATCGACCTCAGTCCCGTCGCCCAGATCAACACCGGCTCCTCCGGCGAGTTCGCCATCGACAACCTCAGCATCGACGGCGGCAACAACGGCGGCGGTGGTGGTGGTGGTGGCGGCGGCAACTCCGATATCGAACCCGTTTACATGAACAACGACGGTTCTTACAGCTCGGGCCTTGCCGGTCTGGGCTCCAACTCCCTGCTGACCGGGTCCAGCAACCCTGGTAGCCACGGCCTGAACTTCGCAGTGCGCAACAACAGCGGCGAAGACACCTCCTACAGCGTCGTGCTCCAAGGCGATTTCCTGGACGGCATCGGAGGAGACCAGTCCAATGTCTTTATCCAAGCTGGCCAGGTCAACGATCCCGGCGCGAACGGTTACCTCGATACCAGCCTGCCATCGGGCGAATACAACGGCACGGCCACCATCGTCAACAACCAGAACTCCAGCGACCAGGATGAAACCGTCGATCTGCATTATGTCCTCTACGACGCTCCCGACATCACTGACAACAGCGGCACGACGTTGAACGTCGGCGACAGCCTGACGATCTCCAACGCCGCCGCTGGCCCGCACGCCGGGGCACGCCGTGCTTCGCTGCACGTCACCGGCGCGATGCTCAACGGCGCGGGCTTCATCATCTCCGGCGACCTGCTGACCAATGATGTGATCTACGCTGGCGACGATGCCGTCTCCACCGTCGGCTTCAACGACCTTGGCGCGGTCGCCGGGCTGCACACTGGCAGCTATACGCTCGACTTCCGCATGACCGATGACAGCCCCAACGCCCAGACGGGTTATTTGAACGGCGCATTGCCCGTGGCCTCGATGACTTGGGACTTGGAGCACACCGTCACGGCCCAAAGCAGCGTCAGCGCCCCGGTCTCCAGCGGGCAGAACTTCGGCGACGCCATGATCGGCGTGAGCAACGGCAACACCGGTGCCGCCATCATCGACGGTGTATCGACCTCCAGCCAAAGCGTTGCGGCCATGTTCATCGCCAACCCCGGCCTGTCCAATGCCGCCACCTTCGGTGACGCGGTGGAAATCGCCTTCTCCATCGCCCCGGACCTCCATGTCCTGCAAATGGCCTACTTGGACAGCCAGTTGCCCGGCGGGTTCAACGAAAAAAGCCTCCGCGTGCTGGTGCAGGATGGCAGCGTGTGGAAGGAATCCATCCTCCTCAACAGTGACAACGGGGCGGGTGGGGTGTTCTTCGACGGCTCCTATGCCGCGTACCTGGCAACGTTGAGCGGCTCGGCGGCGGAGCTTTCGACCTACGGCGTCGATATCGCCAACAACCGGGTCTGGGCAGTCCTCGACCACAACAGCACCTACATCGTCGGCGTCATCCCCGAACCCACCAGCCTCGCCATGCTGGCGCTCTTGGGCATCACCTTGGTCGCCCGCAGGCGTCGGTAAAAACGTGTAACAAATCGATGCGTCGTCAATCGCAAGTTGTATTACTCTTATCACTGGAGAAAGATGATGATCAATCGCGCTTCGCTCGTGGCCACCGTCGTGGCATCGCTGGTCGGCTCCGCCTGGGTGCAGGCCGACACCATCTCCACCACCGGCTCGTTTGACAGTGTGTCCGATGGCAACTCTTACGTTGCCTCCGACCCTCTCGGCGGCAACGGCTTCAGCGTGCCATCCCAGCCTGTCACCGGCTTGGCACAGTTTGATCCAGCCTTGGGCACCCTTACCAAGATCACTTTGGACGTCTCAGCCAACTGGTCGTGGCAAATTGATCTGTCGAGCAATGCCCCGTTGGATGGAGGATTGCCGAGTTCCATCGATTTCCAAATCGATTTTGTGCAGTTCTTCATCGGCTACGACCAGGGCGGTGGCGTCACCGGCGTCCTGCTCGACGTCAGCGAATCACCCAACGCCATCGCCTCGGCCGCTCCAGGCGATTCGCCCAGCGGTACTAACTCCAACAACGGCACATTCAGCGGCCCGCAAGACATCACCAGTTCGGTCACACTGGCTGACTTCATCGGCTTGGGTTCGGTAACCACCGTCGGTGGTTACCTCGCCATCCCATCCGAAGCATCGCTTTTCGATATCGACAACCTCGAGGCCTCCGACACCTACGCCGACCTGACCATGCTCCTCGAAGGCGCTGATGTCACGCTCACCTACGAATATACTCCCGTCCCCATCCCCGAACCCGCCAGCTTGGCCATGCTGGCGCTCTTGGGCGGCACGTTGATATCACGCCGGCGTCGGTGACAACCTCCCGCAAGCTTGTGGCGGATGCCACGGTGACCCTTGACGGGCATCGTGGCATCCGTTGTTTACAAGGCGAATTTTCCGTTTGCCGCGCGGCATCTTTAACATCATTTTTCCCTTGACTTGGCATGGCCATCGTGCCTAAAACAATTGCGTGGGGAACTTCGTCAGCGAGGCAACGGGGTTTTGTTAACCACCAATCGCAATCAGGGGCAATTCGCATGGATGAATCAGAGCAACAATCCGCGGCCGGGCTGTCACGCCGGGGTTTCATCGCCGCTACCGCCACCGCGCTGTGGGGCATCACCGCGTTGCGCTCCACAGACGTTCTCCAAGCCGCCACGCGGAAAGACATCATTCGTCCTGGCAACC
>JBBRGB010000208.1:0-6459 GCA_038241095.1 Phycisphaerales bacterium
CGGTACCAGTCCAAGGGGTCGATCATGCCCCCCGGCTGGTTCATGATGACGTTGTCGGACATTTCCTCACGCCAGAAAATATGGCGCTTGGGCAAACCTTTGGGCAGCGGTTCGTACCGGGCTTTGAGGGTCTCATCCGGCGGCGCTTCAAAGAGACGGATCGTGGCAATCGCCGCGCCAGCCGAGGCGGGCATGTCGTCGCCAGCGGGCTGGGCGATGACCACCCAGAAACCGTCCGCAGCCGTGTCGGGCCGTGGACCTGAATCACGAATGCCCTCGATGCCCGGCAGGCGGTCGTGGAGGGTGAACAACTGCGTCCAGAGGCGATATTCACCCGACAAGGGGAACTTGAGCGATTCAAGATTGTTGTTGGTGTAGCCGTAAATGGTGTCACCCAAGGCCTGCCCGGTGGCGAAGCCGAGGTTGGTCTCGCAGCCGCGGTTGCTGACGTAGATGGTTCGGGACTGGTCTTCGGGATATTCCAGCGCCAAGACGTAGGCTTTGCCGGCCTTGAGTCCTTTGTCTCGCCCGATGCGATAGGCGAAATACTTGGGGCCTCCCTCGGCGGGCAAGACGCGACAGGGACGGCCCAACAGAGTGGCCACTCGACTGCCATCGGTCGGATATTGCAACCGTTCATGCGGATCATCGGCCTGGGCGCAATTGATCTCATCAATGAGCTTCAGTGGGCCAAACGGATCACCCAAATCAACCCGTCGCTCCATCTCGGCAGCCTTGGCCCCGCCCGTCAGGATGCAGAGTACCGTCAGCAAAATCGGGTACCAGCGTTTCATGGGCTTTCCTTTCCGAGTTGGAAGAAAAAGGGGACATCCACAATTTCCTTGGCGTTGGGGTCATTCGAATGACAACGAAGTTGAAATTGTGGATGTCCCCTTTTTCGGTTCAAGGTGTCAAGGCCACCGCCAGCGAAGAAAGATCCTGGAGGCGTTGGCCGAGTTGGCTGGGTTCGAGTCGGCAGGCCGCCGCGTTGGCGGGCAAGGCCTCGTCTATGAAGGTCTGTCGCACCAGTGTCAGCCAGTCGAAGCCCAGGTGCATCGCCAGACTGCCCAGCACGATGGCATCGGGAATCAGCAAGTCGGCGAGGATGGCGCAGACGCGGCCGGTCATGGCGGCGTGGAGTTCGACGACCGCAGTGGCTTCGGCGTCGCCGGCTTTCCAAAGATCATTGAGTTGCGGGCCTTGGGGAGGATGATCTTTCCAGCGTTCGGGATAGCGCCAAGCGGCGATGCGGGGCAGGCTGGCCCCGGCGCAAAAGGCCTCGGCACTCCCCTTCTTGCCAAACGCCACCGGGCCATCCTCACTCAAGCGTATGTGACCGATTTCAGGAGTCTGACCGTTGCGGCCATGCCAGACTTTGTCGTGGAGAATCAACCCCGCGCCAAAGCCGGTGCCACAGGTCAGGTAGATGAGCGTCGGGGAGTCGCCCAGTTCACGACCGAGTCCCCATCGTGTCTCGGCCAAGGCACACGCGGCCGCGTCGTGTTCCACCCTCACCGGCAGCCCCAGGGCATTGGCCAGTAGCGCCTTGAGTTCGATGCCGTCCCACCCCGGCAGATTGGGCGGTGAGTGGATGACGCCCTTCGCGCAATCCAGCGGCCCGCCGATGGCCACTCCCACGCCGACCACTTTCGGATGTTCAAAGAGCAAGTCACGCGCATGCTCCACGATGGTTTGCAGCATCATCTCCGGGCCTTGTTGCGCCTCCGAAGGCCAGGCGCGGCGATCAAGCACCTCACCTTGGCTGGTGCCCACCAAAGCGGCGCACTTGGTGCCACCGATGTCAAGACCAAGGAGCAGTTGATTCATGGGTGGCATCCTGCGTGTCAGTCTTCACGGGGCCAATGTTTCATGCCACGGGTGAGGTCGGCGAAGATCGGCGGGCGTTGGCATTGCGTGGCGTGTCGTTGAAGATTTTCAGGCGTGGCCGCGCCGTTGGCAAAGAAGCGAAGTCGGAACGTGTGCGAACCCTGGTCGGTGTATTGACGACGTGGCCCGGTGGGAGGCGTCGGTTCGTGATTGGCGATCACGGGGCCGCGCAGAAGGGTCAGCCGCAACTGGCGGGGGGTAACATCCAAGGCGAAGACCTCGGGGCAGACCACGCCCAGTTTCCGGCCATCACTCAGCGTCAGCAAGGTCCAGTTTTGCAGCGGTTTTTCCAAGCCATCGGGCTGGCGAGGCGTGCAACCGGCCATCGTGCCATCGACCCGCTCCACCACCTCGGCGGGCAATGGGCAAACCCATTTGAGCGCCTTGAGTCGCTCCACCCACAGCACCCGCAGACGAAGCTCAACAAACGCGGCTTGACGATACGCTCGCCACTCGGCGTCAAGGCGACTCTCGCCGATGCGGCCAACTTGGATCATCGAGGCCATCACCGGGCCATCGTCCACCGCAAGGGGCGGCTCCCATTTCGCGGTGGCGACCGGCTCTTGCCCGTATCGGTCGCTGCCATGCGACCAAGTATCCGTGGCGTCCTCGATGAGATGGAAACCGGGTTGCAGTTCCAGATCGTCGAGCTTAAGGATCGGCTGATGCCCCTTAAAGCGCAGGCCAGTGCCAAGCCCCTCAAGGGTTTTAGGCGGGTCCGCCGCCACGTCTTGGGGCTTAGCGGGGTTGGCCACTTCCGCTGCGGGCGATGCTTCATCCAGATGCAGCACGCGCAAGCCACCGGGCGCGATTTTCAGCGACAGAAGCAGCCGGGCAATGGTGAAGGACTCGGCTTCGCTGCCCAGGCGCTGATGCGGGATCACCGCGCCAGCCTCATCCACCAAGCGCCAATGATCGCCCCACTGTTTCCATTCCAGCCAAGGCTCCGCTTCCACAAAGTCGTCAAACGGCTCTTGCGAGGGGTTGAAAAAGACCAGCCGTTGCCGCGGATCATCACAGAGCGCGTTGAGTTGTCGCCGCAGGCTGGTCTGGATCAGTTCGTCGGCATTGGCGCGGGCCCGGCCCAATTGATCGAGTACCTGGGCATAAGCCGAGGCAATGCAGGTGCCGCCCAAGGTGTCGTGAAACTGATGGAAGCAGACATCGCGCCAGGCTTGCCGTAACATTGCCGGGGCCTCCACGTCCGGCGCGGGGTCGGCCTCCAAGGCCGCTTGGGCCTGAACCACCGCGTGCTCCGCGGCCCGCAGGCCAGTCTTCACACTGCGATAGACGCTGTAGCATCCGATGGCGTGAGGCTGCAACTCGCCGGTGACCACGGGCAGCGAGGCGAATTGGGGCGCGATGGCCTGGAAAAAACGCTGCGGCGTGGAGAAAACCATCCGCCAACCTTCGACGGCGTCGGCATGATCGCGCACCCATTGGATCAAACGCTCGCTAGGCCCGCCCCCGTGATCGCCGATGCCCATGAAGCACATGGTGTCGTTGATCCCCTGAGGCAATTCCGTCACGCAAGCCCGCACATGCTCGATGGGGTCGGGCGAGCGGTTCAGGTAGGCCCCGGCGATGCGGAAGGTCGTCACCTCCGGCGATCCGTCGCGCTCGCGCCAGCGAAACACCCGCGCCGGCAAAGCCATCTCTTGGTCGCCCGGCCGCATCATTACATAACAGGTCTGCCCCGCCTGACGCAGCAACGTGGGCAGGGCCGCGGCATGGCCAAAAGAATCCACGTTGTAGGCCACCTCGGGAAACGAGCCGAACTCCCCCATGAAATAGTCCCGCCCCAGTTCGATCTGCCTGCGCATGGCGAAACCGCTGGGCAAGTTGCAATCGGGTTGAATCCACCACCCCCCCACCGCGTTCCATTGCCCCGAGGCCACGTGGCGCTTGATGCGGGCAAAAAGCGCGGGGTCGGCCCGTTGGATTTGGTCGTACACCCAGGCCTCGCCGCGGGTGAAGAAGATGTCCGGGTGACGCTCCAATCGCTCGCAAGCGCTGCGGCAGGTCGCCAGGGCGGCGTCCAACCCCGCCTGCCAAGGCCAGAGCCAAACCGGGTCGAGGTGGGCGTTGAGAATGATGTGGATGGTGGGCATGAGTTTTATCCAATCTGTTATAACACAGATGGCCCCGGTTTGGGAAGTGGCGCTGTGCAAAAGGCGAATCCAGCATGACACAGAGCGGGTCGAAGCTGGCGCGGGGTTATACTCGCATCATGTTCAAGGCTTTCCAAATCGACGCCAAGGCGGATGTCCCCATCGTCCGTCAGATTCAGGATCATCTGCGAAACGAAATCAACAGCGGTGAGGCGGTGCCGGGTGAAAAGCTGCCGAGCATGCGTGAAATCGCCAGTCACTTGGGCGTTTCGCTGGGCATCGTCAAGCAAGCGCTCAACACCTTGGTGGCCGAGGGTTATCTTTCCGCCGCGCCGCGACGGGGAGTGTTCATCGCCAAGCCCCGCGGACTGGTGCGGGAAATCGCGCTGGTGCTGCCACTGATCGAACACGAGCAGATGATCCAAGTCATTCACGGCGTGCGCAAGGCGCTGCGTGGCTCGGGTTACCACTTGGTCATCCACTCCGCCGATGCCGACTACACCGATGAAATTAACGTCTTGGGCCAACTCGATCTGACCACCGTGGCTGGGGTGCTGGTCTATCCGCCCCGGCTCTTGGAACACGCCAAGGCACTGACGCAACTCGGTCAACGCGGCGTGCCCTGCGTGCAGGTGGTCATGGCGCTGGACCCCGAGGGAACCAACGCCGTGGTGGTCGATGGCGTGGAGATGGGCCGCATGGGCTTCGACCATCTTCTTTCGCGGGGTCATCGGCACATTGGTTTTGTCGATGCCACCGCCGACGCTCCGACCAACACCGAAATCCGCGATGGGGCGGCCATGGCCTTGACCCGCGCCGGACTGAGCTTTTCCCAATTGGCCACCACCTCCGTCGCCGGCGGGGTGTTGGACAGCGAAGCCCCTTGGGCCATGGGCGAAGAAGCCGCCAACCGCTTGATGAAAGAGCATCCCGAGCTCACGGCCATCATCGGCGTGGACCCGCACGTCACCCTGGGCATTTACCGCGCCGTCAAGGCCTCGGGCAAACAGATCGGCCAGGACATGTCGATCCTGGGCCTCGGTGGCGACCTGCCGGCCTTCGCCATGCTCGAACCGTCACTGACCGTAGTGGACGGGGGCATCGAGGACATCAGTTCCCGCGCCGTTCGCCGCCTGCAACGCATCATCAAAGGTCAGGACACCCGCGTTTACAGCATCTTCATTCCGCCGTCGCTGGTCATTCGCAACAGCGTGGGCGATCGGGCAACCGAATCACGCCGCGGTTGAAAAGAAGGAATCGCTCCCCGCTCGATATTGCGCATGTTGCTTTGTGACCGCAACTTACAGATTCATTGGTTGGCTTTGACGGAGGTGGAGAAACATTTTTTGCGTTGTTTGAAAAATACTCTGACAAGGCTCAATCCATATTGCAATACCGCAGTTGCCGGTGATGGAAGACGTGGCGTCAGGTCTTGATGCCCGCCACAATGATTGGAGGATCGGCATCAATGATCCGTGACTCAAAAAACATCCGCGGCATGAACGTCACGCCGCGAGTCCCAATCCCGAACCTGGCAACAGGAGCTAACATCATGACGCGGTCCAAGAACGGATTCACTCTCATCTAACTGCTGGTGGTCATCAGCATCATCGCCCTGCTCATCGCCATGCTTCTCCCAGCCTTGGGCAGCGCCCGCGCCACGGCTCGGCAGATCGCCTGCCAGTCCAACCTCAAGCAACTCGGCGTCGCACTGCACACCTACGGCCAAGACAACAAATACATCTGGCCCGCCACCTGCGAACCCAATTCCATGGTGCCCAACAACGCCAACTGGCTGTTGTGGAACGGCACCTCGCTCTTCCCCTACCTCTACGAGGGCAAGACTTGGGATTTCGACGGCTTCAAGAGCACCATCTTCAAGTGCCCCGATTCCGAAAAGAGTTTCGTCGGAGCCGTGGACACCGAACCGACCCACCATTCCTACGGCATGAATGAAGAACTCCCGGCCATGGGAACCCCCGGCGTCGGCTTCTGGCGCGATTACAAAAAAAGCTCCGCCCTGGTCTCGCCCTCACGCACCATGGTGCTCATCGACTTCACCGAGGGACGCACCGGCCACCTCAAGACCACCCTCCACAACCTCTCGAGCCTGCGGCACCAGGGAACCTTGGACTGGCTCGCCGGGGATGGCCACTCCGCCCGCATCAAGCCCGCCGACAACCGCTTGGCCCAGAGTGTGCCCGTCTCGGCGTCAGCGCCCCAGCCCACGGCAATGTGCGCCAGCACGATGGGCGAATCAGCACCTTGCGCGATTGCCACCGAGTTGCTCCGCGAGGTGATTCGCACGCCCGGCTTGGTGCGCATGGCCCAGGACTTGCCCCCGTCAAAACTCTCGAACATGCAGTTGTCGCCCACCGAATGGGCCATGTAGTTGCCATCGACGGCACAGTCCCAGGTAAAGACGCTCTGGAACCCTCGGCTGGTGTAGAAGCCCACGCCG
>JBBRGB010000209.1:0-6370 GCA_038241095.1 Phycisphaerales bacterium
CACCGTTTTGGTTTTAAGCGAAAAAGCGTCTTCGGGGCAGGTGTATGGGTCCTTGCCCAACTGTCGTCGGGTAAGGTTGGACAGATCCCCAGTAAATTGACCGGAAAAGTAGTCCAGTGCGAGACGATGGGACCATCGTCCGCCGTTAGTGGCGCTCCAATAATAAACCTTGGGTAGGATGACGTCCTTGTGCTCGTTGGCATAGTAGCCATAACACAAGCCAACTTGGCGTTGATTGGCAACGCACAGGATTGTACGCGCCGCGCCCCGAGCGGCCCCCAAGGCTGGCAACAGCAGAGCGATGAGCAGCGCGATGATGGAAATCACCACCAACAGTTCGATGAGGGTGAAAGCGGTTTTTCGCTGTCGCATGAGGTGGGGTTCCCAGATGGTTCCCGGTTTGTCAGAGCCGCGGGGAGTAAGCCCCCGGTGGAAGTTCACGCGCCCACGAATGCACGCACAGGCTGGATCGTCCGAGGGCTTACGCCCTTCGGCTCTGAAGCGAAGCAAGCGTCGGCGACGCAGGTGGGCGTCGCCGACGGGAAGGAGGTCACAAGAAACTCACGCATGCCGGCGGTTGCGCCGGGGAATCATGCACAGGCCACCCAGGGCCAAGAGCGCCAGCGAGGCGGGCTCGGGAACCGCCGCCAGATTGGCGACGAACAGACGATCACGTCCTTGATCGGCCGTGTAATGGCCGCCATTGGACCACACTGAGGTGTTCGGAACAGTGTTTTCATTGGAATTCTGCCACACGAGCAGATATGCCCCCGATTTGAAGATGTCAACGATATAAGTTGTATTGGCGGCGAGTTTCACATAGCCCGTTCCCGCGTCCTTGTATTGGGTTTCCATTGCCGGGCTGGCCCATGTCAAGTTATCGAAGGTCGCGGTAATCCAGTTGTTGTTGGCGCTGAGTGTCGGAATTGTGAATGTTTGTGAAGCGATCTTATTCCATGAACCGTCTCGAATCTCGAACACCACGCCGGACATGCCTGAGGGATTGTTACTCCGGTTCTGTAAGGAAAACGAAGGCATGAGGTATGAAGTCAAGGCCGTGCCGGTGGTAAAAAGCTGCGCCGGGGCTTTTTGAACTTCATCGTCGTCGTTGTTGTTCCGTGCGTTGCTGAACGTCGTCTTACCAACGTCGTAGGCGTCCATCGTCGGCGTACTGGCCGAGGTGATGATCGCCGCGGACGTGGGCAACGTCAGGGCCAGGAGGGACAGTGAGGCGGTGAGTCCGGTGAGTCGTGCGTACATTTCGAAGCTCCTACAGTGAGAGTTTGCCGCCCTTTGTTTGTTGGGGGCGGCGGGTTCACATCAAGCCGACGGAACATCCGCCAGCGTTTGACCAGGTTCAAAGGCAAACGGCACCGCCACGGGCGGAAGCCGCTTGCCGGGATGATCCAGTTTCTCCAGCATCATCCGTCCCGCGGCCCGACCCACCGCCTCATGCGGCAAGAGCAGGGTGGAAAAAAGCGTGCCCAGAAACGGCACGGCATCGGAATCAATCGACACCAGGGACAAATCCCCCGGCACCTTCAAGCCCGCCATCATGGCGGCGGTGAAACAGGGAATCATGCGATCCGAAGCGTAACCCAAGAGGGCCGAGGGACGCTGGGTGGCGTCGCCGGCGAGCAAGGCCCGGGCGTAAGCGAGAAAATCCCCCAGCTCACCGGCAGCCAGCGGGCAGCGTTTTTCAATACGCGGCTCAAGCCCCGCTTCCCGCATGGCGCGGGCGTAACCGGCGGGACGATCCAACACGCTGTAATGCGGCTCGTCAGGATGCAGACCGTGGGCATCGGGCAGATAACAGAACTCGGCATAGGCGATGCGGCGATGCCCAAAGGCCAGCAACTTCCGCGTGGCTTCGTAACCGGCCCCTTCATCGTCGGGATGCACGCAATCGGCGGAGTGTTTGGAGTTGATCCAGACCGCGGGGATGTGGTGACGCTCGATCAGCTCCATCATGCGGGGCGGAATGGCGTGGGTGTAGTCGATGAGCAGGCCGTCGCTGCCGGCCTCGGTCAAGAGGCGGGGTGCGTAATCCGGGTCGGTCAGTTGGGCGTCGGACATTTTGAGCACGATCAGGTGTGTGCGGGCCTCTTCGAGTTGGGCGTGGAGGCCGGCGATGAGGTCGCCGTGGAGCGTGCTGTGAGCGCCGGTGGTGCTGAGGACCAGGGCCACGGAGCCGAAGCGTCCGGTGGAAACGGCGCGGGCGGCGAGGTTGGTGCGGTAGCCGAGATCGCGGGCGACTTTTTGGATTCGCAGGGAGGTTTTGCGGCCCACGCGGACGCTTCCGCCGATCTTGCCCGACAGCGCGGCGGAAACCACGGGCTGGGAAACCCCAACCTTGCGTGCGATGTCCGAAGCTGTGACCACACCTGCCATGTTGATTCCGCTTTGCGAAGATTGCCGCCGTTTACGATGATTGCCGACGAACATGAAATCTCATTCTGCGTATAATCATAACACGGGGGGAATTGTTGTCAAGGGTTTTTTTCTAAAGTCAGTGAAAAGTTTGTTTTCAACGCGAAGGGGCGAAGGGGAGGCGAAGGGGCGAAGCATACAAAAGAAAAAGGCGTGGTGGTTTCTCGGTATAATCCTTAACTCTTCCTTCTTCGCGTCCTTCGCCTTTCCTTCGCCCCTTGGCGTTAAAAACGAAGTGGAAAAGCCCCCCGGAAGTCAAGGCCCCGTAAGTCAAGCCCCCAATAGGATGACTCACTTGAACAAGCTCAAATGGTTGATTTTCTCGACGGTGGTGGTGGCGATGCTGGCGGTGGCCCCGCCGGGGTTGCGCCTGCTGGCGCAGGATGCCGGCACACCCCCGGAAGCCCCGGCAACCCCGGCCCCGGAAGTTGTGGCCCCGCCCCCGGACGCCTCGCAACCAGTTGACACCACGACACTGGTCGGCGACCCCCTTGGGCCGGACATGCAGAAGGTGCGGGTCGATTGGTTTGAGGAAATGGGCCAAGGCGGCGCGACGATGTGGTTCCTGGGGGCCTTGTCGGTCGGTCTTTTGGCGATGATTTTTGAACGCATGGTCATGCTGCGGCAAAGCCGTTTCACGCCCGAAGGTTTGGTGACGAAAGTGCTGCCCCTGTTTCCCAAAGGTGATTTCGCGGGGGTGGTGAAGGCTGCCGACGCCCAGCCCTCGACCTTGGGCCGGGTGATTCGTTTTGTCGTGGAGCATCGGGACGCCGACCGCGAGGCCTTGATGCAGGGTGCCGGTGACATTGCCGGGCGGGAATTACTCGACGCCGAGCAACGCTTGGCGGGCATTTCGTTGATCGCGGGCCTGGCGCCTTTGCTGGGACTCTTGGGCACGATGATCGGCATGATCGAGGCCTTCAAACTTGTCGAAGTCTTCGGCGATGAGGGCGGGGCTTCGATGTTGGCGGGGTCGATTTCCAAGGCCCTGATCACCACGGCTGCGGGACTGATCCTGGCGATGCCCGCCCTGTTGACGCACCACATTTTCAAGCGTAAGACCCAGCGTGTGGGCAAGGAACTCGAAGAGGCCATCGAACGTCTATTCAATGCCTGGTTCCTCAAGGGGGGAAAGGCTGAGAGGTGAGTCTTGAGTCTTGAGTCTTGAGTAAAAAGCCAGAGACTCGATTGCTTAAGCCCCAAGCCTCAAGCCCCAAGCCCCAAGATTTCCTCAAGACTCAAGACTCAAGACTCAAGACTCAAGACTCAAGACTAACCCCCCCATGCGGATACGACGCAACAAAAAGAACGATGAGACGCCGGCGATTCTGCTTTCGCCGCTGATCGACTGCGTGTTTCTGCTGCTGATTTTTTTTCTCGTCACCAGCATGTTCAAGCGTTGGGAGCGGCAGATTCCGGTGACGCTGGCGGATCCGACGGCTTCGGTGGCCGAGGAGGTTCGCTCTGATGCGGTGATGCTGGGGTTGTCGGTCGATGGCCGGGTCTTTCGTGAGGCTGGGCGTGACAAGGTGGGCATCATCCGCTTTGCCCCGGTGGCCGATGTGCCGGCCTTGATTGACGATTTGGTCCGCAGTCGCGGGCCTCAGACGCCGGTGGAACTGGTGGTGGAACAGGAGACGCCGTTCCAGACGGTCATTGATGTGCTTGATGTGCTGGAGCATCACGGGTTGGAAAAAGTGCGTTCGCGGGTGCGGGATGGGAAGTTGTGATGGTTGGGGGCTTGTGGATTTTGTTTTTTACACAGATGAACACAGATAGTCACAGATGAACACGGATGGGAAAATACAGGATGAATGGGATTGATGAATGACCAAGTGGAATGACGAACAACGGACATCAGCATGTTTGATGCTTTGTCTTGATCCGTGTTCATCTGTGTTCATCTGTGTTCATCGGTGTTCATCCGTGTTACTCAAGGTTTTAGCCCCGGCCGGAATCAGTTAAAGGACAACAGATGCGATTGCGGTCATCGAATCAGAGTGAGGAGCCGGAGGTGGCGATGTCGCCGCTGATTGACGCGGTGTTTTTGCTGCTGATCTTTTTTCTTGTCGCCACGATGCTAAAAAAAGAGAAGCGGGACATTGACATCACGCCGCCGGAGTCCAACTCAGCGGTGAAGTTGGTGCCCGATGATGATGCCTTGGTGCTGGGGCTTAGCCGTGAGGGTGACTTTTACTGGCAGGGCGTGCCGCTGACGCTCGATGAGATGCACAATCGTCTGCGCGAGGTGGCGGTGACGGACCCGCAGCGGCGGATTCGCCTGGATGCCGACCACCTGACGCCGTTTGTCAAGGTGGTGCAGGTGCTGGACCTAGCGCAGTTCAACGGCATGACCAACATCGGCATCCGCACCTTTGACAGTCGGTATAACCGTTGAGGGGAGGGGGGGAATAGTCTTGAGTCCTGAGTCTTGAGTCTTGAGGGTTGATACACAAGGCATCAAACGTCCGCTCTGAACTCAAGACTCAAGACTCAAGACTTTCTTCCGTTGCCTGGAGTAGCCATGTTGATATTCAATCGCCGCTTTCTTTCGCGTCACTGGTTTGCGTTGTTGATTCTGGTGTCGCTGTTGCTGCATGTGGTGGCGCTGGTGGCGTTGCGTCCGTGGGGTCGCACGGAAATGCTTTTTGACCGCCAGGCCGAGCGGGATCGCACCGAAGAGGTGGGGCAACGCGAAATCCTGCGCAAAGAGCAGGAGAGTCGTCGCCGGCAATCGCTCAAACTCACGGAGCGGCAAGCGGACAAGCTCAAGGAGCGGGCCGAGGCCCAGCGGCGCGATGAACTCAAACGCAACGTCGAAAAACTCGTCGAGGCCCGCAAGGCCATCATGGAGCAACGCGAAAAGGCACTCAAGCGTTTGGTAGAGCGCAAGGAAATCGAAGTCCTGCCCCATCAGCTTGAACGGTTGGCCGAATCCATGCGGCGCATGGCGTCGGTGACACACGAGGTGACCCGTGAGCCGAGCTTGCCTGAGAAGAAAGAAGAACTCAAGGCCGAGGCTTACAAGGCTCTGCGCGAGGTCGAGGAAATGGAGCGGCAAGCGGAGCGCAAGCCCGAGGAAACCCCCGATTACAAAGCCAAGGCCGCGGAAATCATCGAGCAGGCCAAGGCTTGGGAAAAGCAGTACGCCGAGTGGAACAAGAACACCGGCGGATCGCTGGAAAGTCGTACTGGCGATGCGGTCAGGACGGCCCAAGCGTTGCAGCGGGACGCCGCGCGGCTCGCCGGTGGGCTGGACATGGAGAAGATGAACGACACCTCGGCGGCGACGGATGTGGGCGAGCCGCCCGCCGTGGCGCAGGGCAAGCAGCCGGCCGATGCCGCGGGGCTGTACGAAGCGGCGGTGGAGTTGGAGAAGCAGACCGCCCAGGCCGATCAGCAGGCGCGGGCCGCGGAAATGGCGGTGCTGCAAGGTTCGACGTTACAGGAAGCGATGGCGCACGCCGGGGGCAGTACGCCTGAGCGGCCCGATCTCTCGGCGGCCCTGCGCGGGGAGGCCCCACCGCAAGGTAACCAGAACAACGGTGACAAAAACAGCGGAGAGAACAACCCCGACAACAGCGCCAACAACGATAACGCCAACGGTCAAGCCAGCGTCAATCCGCCGGGCATCCAAACCGTCGGCGATCTCAACACCTTCCGCCAGGCCATTACCCAAGCCGCCAGCGAAAGCCGCGACATGGCCAACCGCGCTCAGCGTCAAGCGGGCATGGATTCCCCCACGCCCGCCCGCGCCATGGCCACCGGCTCGGCCCGTTCCCAAGCCCATCAACGCGCCATGGCCGCCATGGCGCGAACCGCCAGCCGCAACGAAGTGGTCAACCTCGTGCCCTTCCAATTCGAGGGCGGCGGCTACGAGGGCTACCAATACCTCAGCGAAGGCCTCCGCGCCGACATGACGGGCCTGGGTAACGACATG